>CAZUCD010000140.1:0-9825 GCA_964618855.1 uncultured Candidatus Sumerlaeota bacterium
CCTCCACCATGAACATCCCTGCCAGCAGCACGACCGGGTGCACACGCCGCGGGCCCGCACCGGCAGGTTCGGAAGGGGTCCGCCGGGTGCGCATCCCCCACAGCGCCGCGCCCGCCAGCAGGCCGAGCACCGAGAGCGGGTACTTGTTCAGCAACAGGTGCCCCGCGTACCTGAACGGAGCGAGGAAGAGCGCCACGGGACCGAATGCCGTTCCAGCGAACGAGTCGAACGAACCCGCCAGCCCGGTTTGCAGGGCGCTCTCCGGCCCGAACACGCCGATCAGCAGGGGCGCCACAGGATTGCCGACATGCGCCATGTTCCGCACCACCCACGGGGCCACGGGAATGGCCACTGCGACCGCGCAAGCGAGCAGCATGCGCACGTTCAGCCGCGATTGCCACGCGAACGCCACGAGGACCGGCACGCCAATCAGCGGCCACGCGGTGTACTTCGTCGCCATCGCGGAACCCACCATGAGCCCCAGCGCGGCGGCGCCACGCGGCTCCGACACGCCCCGCAGAAGCAGCACCAGGGCAGCCACTCCGTACATCCCCGTGGCGAGGTCGATGTAGGTCGTCGTCGAAAGGTACATGACGGCGGGAAGGAAGTACACGAGCGCCGCCGCGTGCAGGCCGCGCGCCCCGAGCGACCGCGCCAGCCCCGAGGCCATTCCCGCCAGCGCCAGGCCCGAGGCCCAGTGCACCCCCTTCGCCGCGGAGTCGCTTCCAAGCCCGAGGCACCAACCGTAGAGCATCTCGTGCCCGTACGGAAAGTACGAGTGGCCGTTCTCCGGCACCTCGACGATGCGCCCGAAGTTCAGCCAGAGCTGCGGCACCTCCAGATGGTAGAAGAGCGGATCGTGCCGGACCTCCGGCGTGAGCGTCCCCAGGAAGGCGAGGCCCACCCACAGGGCCATGAGGACCAGGATTGCGCGGTCCACCGCGCCCAGGCCCCGCAGGCCGATGCCGACCCACTCCCGCCCTTCGTCCCTGCGCAACCAAAGTGCCGCCGCCGCCGCAAGGGACGCCGCCAGCGTCAGCACGGGCCTGGTGAAGCTGACGAGGCCGGCCACCGCAAGGAGCGGGGAGAGGATCGCGCAGCCCCACACCCACCAGCACGAGAGGCGCTCGGGCAGCGGGGCGTCCGCCTCGTCGGCGATCCTGCCGACTGCGAGGACGCACGCCACCACGAATCCCAGGATGAGGATGTGAAGCAGTTCCGGTGCTGCCCTTCGTCAGGATGGATGCATCACGGGGCGGGCGCGCGCCCGGTCAGAGGTCCAGGTCCGTGTCGAATCTCGGCGGCTGGAGGGACTTCGGCGGTGGCGGCATCTCGAGACGCGTCGGGACGGCCGCGTCGACGTCTGCGGTGACGTCCTCGTGCGCTGGAATGACGACGCGCTGCGAGATGCCCGCGTCCGGGGCGAGCATGCGCGTGCGTGCTAGGCCGCCCGAGGGCATCGGCGGAGGCGCGACGGGCAGCGGGCTCGGGGAGCGCGGCGGGGGGGCGCCCTCGGGAACCGTGAGCATCGCGGGGGCCGGACGCCGGCGCTCCGGGTCCCCCCCAAGCCGCACGAAAGCCTCGTCCAGGTCCTTCTTCAGCTCCGGCGCCTCGTGGTAGCGGTCGTTCGGGTTCTTCTCCAGGCACTTCATGATGATGCGGTCAACCTGGGGCGGGATGTTCTGGCAAATCTCGATCGGCCGCGTCGGCAGCACGTTCACCTGCTGGTATGCGATGTCCCCCGAGATGAACGGCGGGGAGCCGATCAGCAGCTCGTAGAAGATGATGCCGACGGCGTATATGTCGCTCCTGCCGTCGATGCGCCCGCCGTGGACCTGCTCCGGGCTCATGTAGCGCGGCGTGCCGATCAGCGCCCCCGTTGGAGTGAACGTCGCCTCCTCGATGTGGATGATGCCGAAGTCCGTCACCTTCACCATGTTCCCGCCGTCGATCAGCAGGTTGTCGGGCTTGATGTCGCGGTGGATGATTCCGCGCTTGTGCGTGATGTCCAGCGCGTCGCAGAGCTGGCTCATCCAGTCCAGCGCCTGCAGCACGTCCTCGAGTCCGAGCTCGAGGTTCTCGTTTATCTTCTGCTCGATCACCTCGCGCATGGAGGGCCCGTCGATGAACTCCATCGCGATGTAGGACTGGCCGGCCGTGTTCGAGATGTTGTAGTCGACGATGCTCACGATGTTTCGGTGGCGCAGCGTGGACGCGATGCGGGCCTCGCGGAAGAAGCGGTCGATGGCCTTGCCGCTGCCCGAGAGCCCCTCGCGCAGGATCTTCATCGCGAGGACCTGGTTGTTCTTCAGGTCGAGCACCTTGTGCACGACGCCCATGCCGCCGCTGCCGATCTTCTTCACGTACTTGTAGCGCCCGATCGCGTGGTCCCCGATCAGCTCGCGCATCTTCGGGTCGATCGTGAACTCGCTGTTCGCGGCCTGGAGCTGCGACTCGTACTGCTTCAGCTTCGCCGGGATGTCGCGGAAGTTCTTGTCGTACTCCGCGATGAGTTGGCAGGCCTCCACCGCCTCCTTGAACGCCTGCGCGTTGGCGAACGAGACCACGAGGTCGTAGACGCGCTCCAGGTCCTCCGCCATGAGCACGGGGATGTCCCGGTACTTCTTGAAGGCGGCCATGTGGTCCCCGCCGCGCGCGAGGGCCACGGCGATCCGCCGGTTGGCCTTCATCCCGAACTCGGGCATCGCCGCGGCCTTGCGGTACTCCTGCATCGCCCGCTCGAAGTTGTTCTTGCCGAGGTGCAGGTCCCCGAGGCGCAGCCTCACCTCCCCCGCGTTCGGGTCGGCCAGGAGGATCTGCTCGCACGATTGCATCACGCGCGCCGCGATGTTCGTCAGGTTCGGGTCGAGCGCGAGCGCGCGCTCCGCGAAGAGCAGCGTCCGCCGCCAGTCACGCCGCTCCGCGAAGAAGTTCGTCAGGAACACGTACTGCTCGGCCGATATGTCGGGAATCTTCTCGATCAGGACGTCCAGCGGCTCCAGCAGCGACTTGTAGTCCGGGTACCCGAGCGACAGCACGCGCAGGTACCCCTCCAGCGCGGCCCCCCAGCGGCGGTTCTTCCAGTGCAGCTCCGCGAGCGAGAGCTCAGTCTGGATGTCGATCTCGCGCTGCTCCGCCTGCCGCGCCTCCCGCGCCTGCACCTCGAGCTGCGCCGCCTGGAACTGGCTCTCGCGCTGCCCGATGAACTGCAGGATGTAGAGCGCCGCGTCCATGTCCCCCTGCTTCTCCAGCACGACGGACAGCTCGTTCAGCATCGTCCGCGTCTCGTAGTCCAGGGGGATGCGCGAGAGGTAGTCGAACGCCTGGCGGTAGTCCTGCATGTCGATCAGGATCCGCGCCAGGTCCTTGATCAGCGCGGGCTCCTCGACGAGGACCTCGACCGCGATCTGCCGCGCCCATGCAAGCGCCTCCTGTTCGTGCCCCTGCATCAGCTTCACGCGGCAGAGCTGGCGCGCGGCATCCGCCAGCGCCTTCGGGTCCACGTTCACCGAGTCCACCCGCCGCTCCAGGAACGTCCGGTACGCCTCCAGCACCAGCGGATCGCCCTCGTTGTCCGCGATCAGGTCGCGGTAGATGTCCGCTGCGCGGTCGTCCCGCCCGAGCCGCTGGTAGATCTCGCAGAAGAACACCGTCACCGCGGCGCTCAGCGGATGCAGCAGCTTGATGTGCTCGAACTGGCGGCACAGCGGCTCCAGCTCCTCCAATCCCAGCGCCAGCGCGATCCGGTAGTGCTGCAATGCCTCGCGCTCGTCCCCCACCAGGAGCTGCAGGTCCCCCAGCGCGCGGTGGATCTCCGGCGAGTCCGCGTGCGACTTCGCCAGCTCGCGCAGGCTCGCGATGTTCTTCTCCAGCGCAGTCTTGTCCAGGTCCTCGATCCTCCGAAGGTCGCGGACCAGCTCGCTCGACTGCGTGATCAGGTACGCGACCGAGAGCGCCTTCTGGATCTTCATGTCGGAGGGGATGAGCTCCGCGGACCTGTTGTAGACCTCGATCGCGCGCTCGTTGAACTTCCCCGCCTGCGCATAGGCCTGCGCAAGCTGGTGCAGGATCTTGTCGTTGTCGGCGTGGCGGGCCAGCGACGCCTCGAGCGCCTTGATCGTACGGCGAAGGATTTCCTTCCTGGAGACGCTCATCGTGGGGGCCCGGGTGTGCGGTGACCGCACAGCTTCGCCAGACTACGCGTGCCGCAACCGGACCCGCAAGCGCGGATGTGGATGCCCTGCCGGCCGTCGCAGGACCCTCACCCATCCCCGCAGTCCAGCCCCCCTCGTCAAAGACTGGGGAGGCGCGCCTGCTTCCTTCGATGCACGAGCAGCCTGAGGCTGTTCAGGCAAACCACCACGGTGCTCCCCTCGTGCCCCATCACGGCGACGGGCAGGGGGAGCCCCCCCGCGATGGCCCCGATGGCGAGGACGACCATGGCGCCGATGCTGACGCCGAGGTTCTGCCGGATGATCTTGCGCGCGCGTTCGCTCAGGGCGAGCGCATCCACGAGGCCGGAGAACCGGTCCTGGGCCAGGACGATCCCCGCCTGCCCGATGGCCGCGTCGCTTCCCCGCTTGCCCATGACGACGGACACCGTTGCCGCCGCGAGCGCCGCCGCGTCGTTGACCCCGTCCCCGACCATGACGACCCGGTCCCCCCGGTCGATCAGCCCCGAAACGAACTCGAGCTTCCTCTCCGGCGTCGCGCGCGCGTGGACCTCCGGGATGCGGAGCTCCTCCGCGAGGGCGCGCGCGGGCCCCTCGCGGTCCCCTGAGAGCAGCACAAGCCGCCGCCCCGCGCCGCGCAGCCGGTCCAGCAGGTCCGCGGCATCAGGCCTCGGCGTGTCCTCGAACAGCAGCGCCGCGCTCCGCGTTCCGGCGCTGATGAACACGTGCGTCTGGCGGATGGACGGCTCGGCGATCTCCCAGCTCGCGGGGAACCGCCCGCCGGAGCCTTCGCGCACGAACTCGCGCGTGCCGATCAGGACCTGCCCGCCCGCGATCGTGGCCTCGATCCCTGCACCCGGCACCGCGCGGAACTCCTCGCTGGGGGTCGGCTCGATGCCGCGCTCGCGGGCCGTGCGCACGACCGCGCGCGCCAGCGGATGCTCGCTGCCCAGTTCCGCCGACGCGGCCAGCGAAAGCGCCTCCTCCTCCGTCCACCCACCGGCCACCTCGATCGACCGCAGCGTAAGCTCACCCGTGGTTAGGGTCCCGGTCTTGTCGAACACGAAGACGTTGGCGTCCGCGAGCTGCTCGACGGGCGCCCCCCCGCGGAACAGCACCCCCCGACGCGCACCCGCCGCGATCGAGGCCAGGATCGCGGAAGGGATCGAGAGCACGAGGGCGCAGGGGGACGCGACGACCAGAAGCGTCATGGCGCGGTAGAATGCCCGGTCCCCCGGCGTGCCCGATGCCCAGAGCAGCAGCCCGAACGCCGCCGACGCCGTGATGATCGCGAGCGCGTAGCCGCTCCCGAGCCTGTCGGTCAGGCGCTGCGCCGGGGCGCGGCGCTCGCGCGCCTCCAGCACCAGGCTCACCATGCGCTGGAGCGTGCTCTCCGCCGGCGCGCGCACAACCTCCGCGTCCACCGTCCCGTCCACCAGTTGCGAGCCGGCCGCCAGCTCCTCCCCCGGGCGCCGCGTCACGGCCATCTCCTCGCCCGTCAGCATCGACTCGTCCACGCCGGTGACGCCGGTCATGACCCGGGCGTCTGCGGGCACGCGGTCCCCGGGACGCAGCCGGATGCGCATGCCGGCACGCAGGTCGTCCACGCCGATGCGGTGCTCGGAGCCATCGTCCTCGACGACGTTGGCCTCCCGCGGGGCATGCTTGAGCAGCCCCGCGATCGCGGACTCCGTCCGGGCCTCCGCGAATCCCTCGAGCGCGGACGACAGGCTGAACAGGAAGAGGAGGACGGCGCCCTCCGCCGCCTCCCCGAGCGAAGCAGCCCCCAGCGCCACAAGGAGCATCAGGAAGTGGACGTCCAGCCTCAGCTTTCGCAGGCTGGCGAGTGCATCGATCGCCGCGGACCAACCCCCGAGCACATAGCACAGCGCCCAGGCGCCGAACCCCACCCCGAAGGGCACCGAATCCGGGAGCAGCAAACCCGCCACGAGACCAACCACACCGCAGCCCAGGGAGGACGCGAGCTGCACGCGCCACTCCGCGCCATGCGCGTGCCCCGCCTCCCCCTCCCCATCGCCATGCGGAGGGGCAGCATCATGCGTGCAGCAGCGGGCGCCCCGTCCCCCGGTCGGGGACGGCTGTGTCGCGGTTGCCACGGAGTCGTCCATGCCCGGCCATTCCTCCGCCCCGATTAGGCAATGCCCGTGCCCATGCAAGTAAAACAAAATGCGGTTTGGCTAGCCGATGAAAGGGGGAGGCCCGCAGCCGGGTGAGACGACTGGTCCCCGGCCCCTGGTCCCCGATCTCCGATCCCCGACCTAGTACTTGAAGCTGGAGCCGCCGATGAACTCGCGCAGGAGCGAGTGGCGCGGGGTGTCGTCCGCCTTGATCTCGCGGATATAGCTCAGGAACTTGAGGAGGCGCGACGCCTCGCGGTAGAGCGGTTCCTCGCGGGGGATCTCCTTGAGGAGCGGCATCACGAGCGGGCGCATGACGGCGAGCTCGTAGTGCAGCGACGAGTTGAACACCGCGTCGGCCTGCTCCTGGTACGGGAAGATGTTGCGCTCCTCGCCGCGGCGGACGCTTGGCCAGCGCCGCAGCGTGTCCAGCGCCGTGTACCCCCGGTAGCGCGAGTCGCGCACCATGCGCCGCAGCAGCCGCACGTCCGAGGAGGCGATGCGGTTGTGGTCGTCGATGTTGAGGTGCGTCAGCGGCGAAACGTAGAGCTTGAACTTGAGACCGTCGGGGATCGTCGGCAGGAGCCGGTGGTTGAGGCCGTGGATGCCCTCCAGGATGAGGGGTTCGCCGGGCACCAGGCGGACCTTGGCCCCCGGGACGGACCGCCCCGCCTGGAAGTCGAAGTGCGGCAGTTCCACCTCCTCGCCGTGGATCAGGTCCCGCACCACCTGCTGCAGGCGGTCCACGTCGATGGCCTCGAACGCCTCGAAGTCGTAGTCCCCCGCCTCGTCACGCGGGGTCAGTTCGCGCGGGACGAAGAAGTTGTCCAGGTTCACGACGAGCGGCTTCATGCCGATCACGCGAAGCTGGATCGAGAGCCGCTTCACCGTCGTCGTCTTCCCGGATGCGGACGGCCCCGCGATCAGGATGATCCTCGGCCGCATCTTGTGGTTCGAGACCCGGTCGGCAATCTGCGCCAGCTTCTTCTCGTGCAGCGCCTCGGCGATCAGCACATACTCCTTCATCTGCCGCGCCTCGACGAAGCGGTTGAGCTGCGCCACCGTCCTGAGCCCGAGGATGCGCGACCAGCGCTCGTACTCCTGGAACACCTCGAACAGCTTTGCGTTGTGCCGGTACTCCGGCAGCAGGCCGTGGCTCCCATGCCGCGGGAACGCCAGCACGAACCCCGGCGGGCATGGCTTCAGGTCGAACGGCTTCAGTATCCCCGAAGACGTCGCGAGCTGCCCGTAGAAGTGGTTCACCAGGTTGCCGAACCGGTAGAGCGAGACCTTCGAATCTGTGCGGTACTCCAGGAGCGACACCTTGTCGTCCATCCCGCGCTCCGAGAAAATCTTCAACGCCTCCTCCCGCGTGGCGTCGATGCGCCCAAAGGGCTCGTCCGCCTCGACGATCTCCATCATGCGCGCCTTGATGCGCTCGAAGTCGCTCTCCACCAGCAGCACGGGCTCGCCGGGGTTCAGCGTCTCGTCGTACACCTCGCCATAGTACCCGCCGTTCAGCGAGTGGTTGATGTAGACCTTGAGGTCCGGGTAGAGCTCCGACACGGCGCGGATGAGGATGAAGGTGAGGCTTCGGCGGAAGATCAGCCCGCCGTCGCGCGAGGCCAGGTCGATGAACTCCAGCTTCCCCGGGCGGTCCACGGCGCGTTCGAGCGACGTAACTTTGTTGTTCCATGCGGCGGCGATGATCGGCACCGGCCCCTTGCGGCCTGTCTTCTCCAGCACTTCGCGCAGGCGGATGCCCTTGCGGACATCCAGCGTCCGTCCATCGGACAAAGTGATCTGGATCGTGTCGCCCGTCTCGGGCTGGGCCGCCTTGGTGTCCGGCATCTGAATGGGGGTCCTTTCGTCGGTCATGGAGCAACGCGGACATTCCCATCGTCCGCGCGGGAGTGCAACGAATCTCGCTCGCGCCGCGGGGGGGTGGCGGAGGCAAGTCCCCCCCGCCGGCTAGGGTTCGAGCCGCGGGAACAACGGGTCGGCCTTCCTCATGGACACCGTCTCGAACACGCCGCCCCACCGCCGCACATCCGCCCAATCGGGTCGGTGGGCGATGCCAAGGGCCTCGCGCATCCGCACGGCGGTGCCCGGCATGAAGGGCTCCACCAGCGAGGCCGACACGGCCAGGCCCTCGATGATCGTCGAAAGGAAAATGCGCAGCCTCTCCGCATGTGCCGGGTCCTTCGCGAGGTCCCAGGGCTTCACGTCGGTGATCGCCTTGTTCATCACGTTCAGGAACTCCCACGTGCGTGCCAGGGCGAGGTGGTACTCGAAGGCCGGCATGGCCCGTTCGTACTCGGCCATCGTCGCGGCGAAGTCCGCCACGATCGCATTCTCGACGGCGGTGCGCTCGCCCTCCGTCGTCCTGCGCACCTGTCCGGAAAGGTAGCGCTCCACCATGCCCGTCGTGCGCGAGAGCAGGTTCCCCAGCGTGTTCGCGAGGTCGCTGGTGTAGCGGTCGCGCATCGAGGACTCGCTGAACAGCCCGTCCGCGCCAAAGCTGATCTCGCGCATGAGGAAGTAGCGCAGGGGCTCGACGCCGATCTGGGCGGCGAACTCCATCGGCCCGATCGCGTTGCCGGCGGACTTGCTCATCTTCTCGGCCACTTCGCCGGTGCCGGGTTCCTTGCGCAGGACGTTGACGAAGCCATGGCCGAAGACGGAGCGGGGCGGCTCGATCCCCGCCGCCATGAGCATCGCGGGCCACACCAGCGCGTGGAACTTCAGGATGTCCTTGCCGATCACGTGGACGTCGGCGGGCCACCACTCGCGGAAGAAATCCGCCCGCGCCGGGTCCCCGAATCCGATCCCCGTGATGTAGTTCGTCAACGCGTCGAACCAGACATACATGACGTGCCCGGGGGCGCCCTCGACCGGAATCCCCCAGTTCATGGACGTGCGCGAGATGCAAAGGTCCGGCAGCTCGGACGCGAGGAACGAGTTCAACACCTCGTTGCGGCGGAACTCCGGCGCGACGAAGCCCGGGTTTGCCTCCAGGAATGCCTTCACGCGCGGACGGTACTTCTCCAGCCTGAAGAAGTAGGCATCCTCCCCCATCCGGCGGATTCGCTTGCCATCGGGTTCAAGGCCCTGGGCACGCATCTCGGACTCTGTGATGAAGGACTCCTCCTTCACGTCGTACCAGCCCTCGTACTTGCCGAGGTAGATGTCGCCGTTCCTCGCGACCATGTCCCACAGGAGCTGCGAGGCACGGTGGTGGCGGGGTTCGGTCGTGCGGATGAACTCGTCATGGGAGATCCCCAACTCGGACCACACGCGGCGGAACTCGGCGGCGATCTCGTTCACGTGCTGCTGCGGGGTGACGCCCTTGCCCGCCGCAACCTGCGCATTCTTCTGCCCGTGCTCGTCCGTGCCCGTCAGGAAGAACACGCGTTTGCCGAGCAGGCGCTGGTAGCGCGCCTGCACGTCCGCGCCCACGGCCTCGAAGGCGTGCCCGAGGTGGGGCGGGGCGTTCACATAGGAAATCGCAGTGG
>CAZUCD010000141.1:0-2553 GCA_964618855.1 uncultured Candidatus Sumerlaeota bacterium
CCCACTCGGCTTCAGCAATGTAAACGCGCCCCGGTTGGGGGGCGCGGCGTCCGGCTCGCGTTGTCGTGCGTCTGCCGCTACCTCTGCGTGTCCCCGTCGCTGAGGCTGCGCATCAGGCTGATCCAGTCCTGCGCGCTCTTGGGTCGGTTGGCCGGGTTGATGTCCAGTGCGCGGTGGAGGAAGTCGACCAGCTCCGGCGACAGGTCCGGGCGGTAGTGCGTGATCGGGCGCAGCTTGCCCTCCCGCATGTTGCGGATCAGCTCGATCGACTCACCGCCCTTGTACGGGAAGTGCCCGCGGCTGAAGAGCAGGTACGCCGTCACGGCGAACGCCCAAAGGTCCAGGCTCGGATCGATGACGTTGCGTTCCATCGCCTCCAGCGAGAGGAACTTGTGGCTGCCGACGCGCACGCTCGTCGCTGTCAGGCGCTCGCCGCCGGACTGGATTCCGGCGATGCCGAAGTCCACCAGCCAGGCCCGGTCGCTCGATTCCTCGACCAGGATGTTGTTCGGCTTGATGTCGCGGTGGACCACGCCCTCGCAGAGCGACCCGTCCTCCTCCTGCCAGCGGAACATGTGCGCCGCGCTCAGGCCCTCGGCGATGTGCAGCAGGTAGCGGCACGCCTGCCGCTCGGGGATCTGCTCGTACCTGAAGATCGTCTTGTCGAGCGACTCGCCCTCGATGAAGTCCATCACGATGTAGAGGAAGTCGCGGTCCGGGTCGTCGCCCCACGTGTGCACGGGGACGATGGAGGGGGCGCCGCTCTCCGCCATGGCGTGCGTGATCTTCGCCTCGCGGATGAAGCGGCGGATCAGGGACTCGCGGTCCTCCGCGCGCAGGTACTCGGGGTTCAGCAACTCCGGGTGCATGATCTTGATGGCGTAGGACTTGTTGTCCTTGGAGCTGAAGCCCCGCCAGATCTCGCCGAAACCTCCCGAGCCGATCCGCTCATACGAGTCGAACCGGTCGAGGAACCCCTCGGAGAACGCCAGGGGGAAGTACGGCGTGTCGCGCTGCGGGCTCGCCTTCAGGTATGTGCCCTCGGCCCCCGTGATGCGCGGGATCGGCCACGCGACGTTCACGGTCGGGCCGTTGCGGCCCAGCGTGATCACGTCGCCACGGGAAAGCCGCGTCGCCTTTTCGATCTTCCGCCCGTTGACGAAGGAGCCCTGCGTCGAGTCCAAATCCTCGTAAGTCCAGTAATCCTCGCCTTCGTACTTGAACTGCCCGTGCTTGCGCGACACCTCGATGTCCACATAGGGATCCAGGCGGATTTCGTTCCCGGAGGAACGTCCGACGCGCAGTTCAGGTTGTCTGAAGACAAGCGAGCGGGGTCTTCCCGTCTTGTCCACGATCGTTATACAAACGAGCATGGTCCCATTCCCCCGGCTGGGGCGTGCGTGGTCAATATCGAAGCGCCTCCGTCGGCTCCCTGATTTCCCACGACGGTTTTCCGGACGCGTGGGGGCTGCATTCGGCAATCCCCTCGCCCCCCTGCAAAGGGGGGACTCCGCTGGTCCCGACCCCTGCCGCCATGAATTCCCGATCAGAATCCGAGACGCTCCGGTGGGTGCTGCTCCAGACGGCGCCCTGGGGCCATCGCATGCGCCTTCCCGGGTGGCACCTCGCCCGCCACCTGGTGCTGCGCGGCCACCCCGTGGCGTACGTGTCCGCGCCCGTCTCCCCATGGCACTTTCTATCGGCGTCCGGGAGGGAACTGGCGGCCCGGCGCTGGTCGCAGGACGGTTCGCGCGGGCGATGGCGCACTCCCAACCTGTTCACCTACATCCCCCGCACACTCGTCCCCATCCACCGATCCGGGCTGTTCGACTCGGAGTTTGCCTGGCGCACGTCCCACGCGCTCACGGTCCCATCCGCTGAAAGTGTCCTCGCCGACGAGGGATTCGCGGACCCGGACGTCGTGGTGCTTCAGTGCCCGCTGCTTTTCGGGCTCGCGCGGTCGCTCCGCCCGAGGGTTGCCGTCTTCGCGGTCGAGGACGCGCTGGAGCACTTCTCCGGAATGCCGCGCGTCGCGGTCCGGCACGCGCGCGACATGGCCGCGTGGGCGGACTTCACGACAGTCACGGCGACCGGGCTCGAGCCCTGGGCGCGGCGCCATGGCGCGAAGTCCGTTGTCCACCTGCCGAATGGAGTCGCCTTCCGCAGGTTCGCCCGCCCCGCGGCGCTCCCCCCCGCGCCGGCTGGCATGCCATCGGGCGGCCCGGTCGCCATCTATGTGGGCGCTCTCGACGAGTGGTTCGACGAGGCACTCCTCGCCGCGGCGGCCCGGGCGCTCCCCGATTGGCGATTCGTGCTCATCGGCCCGCCGCGCCTGCCCTTCGCCGCTCTGAGGGCGCTGCACAACGTCACCTTCCTTGGCCCGAAGCCCGCGGCCGAGGTGCCGGCCCACCTCTGGCACTCCACCGTCGGCATCATCCCCTTCAGGCGTACGCCCCTCATCGAGACCGTGCAGCCGCTCAAGCTCCACGAGTACCTCGCCGCGGGGATTCCTGTCGTCGCCACGCCGTGGCGCGAACTCGAGGTCCTCCGGGA
>CAZUCD010000141.1:2563-9768 GCA_964618855.1 uncultured Candidatus Sumerlaeota bacterium
GCATGGACCCGGCCGTGCCCCTCGCGCTCGCCCCCCGCGGGTCGGAGTTCGCCGCGGCCCTGCGCGCGGCCGCCGTCCTCCCGCGCGCCAAAGCCGGGGTTGCCTTCGCGTGCTCGCACTCATGGGATGCCATCTTTCCCCGGCTCGAGGCCGAGGTCCGCCGCCGCCTCAAATAGCACTCCCCCCCGCAACGGTCCGACCGCAGGCTGTTCCCGGCTCCACTGCCGGGTTGCGGGTCCAGGGCCGCCATTCCATTCGCTCACCCAAGTCCATGGACACAGGTCCGCTCGATCTCCCCCTCGTTCCGCAGTCCACATCCTTCGGCAGCACGCTGGAGGACCCGCCCCTCAGGTTCGGCACGGTCACGCTGCATTCGCGCATGATCGTCGGCACGGGAAAGTACCCCTCGCACGACGTGATGCGCGCCGCGCACGAGGCGAGCTGCTCCGAGATGGTCACCGTCGCCCTCAGGCGCGTGGACCTCGCCAATCCCCACGCCAACATCCTGAACTACATCGACACGTCGCGGATGCACATCCTGCCGAACACCGCCGGCTGCTTCACGGCCGAGGAGGCGATCAAGGTGGCGCACCTCGCGCGGGAGCTGGAACTGGGCGACACCATCAAGGTCGAGGTGATCGGCGACGAGCGCACCCTCATGCCATGCCCCTTCGGCACGCTCAAGGCCACGGAGGTCCTCGTCGCCGAGGGCTTCACCGTGATGGCGTACTGCAGTGACGACATCGTCCTCTGCAAGCGCCTGGAGGAGGTTGGCGCGCACGCAGTGATGCCGTTGGGCTCGCCGATTGGCAGCGGGCGCGGCATCCTCAACCCATCGAACATTCGCATCATCAAGGACATGCTGCGGGTGCCCGTGATCGTGGACGCGGGCGTGGGCACCGCGAGCGACTGCGCGCTCGCGATGGAACTCGGCGTGGACGGCGTTCTTCTCAACACGGCGATCGCGACCGCCGGGAATCCCGTCGCGATGGCGGCCGCGTGCCGCGACGCGACGCGCGCCGGGCGCACCGCCTTCCTGGCCGGCCGCATGCCCAAGCGCCTCTTTGCTTCCGCAAGTTCCCCGCTGAAGGACTTCTGATCCCGCGCCACGCTACCTGATCCGCTCCTCCAGCGCGCGCAGGCGCGCCTCCTCCTGCGGATTGCGCGCCAGTCCGCGCGCCCGGGCCAGGCCCTCCCGCGCGGCGGCCGCATCACCAAGCGCGAACTCGATCTCCGCGCGTGAAAGCCAGTGCATCGGATCGAGCGGATGCAGCTCGTTCCCCTTCCTGATCGCGGCGAGCGCGCCCGGCCCGTCCCCGAACCGCAGCCGCGCGAACGCGAGCTCCTCCTGCGCGGAGGCCGACCACGGATTCAGCTCCGCCGCGCGCTCGAAGTGCCCCACGGCCGCGCCGTCGCCAAGCGCCATCGCAAGCCGCCCCCGGAACGCGGGCCCGCGCGGATCGTCGGGCCAGGCATCGAACGCGTCGCCGAGCCACTTCTGCATCTCGGCCGGAGGATCGCCCTCCGCGAGTGCCGTCGCGGCGTTCTCGACGCGCAGCTCGTGCCGCGCGGGGGAGAAGTGCAGCGGCACGCTCGCGGCGAGGGCTCCCGCAAAGAGCGCCAACCCGCCCCCGCGCAATCCCGAGTGCGGAACCTGCGGCCCCGAACCCGCCAGCAACCCCAGCAGCGCCCCCAGCAGCAGCATCCCCTCGCGCGTCTCCAGCGTGTAGTCCACGAGTCCGTGGGCGAGGAGCGTGCCGAGCGCCGCGGCAAGAGCGGCGCGGTGCCGCACGGACTGTGCGTCCCCGCCCACCGGCCCCGCGAAGGCCATTCCAAGCAGCACCGCGAGCGCCGCCAGCCGCAGCCCCACGCCGAGCGCCCCTCCCTCCGCCCCCGCCTGCACAACCCAGTTGTGCGCGAACTGCGTCTCGCCCGAGCCCGCCACCCGGTGCGAGGGGTACAGCACCTCGTATGCTCCCGCGCCCAGTCCGAGCACCGGGGCCTCGCGCCACATCGTCATCCCGGACTCCCAGTAGCGCAGCCTTTGGACCACCGTCGTGTGGCCAAGCCACCGGCTGCGCGCTGGTTCGTCCGCCGCGCCCCCCGTGGCCGGATGGAGAAGCACGACCAGCGACGCGACCGCGGCGGCCCGCCTCACGTGCTTCCTCGCAAGCACGCCCCCCAGCACGACAACGAGCACCACGCCAAACCCGAGCGCCAACAGCCCCCCCCGCGATCCGCTTAGCAGCACGCCCGACCCGCACGCAATCGCGCCCGCGGCAAACGCGAGCCTGGCGCGTCCCTCCTCCGCGAGGAACCCGCCCAGCGCCAGCACGGCCCCGGCGGCGGCGACTCCGGCGAACACGTTCGGCGCGCCCAGCGTCCCGGCCGCGCGCGCCTCGCGAAGCGCGTGCAGCAGGCCCTCGCCCACGGCGTCGGCCATGTCGAGATCTCCCGCGTGCTCCGCAAGAAGCGACGCGTAGGTTCGCGGCGCCCAGGCGGGGCCCTCCGCCACGTAGATGCCCCACGCCGACTCGACCGCGAGGAGTCCCGCCACGAAGGCCACTCCGAGGCGCGGCAGGGCGCTGCGCCGATCGTCCGGAAGCCCCCGACCGGCCAGCATCCCCGCGCCCGCGGCCAGCGCGAACTGCAGCATGTGCGAACCCGGCTCCCACCCGAACACCGGGACGGGGCCGCGGGAGCCGTTCCACCACGCGTGTACGACCAGCGCTGCCAGCAAGCATGCCGCGACGCCGTGCGGCCACCGAGGGAGCGACCATCCGCACGCCGCCACCGCCGCGAGAACCGCGAGCGCAAGGAGCACCACGCCCAAGAGCGCGTGCAGCGGGTACGCCGCCTGCGGGTACGCGAACCCCTGCACCAGCGCCACGGCAAGCAGTCCGAGCGCCACCTCAGCGGCGCCCGGCCCCCGTTCGCCGCCTGTGGCGTCGGCGGTCACCCCTCCGGCTTGGTCCTTCGGTTTGCCGATCCGATTCCGCGCGGTTGCGGCAGCAGCCGCCCCGAGTCGAGCTCCTCGGAAACCTCCTGCACGATCCGCTCGAAGAGCTCCTCGCTCGTGGCGGCGCGCGCGGCCTCGACGAACCGCCCCGCAGCCTCGGCACCATCGATCCAGGCGTCCGCGCGGGCGATGCCCTGCGCGCGCAGCGCCTCCGCAACCGAGACCGCCGCGTCCCCCCGTTCCGCGCAGAGGGTCGCCAGCCGCAGGTGTACGTGGGCCAGGTAGCGCGCGTCGCCGCCCAGCTTCGCCTCGTCGCGCGCAAGGCACAGTTCCGCCACCGCACGTCCCTCGTCCTTCGCCGCCATGAACTGCTCCGCGCGCTCCTCGTGGAGCTGTGCGATCGTCAGCGGGTCGCGTATCGCCCAACCGCGCGTCAGGGCGCCCTCGATCCAGCGCCGCGCCGAAGGCAAGTCCCCCTTCCTGCGCGCAGCGCGCCCGATCAGGAGCGCCGCATCCGCCATCCCGTGGTCGTTGCCGAGCTGGTCGAAGAGTGCGTGCGACGCGCGTGCGTCCGCCTCGCCGAAGCCCTCGCCGGCATCGTTCACCCGCGCGCGCGCCAGCGCGAGGAGCCCGCGGGCCTCAAGGCCGATCTGCCCGGACGCGCGTGCACGCGCGATCACGTCCCCGAGCACACGAAGCCCGGCCCCCGCGTCGTCCGACTCGAAGCACGAGCGTGCCAGCAGGAGCAGCGACTCCGCCTCGGCGGGGGAGGCTCCCGGATGATCCTCGGCGACGGGGGCAAACTCCTGCAGCCACATGCGCGACTCGCGCGCCCGCCCCGCGCGCAGCAGCAACTGCGAGGCGCAGTTTGCGATGTCCCGCGCATGGGATTCCAGTCCGCCCTGCACCGCCGCGCGGCACGCCGTCCGGAACTGCGCGATCGCGCCCTCGCGGTCCCCCCGGTCGCGCAGCACGAACGCCAGCGCGGAGCCTGCGAGCGCCATGCCGCGCGCATCACCCCCCGCCGCCGCCGCGTCGATGCAGCGCCGGTACGCGTCGATCCCCCGCAGGGGCTGCCCGCGCTCCAGCCAGAACTTGCCGAGCAGCAGCAGGCCGTCCACGCGCGCCGACGACCTTTGCAGCCGTTCCGCCGCGCCGATGGACGCCTCGAGCAGGTCCGCCCCCTCGTCCGTGGCCCGCCGCGCCGCCGCGCGCCCCAGCTTCTCCCCGAACACGACGAGCGACTCGTCGATCTCGCGCCGCACCTCCGGCGGACCGTCCTCGGGCCAACCCGCCGCGATCTCGTAGGCGCCGAGCAGATTCGTGAACTGCCAACCGGCCTCCCGCGGGGAGCGCGGCGCCTCCGCAAGGGCCCGTGCCGCACGAGCGTGCCATTCGATGTACCGGCGCTCGAGCTCCCGGCGGTCCTCGTCCTCGAGCAGGCTGCCCTGCTCGTATGCGAGCCGCACCGGGAACGGCACCACGTAGAGCGACCTCGGGTGCGAGTGGATCAGCAGGCCCAGCTCCTCGAAGCGCGCAAGCGCCGAGGCTGCGTCGCCAACGTCCGACACGGAGGCCGCCATGGTCACGCCGATCAGGTCCGAGACGGGAAACTCCCCAGGGAAGAGCAGGGCCGCCCCGAGGACCCGGAAGGCCGCGGCACTCTCGCGGCGGATCGACTCCGCCGCGCGCCGCACCCAATCGCGGCAGATCGACAGGCGCTGCCGCGGCGGCAGGCTCCGCACCCACGCCGCCGTCACGCGCCCACCCACCGGCCGATCCTCGTCCGAAAGCGTCGGCACCAATTCAGGCAGCGCCCCGGCCAGATGCGGCAGGAACGCGTGCAGGTGGTGGAGTTCGTGCTCGTCGGACATGGCGTGGCGGCCGATTACAGCGCGTAGAGTACCGAGTACTTCCTCTCCTGTCGAGAGAGGATCGGCCCCACGGATGGCTCCATGCCGGTCGCCATCCTCAGGAGCGTCGTCGTGTCGTGGCGCCTGCCGTGGCGGTGGATCCTTTCGTTCAGCCAGGCCAGCAGCGGGGCGAAGTTCCCCGCCGAAACCTTCGCCCAAAGGTCCGGAATGTCGCGCTCGATCGCATCCATCAGCATCGCCGAGTAGATGTTCCCGAGGCTGTAGCTCGGGAAGTAGCCGAACGCACCCTCAGACCAGTGGACGTCCTGCATGCAGCCCCGCGCGTCGTCCGGGGGCTCGATCCCGAGCATCTCCTTCATCTTTGCGTTCCACGCCTCCGGAAGGTCCTTCACCGCGAGGGATCCCTCCAGCAGCGCCACCTCGAGCTCGAACCGCAGGACGATGTGCAGGTTGTAGGTGACCTCGTCCGCCTCAGTGCGGATCAGCGATGGCGCCACCCTGTTCACCGCCGCGTAGAACAGCTCCGGGTCCACAGCCCCGAGCTTCTCCGGGAACTCGGCTTGCAGGATCGGATAGTAGTGCTCCCAGAAGGCGTGGCTCTGGCCGATGTGGACCTCCCACAGGCGCGACTGCGACTCGTGGATTCCGGTGCCGGGCGATTCCCTGAGCGGTGTGCGCCCGTCGGCGGCCTGCATGCCCTGCTGGTAGAGTGCATGCCCTGCCTCGTGGAACGAACCGCTCATCGCGAGGAACAGGTCGCGCTCGTTGACGCGCGTCGTCACGCGAACGTCGCCCGGGCTGATCTCGCACGTGAAGGGATGCTCGCTGCGGTCCTGGCGCCCCTCGTCGAACCGGTAGCCGAAGTCGCGCATCACGCGCTCGGTGAAGTCCCACTGCCTCTTCGCGTCCCAGACGGCGTCGAGGAACCCGAAGTCGTGCCGCACCTTCGAGGCCACGATGCGCCGCAGGAGCGCCACAGTCCCCGTCCGCAGCTCACCCAGCAGCCCGCGCAGGAGCCGCACGTTCAGCTCCCGCTCGTGCGAGGCGATGTGCGCGTCCAACGGATGCTCCGAGAATCCCCAGTAGTCCGAGGCGCGCCGCGCGAGCTCGACCACCTTCTCAAGGTGCGGGCGGTAGATCGCGAACTTCGAGGACTTCTTCGCCTCGACCCACGCATTGAACGAGTCGGCGTGCACGCGCGCGCACTCGCGGACGAACTCCTCGGGCAGCCTGCGCGAGCGCTCACGCGACCAATTGAACTCCGCCACGAAGGTCTGCTGGTCCGGCGTGAGCGCCCTGCCCTGCAGTCCGGCGAGGTGCTCGTCGAACCTCGGGCTGAGGAACCGCTCGTGGCGCAGCGCCGCGAGCGTCCCCATCACGTTGCCGCGCCAGGCACTCCCCCCGGGCGGCATGTAGGTCTGCTGGTCCCAGGCCAGCATCGAGAGCGCCGCGTCGATGTCCGCAATCTCGCCGTAGTCCCTCTTCAGTAGGTCAAACGCGCTCGTCACGTGGAGTGTCTCCTTGTTCGTGTGCGCCCATCCTCCCGCGCCCCCTCCGGCGTGGCAAGTTGGGCGTTCAAACCTGCTTGAGCATCCTGTGCCCCCCATGGGACAAGGCACGCATGAATCTGCCAACGATGAACCGACTGCTTGCGATGCTCCTGCTCGCCGCGGCGATCCTGCACCCTCGGTGCGCGCAGGCGCTGATCGAGGGGACCGACCGGGAACGCGTGAACCTGCGCGACGACGGCACCAGTCCGACGATCACTTGGTCCCCGGGGCTCGACCGCCGCGCCGACGGCATCTACGTCCAGGCGAGGGCCCCGCAGAACTGGATCGTCCTGCCCCCGATGACTGTCGGCAAGGAGACCCGCCCCGCACGCGAGGCCCTCGTCACGTCCACCATCGCCCTCGACGGCATCGACCTCGACGAGTTCTGGGTGTTCATCCGCCACAGCGCCGATGGGAAGCACTGGTCCTCCTGGACGAACGTTCCGCTCAAGTCGCGCCAGCCCGGCATGCTCACGTTCCGCGCGGACCTGCGCATCCCCCTGGCGGGGCGGGCCAACTATGAGAAGCGCATGGCCGAATGGGTCTCCGGCGGCGGGAACCCAAGGGATGAGCAGCACCTCTACGCAAAGTGGATCCAACGCCGCGACCCGGGGTTCTTCGAGCGCGAGATCCCATACATCCGCCACATACAGTTCAGGCTTGAGATCGAGAAACCGCGCCGGCTCGGCCTCGTTCGCCAGGTCGACGTCGAGACCCACTGGACAGCCCGCATAGACGGCGAGTAGGCGACCCGCGGGGAACCCGCCTAGGCTGTGTTTGACAAAAGGGTTTTGACGAACGTGAGAACGAACGCGAGTTGTA
>CAZUCD010000142.1:0-9714 GCA_964618855.1 uncultured Candidatus Sumerlaeota bacterium
CCGCGCTCGTGGCCGAAGAGCTCGCTCTCGATCAGCGTCTCCGTCAGCGCGCCGCAGTTCACCTTGATGAACGCGCCGTGCGCTCGGCGGCTCTTCTCGTGCAGCGCGCGGGCGACGAGTTCCTTGCCGGTTCCGGTCTCCCCCATCACGAGAACAGTCGAGTTTGTGGCGGCCACAGAACGAACTTGATTCAGGACGGAGCGCCATGCGCGGCTGTTGCCGATCATGCCGTCGACGGGGAACTGCTCGCCGATTTCCTGACGCAGGTATTCGCCCTCCAGCTCCGCCTTCTTGCGCAGCCGGTCCAGCTCCTCGAACGCCATCGCGTTCTCGAGGGCCACGGCCAGGATGGGCCGGATGGCGTCCATGACGCGGGCGTCGGCGGGGCCGAAGGAGTTGGGGTTTCGGCTGGCGAGGAAGACGTGGCCGACGATGCGATCACCATGCTCCAGAAGAGCCGCCATGCCGGACACTACGGGCTCGGACTTCCAGTGGGAGAGGTCCACTTTCTCGCGCTCGCCGAAGGCGTCGATGTCATCGATCAGCATGACACGCCGATTTCTAAGCAGCCAACCGCTCGGCGTCTCGGGGCGCGCCTCGAAAAAGTGCCCTACCCTCTTGTTGAAACCCTTGATGCCGATGTCGAGCGTCACCAGCTCGAATCCGTTGCGTTCGGGGATGTAGTGTCCAAGTCCAGCCACATCAAATGTCCAGATGCGCTTCAGGGATTCGCTCGTGGCGCGAAAGAACCCGTCGAGGTCGCGGTGCCGAAGGAGGGCTTGGGATAGTTCCAGTACGATGTCGAGCACGTGGTTGGGGTCCGGGTGCGGCGACGAGGTCACTGGCAGATGGGCTCCTGCGCGTGGATTGCGCGTGGAGCCGCCAGTTTGGTGCCGAAAATCCGCCGAATTGATGCCGTGCCGGATTAGCGGCCCTGCGCCCCCGGGTGCTCAAGAGCAAATGCAGCCCACTCATCCAGGGCGAACTCGCGGGCCACGCGGTAGCCGGCGCGGTGGCTCTCCTCGCGAATCGTCTCCTTCTCGCCTTCAAGGAAGCCTGATAGAAGGAGCGGCACCGGGATCCGTGCAAGCTCCGCGAGGATGGGGAGGAACTCCGTCGCGAGCATGTTGCACACGATCCGCGTCGGCGGGGACACGCCGAATAAAAGGGCCATCGAGAGCGCCTCCCTCGGGGTCGATCCCTCGACGAGGTGGACGCGCCTATCGACGCCATTGAGGCGCGCGTTCTCCTGAAAATTCTCGCGGCAGATGGGGTCCTTCTCCAAGCCGATGGCCTCGGCCGCACCGAGCTTGATTGCGGCGATTGAGAGAATCCCCGAGCCCGCCCCCACGTCGAGCAGGACATCCCCCGGGGCGGTCAATGCCTCCAGCGCCGCGAGGCAGAGGCGCGTCGTCGCATGGGTTCCCGTCCCGAAGGCCTGTCCCGGCTCGATCTGGATCAGGATGGCACCGGAGGGTGCGTCGTTCGGCAGCGTCGCTTCCCACGGGGGGGCGACGTAGAGCCTCTCGCCCACGCGGGTCAGCTTGAAGAACTCGCGCCAGCCGTGGCCCCAGTCGCGGTTCTCGACGAGTTCCGCCAGGGAGACGCGCGCCTGCGGGAGGCCGCTGCGCTCCAGCAGTTCCGCAAGTTGCCGCGATGCTGCGGCGGGATCGGTGCCGGGTGGGAAGTAGAGCACCGCCTCGTGTCCCCCGCCCTGGGCGGGTCGTGGGTCCTCGATGCCACCGACTTCCATCTCGACCAAGGCGAAGGCCGAGAGTATCTCCCACGCGGCCTGTTCAGGCGCCACTGGGAACGAGACGAGGATGCGGGTCCACTGTGGGTCCATGAAAGAGAGAGAGGCAGGGGCGCTTGTCCCCTGCCTCTCTCGTAACCTCCGTGACTGTGTCCGGTGGATCAGTTCTTCTTGATGGTCTCGCGGAAGACGACCTGCTCGGCGCGCTTTCCCATGACGGTGTCGATGACGGTGATCTTCTCTTCGGGCGCCTTGGACTTCTGGACTTCCGCTGCGGCGGCAGCGTTGGCGACGGGGATCGGGGTCGGCGTCGGGCGGGGCGTCGGGACGTAGATTTCGGTCTCGATGTTGTCGGGACGGCCGGAGCGCGCGACCGAGATGATCGGGGCCTGGCGCATGAGGGCCTGCGAAACAGCGACGACTTCGGTCGGGTCCACGGCGATCGTGATTTCCTCGACCGGCTTGTAGCGGACGTCAACCGTGCCGCCAACGAGGCCCGTGCGGCGCATGTAGGGCTCCTGACGGGCGGTGGAGGCGCGGACGACGGTGGCGTTCTTGGCGAGGACGATCGGGGTCGTGAGGCCGTCCGCGGCGAGGCGCATGAACTGGCGCTGCGTCAGCGAGGAAACCACCGGGCCCATGAAGGCGGAGATTTCGCTCTGCTCGACCGGCATCGAGGAGACGAGGTCGAAGTGGTCGCCGATCTGGAGGGCGTGTCCGCCCGTGACCTTGGCCGTCTCGATGACGATGGCGCGCTTGCCGGGGGGAACGCCTGCGGCAACGCCGCCGCGCGTGCCCTCGGGGAGGAAGTCACCCTCGGTGAAGACGTATCCTGCGCCCTTGTCGCGGGCGAGGACGCGGCCGAGGAACTGATTCGGCTGGAGGGCGCGCGAGGCGTCCTCCTTCGAAAGGTAGGTGAAGGCGAAGTCCATCGTCGCCGGATTGACGACGTGTTCGCGCGAGACCGCAGAGTAGGCGGGGATGCGCGTGGCACTGACGACAACCTTGACGTAGCCGGCGGGGATCTGTGGTCCCTTGTCCGACTTCATCCCGGGCATGTCGATCTTGCCCATCGCACCCAGCGTGAACAGGGTGCCGATGATGCCGATGGCGAGGAAGAGAATGAGTGTAGGCAGCGTCTTCAAGGTTGAGTTCCTCTGGAACGATCTGGCCTTGCGTGGGGTACTTTACCCGGACTGACGGGCGGATGGTGCTTCCCCGGCGGTGGACTGCCCGGGATGCACGGCGGCGCCACCGGGGTGGCTCCGAGCCTGCATCATCAGTCATTCAACAGCTTGGTGATGCCCCTCCGGCGCGGGGTGCGTCAACGCAAACTTTGGAACCGCTGGTACTCGAAAAACACAGCAAAAACAAACAACCCTGCCGCAATCGCGGGCACATAGGGAAACTCGCGCTGCCTGCGCGCGAGCAACACAGCCCCCATCAGCCCCCCCGCCAGAATCATCACGATCCCGACAAAGGCTATGGCCGGAAACCCGACGACGGCGCCAATCCCGGTCACGAGCTTCACGTCGGCCCCCCCGAAGATCTCCGGATTCCGCCACAGGAGCGCCGCGAAAATGGCGAACGGAATGCCGGCGCCCAGCAGTATGTTCAGCCACGACACCGGGTGCCACCCGAGCAGCTTCGCCCCAATCGCCAGCACCACCAGAGCGACCGACACCCAATCGGGCACCTCGCGCGTGCGCAGGTCGCTGACCGATGCGTAGATCAGCAGGCCCACGGAGAACCACAGGGGTATCGAGAAGAGCATGGGGGTTTGGGGCGAAGGGCCAGGGGCTTGGGGGATCGGTGCCTTTCAGCAGGCGCCGGTCCTTCTTCCCAGATCCCTGGCCCCCGCCTCTCAGATGTGGACGGCGACGCCCTCGGCGTTGGCAGCGGCTTCCATGACTGCCTCGCTGAGGGTCGGATGCGCGTGGATCGTGCGGTGAAGCTCCTCGATCGTGCATTCGAGCGCCTTGGCGAGGCAGAGCTCCGCAATCAACTCCGTCGCATTGGCGCCGACGATGTGCGCGCCGAGCACCTCGCCGTACTTCTTGCCGAAGAGGAGCTTGACCATGCCCTCGGCCTCCCCCGCCGCGACCGCCTTGCCGGACGCCGTGAACGGGAAGCGCCCGACTTTGTACTCGACCTTCGCCTCCTTCAGTTGCTCCTCGGTCTGGCCGACCGAGGCGACCTGCGGGACGCAATACGTGCAGCCCGGGATGTTGGTGTAGTCGATGGGATGCGGGTTCAGGCCGGCGATGCCCTCGATGCAGTTGATGCCCTCGGCGCTCGCGACGTGTGCGAGCCAGGGCGGCCCGATGACGTCGCCGATGGCGTAGAAGCCGGGCGCGCTTGTCTTGTAGGACTTGTCCACCTTGATGTGCCCGCGCTCGACCGCGATGCCGACCGCCTCCAGGCCGATGTTCTCGACGTTGCCCTGGACGCCGATCGCCATGAGCGCGCGGTCGCCCACCACAGTCGTCTTCTTGCCGGCCGCGTTGTAGGTCACCTCGACCTTGTCCCCCTTCACGGCGACGCCCTCGACCATCACGCCCGTGGCGATGGTGCAGCCACGGTGCTTGAGGGAGTTCGCCACGACGCGCGACATCTCGCGGTCCTCGACGGGGAGGATCGTGTCCTTGGCCTCAAGGACAGTCACTTTCGTTCCAAGCACCGAGTAGAAGTAGGCGAACTCGATGCCGATGGCGCCCGCCCCGATGACGATGAGGGATTCCGGTGCGGTGGGGAGGCTCATGGCCTCCTTGCTCGTGATGACGCGCTCGCCGTCGAGCTTGACGCCCGGGATGGTGCGGGGGCGTGCGCCGGTGGCGACGATGATGTGCTTCGCCTCGATCAGTTCCTTCGTCCCGTCCTTCTTGGTCAGTTCCACCTTCCCGGGTCCGGTGATCCTCGCCTCGCCGAAGTGGGGGGTGACCTTGTTCTTCTTCATGAGGAAGTCGATGCCGGCGGACATGCGGTCGGCGACCCCGCGGCTGCGCTTGATGATCGCCCCGAAGTCAAAGCTCACGTTGTCCGCCTTGATGCCCCACTCGGCGGAATGCTTGAGGTGGTCGAACATCTCGGCATTCTTCAGAAGGGCCTTCGTCGGAATGCAGCCCCAATTGAGGCAGATGCCGCCGAGGCGTTCGCGCTCGAGGACCGCCGTTTTCATCTTGAGCTGGGCGGCGCGGATCGCGGCGACGTAGCCGCCGGGACCTCCTCCGATCACGACGCAATCATATGTGGTGGTGGCCATGGGGGCGGGATTCCTTTCGATGGGGAACGGGCGCGTGGGACGCGGTGGAATGACTATCCGTGGAAGCATGCCCCCCACCACGGGTTGCGGGTCAAGGCGGCGCGCCATCCCCTCGGACGGGCGACTCGTGCGTACTTGGGTGCGCCCTGCCTAAGCAAAGACGCCACTGATGTAAAGTCTGCTTGACATTTGGACAAGGAGCCTTGACACTCGCGCCCATGAACGAAGGCACCACCTCCCCCATTTCGAACAGGCTTAGGCCGCTGCGCGCCGGCCGCGACTGGTCCCAGAAGGACCTCGCGGAGCGACTCGGCGTTTCGCGTCAAACCGTCAACGCCATCGAGGTGGGCCGCTACATGCCCAGCCTACCCTTGGCGTTTGCGATCGCGCGGCTCTTCGGGATGAGGATCGAGGATGTCTTCTTCGAGTCCACAGTCGAAGGAGAGCAGCCATGACGCGGCACCACGACGTTGAAGAGTCGACTATCGGAGATTCCCACCCCATCCCAAGCGGGGCCGTTGCTGCGTTGTTCGCGGCGAGCGCCGTGCTGACCATTGGGGGTTCCCTGGCGATCCGCCACGTGGAGATGGGGAAGGGCGCCCAAGCGCTCCTGGCCCTGGCCCCCTTGCCGTTTCTGGCTGGCCTGGCCTTCGCCTGGAGACGGATGATCGATGGGCTCGACGAGTTCGAGCGGATGCTGAGGATGCAGGCATGCGTGACGGCCCTGGCGCTGGGGGCATTCATCATGCTGGCAGTGACGCAACTCCAGCTCGCGGGGGTCGGCGGCCCCGAGGATTGGAACCTGGTCTGGCCAGCCACCTTCGCCTCGTTCCTGTGGGCCTACCACGCCAAGGCTGCAAGCTTTCGGCATTGAGCCCAAACCGTCCGAACGCGCGCCGCTTCTTGATGGGATCGTTCCAAATGGGACGAAAATCGTTGATGCGGAAAGGCGCGGCGCGTTGCAAATCATTTGTTTTCAGCATTGTGCATCGTGCCCCCGCCTTCGTCGGACTGGCACCGAAATCTCTCTTGCAGCAATCGTCGCCGGCGGATGCTCAAGCCGCCCGGGCGAACACTCCAAGGGGAAGAAGACCATGACATCGCTCCGCAACTCCACCTCGCTGATCGCCGCCGCGCTGATCGCGGGACTGACACTCACGGGCGTGGCCATCGGCCAGCCGGCCCGTGGCGAAGGCAAGAACCTGCGCCAGAGGGGCGCGGAGGCCGGACAAGCTGCCGGCGAGGCCGCGCCGCGCGCACGCCGCCAGGCCGGCCCGGGGTTCGAGGGCCCGGGGGGGCAGGGTGGCCCGCGCGATCAGGCCATGGAACTGATCCGCTTCTGGGACAACGACCGCCTGAACGAGCGGCTCCAGCTCACGGAAGACCAGATCAAGGGGCTCCAGGACTCCTTCGACACCTCGAAGGCGGCGCTGGACGCCCTCAAGGACGAGGGCAAGGACGCCCACGAAGCGCTCCGCACGGAACTCGAGAAGGACAACCCGGACCTGAACGCCGTGCTCGCCGCAGATTCGGAGATATCCACGGTGAACGCGCAGCTCCGCAAGATCGTCCTCTCCCACCGCGTTGCGGTGCAGTCGATCCTGACGGCGGAGCAGGAGAAGTCGCTGAAGGAAGGGCGCCGCGAGATGGCCGGTGAGATGCGCGGAGGCCGAGGACGCGGAGGCGACGAGATGCGCGGCCGGTTCCAGGGCGTCGAGACGCTCGACGAGCTGAACGCCGCGCTGGACGAGGCGGGCGTGCCCGCGGAAAACCGCGAACGCATCATCAAGATGTGGGAGCGGAGGCAGGCACGCGGCGGACGTCCGGGGCCGGGAGGCGCCCCGATGCCGCCGCCGATGGAGGACGAGGGCGGCGCGCCGCTGCCGCCGCTGCCGGAGGAAGGCGTCTAAACCGCAGTACCCAAGGCTTCATCCTCACGCTCCGGGGCCTCCAGCCGCATGGTTCACCATGCGGCTGGAGGCATTTTGCGGGGCTGCGAGCGTCAATACTGCGTGAGGTTTTCCGCGACGATCGTCTCGAGGTTGGTCTTCGCGGAGGCGTGGTCGCCGTTCTCCAGGTGGTAGGCGAAGAGGACGCGACGAATCGCTGTCCGAACATTTTGGCGCGGGCACTCCCCCGCGATGCGGTTGAGCAGCTTTTCCGCGGCGGCCATGTCGCCGGAGCGCCTGCCGAGCTCCATCGCCTGAAGCGCGCTGAGGTAGAGCGCCTGGTCGGGGTTGGACTCCGCGGCGAGGTTCTTCAGCGCCTCCTCGCGGTCCACCATGAGCGGGTTTGCGGTGACGGACTCCGGCACGGACGAGACGGCCTCGGGCTGCGCCGTGGCGCGCGCCACGAGGACGGCCCCCACGATGCCAGCAGCCAGGATCATCGCCACGATTTTGGTCTTCATGACTGTTCCTCCTTGAACTGGTGGGAATCAGGCTTCGGGGGTGTTCCGGGCGCAAACTCCATTCGCCCCTGCCCTCCCGACCGGGTTTCCTCCCGCGCATGGCAGCACGCACTTCGAGTTCCGGGCCGCGAACATGAACATCCTGCTGATCGGCGACGTCTTCGGCAACCCCGGCCGCCAAGCCGTGCGCAAACTGCTCCCGGCACTCAAGCAGCGGGTGGCGGCGGACTTCGTCCTCGTCAACTGCGAGAATGCCGCGCACGGCAAGGGCATCACCGAGTCGACGGCGAAGGACCTGTTCGACTCCGGCGCCGACGTGCTGACGGGGGGAAACCACATCTTCGCGCAGCGCGACTGCGACGCCTTCATCGAGCGCGAGGAACGGCTGATCCGGCCCGTGAACTTTCCCCCCGGGACGATCGGGCGCGGCGCGGGGCTGTTCACGAGCGACGCAGGGTTCCAGGTCGGCGTGATCAACGCGTGCGGCCGCGCCTTCATGGGGAACTACGACGACCCATTCCGCGCGATCGACCGGGAGGTTGACCGCCTCTCGCGCCACACGCCCATCATCCTGGTCGACTTCCACGCCGAGGCGACGAGCGAGAAGGTCGCGATGGGGTGGTACCTCGACGGGCGGGTATCCGCCGTGGTCGGCACGCATACGCACATCCCGACGGCGGACGAGTGCCTGCTCGACCGCGGTACGGCCTACATCACCGACCTGGGCATGACCGGGGCCTACGACTCCGTGATTGGCGTGAACAAGGAGACTATCATCGAGCAGATGCTGACGATGCGCTCGGCGAAGTACGAGCCCGCGGAGGCCCGGCGCGTCCGCATGCACGGCATCCTGGTCGAGGTCGAACCCCTGACCGGCCGGGCGACGCGGATCGAGCGCGTGCGCGAGGAGATGTAGGGCTGCCCTGCTATCCCGCGGGCACTGCGGCGGTGGACTCGGCCCCAGCCCCAATCGTGGCCGCCGTCCCCCGCGAAGCGCGTAGCCCGATTGTTGAGGTCGCGTCCATGTACGAGGCCAGGCCATCAGCCGGTATCGGGCCGCGACCGTGCGCCCCGTGAAGACCGGCCGAGAACTGCGTATTGAAGGATCTGACATTTGTGCCATCGAGCGCGGTCAGACCGTTTCCCCCGGGCCCCGCGTTGAAAGTCCCCCGGGTGCGGGACTTCGAATCACTGATCCCGCCTCCGCCGTCCCCACCCGCAACCGAGGAGTTCGTGATCGTCACCCTGGGGCAGCCCTCGAGCCGGAGCCCGTCGCTTCCCGGACTACCCGGCTCCCCGCGCGCGCCGGAGAGGGCACAGTTCTCCACCCGAACGCGCGCCACGTCCTTCAGGTCCATTGAGGCAAGGACGGAGGACCGCGCCGTCACCGAAGCGGCGCGTTCGGCGGTCACCGAGGTCTTGGGCGGCCCTGCGAGCACGGGAGGGATCTCCACGCCCTCCAAAAGGAGGATCGAGTTTTCTCCTGCATGGAGCCTCCCTTCCAGCCGGACGTTGCGGACGGTAAGGAATGCGGCATTTGTCGCCGCGAGCGGCCCGCGGGGGATGTGAATGCCGCTTCCTGGTACGCCCTGAATGGTGAGAGTGATCCCTTCCACGATTGTGTCAGGAGGGATGGAGTGGTCTCCCGCTTCGAGTTGGATCGTGTCCCCACACGAGGCAGCCGCCATGGCCGCCTTGACGTCCGGGAACTCGGATGGGACATGGAGAGTCTTCGCCCCGACCGGGGATCCGCAAAATGCCGCCGCGAGACCTGCGAAGAGGGCGGACGTCATCATTCTGGGGCATGCGTGAAGCACGGGGGACACCTCCAGGTTGGCGGCACCGGGATGTCGCAAACTCCGCGGCGGGAGTCCGTGAATGTCAACCGCAGCGGCTGCTAGCCCGCATCCAGGCCCAGTTCCTTGATCCGGCGCTGGAGGGTGCGGCGTGAGATGCCGAGGATTTCGGACGCCCGGGTGCGGTTGCCTTCGGCGAGGCGCAGCATCGCCTTCAGGTACTGGGTCTCGACCTCGTCGAGAGGCATGCCGAGCGGGAACGTGATGGACTCGGAGAGGGCGGTGCTGCCCTTGACGGTCTCGGGGAGGTCGCCGGGGAGGATGGTACTGGAGCGGAGGAACACGAAGGTGTTCTCCATGACGTTCCGCAGTTCGCGTATGTTGCCGGGCCAGTGGTACGCCTGGAGGACTTCCATGGCCTCTGGTGTGATCTGCGGGGCGGGCCGGCCGTGTTCGGTGGCAAACTCACCCAGGAAGTGCCGGGCCAGGATGG
>CAZUCD010000143.1:0-9695 GCA_964618855.1 uncultured Candidatus Sumerlaeota bacterium
GGAACACCCCCACGTTCTCCGGGGGGTGCTTGGCGATGGCGCGGGCCATGCCGAGGATGACCGCGACGCCGCTGGCCCCGTCGTTTGCCCCCGGCACCGGAAGGTTGCGCTCGGCCGGCGGGGACGCGGGTGCGTCCGCATAGGGCCTCGTGTCGTAGTGCGCGCTGAAAAACAGCCGCCGTGGACGCTCGGTCTTCCACCGCGCAACCACGTTATAGATCGGAATCTGTCGCCGGAGCAGCGCAGGCGTCCAGGTGCCTCCCTCCCAAACTTCGACCTGCCATCCCGCCGCCGTCAGTTCCTTCACCATCCACTCGATCTGGCGCCCGTGGGCCTTCGAGCCCGGGATGCGCGCCCCAAAGGAGAGCTGCTTTTCGACGTCCAGCATCGTGTGCGGACCGTCAAAGGCCGCGGCGAGCGGGGAGAGCCCCGCCGTGTTCACCGCCGTCCCCGCCGCCGCTGGCGAAGGTTCCGGCACCGGATCCCCTCCGTGCGAGGAAATCGCCAGAGAGGCTATGCAAAACGTGGCGAGGAATCTGCGAAGGTTCATGGAGGGCGTCGACTTTCCGAGTCTCGGACAGCCGAGCCCCTGGGTGCGGCACTCGGGTACGGGGGGAACCGTGGCACGCGATTGGGGGGCCTTGGCCCCGGGGGGGGCGCGTACCGCCGCCCCGGTCTGGTGGAAACTGTCAAAGACGGGCGGCGGGACGCCGCCCCCCCCACCCGATTCAGGGACCAAGACCAAGGACCTGCTCTTCCCGAACCCCGATTCCCGATCATGGCGGGGTTTTGGCTTTCCTCCATGGGGCCGCATGGGGTTTCATGCCGCAAATCCGCCCCGCAAGAGGATTGGGTACATGCGCCACCTGTTGATCGCCACGACCACCGCGCTCATCCTCTCTGCGCCCTCATGCGCGCGGGCCGACTTCCTTGGGGGGGTGGGGACGTACTTCAAGGACCGTTTCCACGACCTTCTGGACGTGGCGCGGCTGCGCGGCGGCATCCCGGAGGAAGGCAAGGGCATCGGCGCCAAGGCGAAGGTGACCAGCCTTGCCCAAGTCGGATATGTGCAGTTCCGCGGCAAGATGGCGGGGATGGAGCGGCGTGCCCTCGGAATCACCGCCGAGCGCCGCAGCGAGGGGGGGATTTCCCTCCTCTACGCCAGCAGCAATGAAATGCGGCCCTTTGCCGGGAACAGCTTCCTCCGCGCGGATTCAGCGTGGTCCGAAGCCGAGGACCGCCGCATCATCCGCAACCTGCCGTACTGGGACGACGGACGCCGGCGCTTCCTTGGTGTGGGCGCCGAGGTCGCCACGCCGATCCTCGCCCTCGACGCAGGTGTCTATCCGGAGGAGGCGCTCGACTTCGTGCTCGGATGGGTCGGAATCGACATCTACGACGACGACGAGTTGTTCATCGAGGACTTCGGGGGCCGCGATGACCTGCGCGACCCGTCCACTCCGCGCCGCCCCGATCCGAAGGCACCCTTCCGCGCCAAGCGGGCCGCGCTCCAGGAGTACGACGAGCGCATGAAGGTGGAGGAGGTCCTCGCCGGGGAGCCCATGGCACTGGAGGTCGAGGGCGAGCCCGCCGACGCGACCCCGCCCCCGGCCCCGCCACCATCGGCCGAGCCCAAGCCCGAGCCCCCCGCTCCGACCCCTCCCGCCCCGAGCGCGGAGGATGACAAGCCCGGGATCGGCTCCCGCCCCCCCGGATCCATCTCGGACGCCGACGCCGACCGCGCGCTCGGGATCGCGTCCCTGCACTGACTTCCACTGTGATGGACATCCAGAAAAGCAAAACCGGGGGAGAGTCGCCTCTCCCCCGGTTTCGTTTTGCGCGGAGCCGTGACGGCGCTCAGTCGTACGACTCCCAGGCCTGAACCGAGGCCGGCGCAGCCGTCCCGACGAGAGTGACGTTGTCGTAGCTCGCCGTCGAGGTGTTGCCGGTGCTGTGGTTGCGGATGCAGAACCTGAAGTTGTTGAGGTTGAGCGACCCCTGAAGCGCGAGCCCCGGCGCCATGGCGGACTTGGTGGTGGTGCCATCGGTGCCTGTCGCCGTCGCGTGGATGTGGTTCGTCGCGAAGTCGATGGAGAACTCGACCGGGACCCAGGAGCCCTTCGCGAATCCGCCGGCGTCCGCGTAGTTGTAGAGGGGCATGGTAATCGTCGCGCCACCGGTTCCGTTCCCCTCGCCCGTGCCGAGGATCACGACATTGACACCCGTGTCGGTGTACTCGATGCCGCCGACGCTGGAGTACTGGCCCGTCCCGGTGTTGAAGTGCTGGCTGATGATGCGGCCCTTCGTCCCAGCCACGGTCGACTCGACGTTCAGGCGCATGCCGAAGCTGTAGGTCGCGGGCACCTCGCCCCCGGGGACGATGACGGCGGGGCTGTAGACGCGGTCCTGCACGCTGTTCTCGTCGTGCGTGTCCACGATGCGCAGCCAACGGGTGGAGCCCGCCGCCTGGTTCGGCGCCGCGGCCGGCGCAGCCGAAATCGACGCAACGTAGTTGTTCGGATCATTCGTCACGATGGACCAGTTCTGGAATGCAAGGTCCACGGAGGCGTCGAGCGCGGCCATCTCGAAGGCCTCGTCACCCGTGGGCCACGTGAGCGCCGTTGCGCGCGGACGGAAGGCCACGTCCCCCCGCATCGTACTGGGGTGGAAGCTGCACCGGTAGCCGGGCGCCTGCGCGACCGTACCGTTCATCAGGTCCGCGAACCCGGGGACCAGCGTGAACTCGACGAAGTTGGTCCCCTCCGTCCAGTCGAGTCCAGCAAACCCCTCGCTCGGGGCGGTGAAGGGCCCCTGGGTCGCCAGCGCGGTGTCGCTCGAGAACGACGCCGCCTTGGCGATCACCTCGAACGGATGCGCGTCCGGGCAGTCCACCCGGTAGCGCCGGCCGATCTCCAGGTTCAGCGTCGGGTTGTTCGTCCCCGTCGTCCCGATGGATGAAGGGGAGACCGCCGTGAGCTGGTAGAAGCTCGATCCGATCGCGGTGAGGGTGAACGACTCGTCAAACGCGCGGGGCCCGCCACCATGGCGCTGCACCTCGATCCTGTCCGCCGCGTAAGACCATCCGTTCGCCCCGAGGCAACCGGTCGCCTTGAGCTGCTCGCCGATCCCGATGTCGCCCGGGTTCACCGGATTGCCGTCCAGGTCCTCGATCTCGGTCGATCCGTTGTAGGTCACCGGCCAGCAGGAGATGTAGAGCGTGCTGTTCGGCAGGTCCGCGAAGGCGAGGGCGCCCTCGCGCACGTCGCTGCATTGGGCCCTCGCGCCCGTCGTGACGGCCGTCGCAGCGACCAACGCAAGCGCGGCAACCGCCGTGGAAAAGTGATGCCTCATGTACCTGCTCCTTCGAGAAGCGGCCCTGCGGGCCGCGGAGAATCGTCGTGCACAGGCGTCCAGCCCTGTCCATGCCCCGAGCGCGCACCAATGTTACAGCCATCGACACTTGTAACATGTCGACCCCCCACCATCATGGACAACCAAGGAATCGCCGCCCGTCCGAACCGCCCCCCACCCTCCATTTCCGATTCCCGATTCCCCATCCCCGATGATCCCATCCCTAGCATTCCCCCTTGCCATCGGCGCCCCCCGCGGGCTCCTCCCTTCGGCGCCGGACCGAGTGACGCCCACGGGGATCGCCTTGGAATCGTCTGGGGAACATCGCCGCGACGCGGAAGAACGGGACCTGCCCGACGCGGGCACATTCGAGCGCTTCCGCTCGGGGGACCCCCAGGCACTGCACGAGATCGTGCGGCTCTACCATGCGCGCGTGATCGGATTCGCGAAGCTCTTCGCGGGCAGGCGGGAAATCGCCGAGGAGGTCGCCCAGGAGGTGTTCGTCGAGACCTGGCACGGCCGCGCCAGGATTCACTCCCCTGCGGCGCTTCGCCCGTGGATGTTCACCCTCGCCAAGCGGCTGGCCCTGCGCGAGACGAGGCGGCGGAGCCACTCCGCCGAGGTGATTCTCGCGCACGAGGACCTCGAGGCGCTCGCCCCGCAGGTTTCAGGCGGCCAGCGCGACGGCTTGCGCGCCACGGACGTCGCCGCGATACTTTCCGGCGCCATGAACAGCCTCTCGGATCGAGACCGCGACCTGGTGACGATGCGCTACTTCGGCGGGCTGTCCATCAAGGAACTGGCGGAGCACTTCTCGATGCCAATCGGCAGCGTGGGCACAACCATCTCGAGGGCGCTCGTCCGCATGCGGCGCGAGATCGAGGCGCGCGGGCTCGCGCCGGAGGACCTCCTGCCATGAACGAACCCAACAGCGACCCTGCGATGGACCGGGCGCTGCGGCGTGTGGCCGCGGCGACAATCGAGGGTTCGCGCCCGGACGAACGGACGTTTCTCGCCGGGGTGGAGGAGCGCCTCGCCGCCCCCCGGCACGCCGACGCCGCACGCGTCCTCCCCGTTGCGAACCGGACCATGGCCCGCGCGCTTTCCGTGGCGGCGGCCGTCCTTGTCCTGGGCGCCACGGCGGCCGGGCTGTGGAGCTACACCCGACCCGCGGCCGTCGTCGCATTCCAGACCGCAGCCATCTCCTCCACGACAGACCTGGCCCGCGGCGCGCGCCTGGAATCCCACGCCGGAGAACGAGCGATACTTAGCCTCGACGGGCGCCGCATCGTGATGCATATGAATGAATCAACCAGCCTGCGGATCAAGTCCGCGGGCGAGGTCGAGCTGGAGGACGGCGAGATCTGGTGCGACGTGCGGCCCAACTCGGGCAGGTTCGTCGTCACCACGCCCCACGGCACCGTGACGGTCACCGGCACGAAGTTCGGCGTCACCACGGCGCCGATCGGCGCGCGGGTCCAACTGCTCGAGGGTGCTGTGCGCTTCGAGCACGGGGACTGGCAGGCAGGCCTCATTCCAGGGGCGGAAGCCTGCATCGGGACGGCACCGGGGGAGAAACCCTCCGTCAGCCCCGACCGCGTGAAGGAGCTCCCCACGTGGGCGAACGAACTGCTTGCGAAAGCGGCCGCCGAGGCCACGGCCAAGTACTACCCCTCCGGCGCGCCGGGCAAATGACCGAAGGAACACAGGGCATCGCGGACAGCATGGAAACCGAGCAAGCCACCCACCGCCCCCTCCCGCGACCGGGGCGCAGCCGTGCGTTCACGCTCATCGAACTCCTGATCGTCGTATCCATCCTGGCCATCCTCGCAGCCATCGCCGTCCCGAACTTCCTAGAGGCGCAGGTCCGTGCAAAGATCACCGCCGCGAAGGCGAACCTCCGCACGACCGGCAGCGCCCTGGAGGCGTACCGGGTGGACAACAGCGACTATCCACACGCCGTTCCCGTCGTGCCGGAGGACCCCCTGGCCCTCCTTTGCTCGCAGCAACTGCGCGCGCTCACCACGCCCATCGCCTACATGACCTCGACATCGTCCATGCGCGACCCCTTCGGCACCGCGCGCCTGTACTCGCTCCTCCAGGCCCCGGGTCCCCCCGGTGGCGTCGGGGAGACCGACGTCCTCTTTCCCCCGAACGAACACCGGTCCCTCCTGTACTACCACTACGCATCCACCTCGCACCGCCTGGCGGCGCCATGGATAGACGCCCCGGGCCACGCCCTCATTTCCATCGGGCCCGACCGCAAGGATTCGCTCGGAGCGTACAGCCACATTGACGGGGACCAGTTCCGCTCGGCGTTCCGCTACTCGTTCATCCGCGAGCCCATCTCGACGATCTACGACCCGACGAATGGCACGGTGAGCGTGGGGGACATCATCTGGCGCTCTCCGAGCCCCGGCGGCCTCGTGAACTGAGCGGGCCGGGCGCCGGTGCGCGCGGCGCCTCAGTGAACCTGCTGGCTGGTTTCGGCGCGCGCCACCAGGGCCTCCAGCGCCTCCCGGTACTTGTCCGGCGCCTTCTCGAAGTGCACGCCCAGGAAGCAGTGGGACTTCTCCCCCCGGCGGACGTCGTGGTAGTCCAGCCACACGATCCGACCGCGCACCTCGATTTGGCCGTGGTCCTCGAAGTTGAACACCAGCTTCGTGTGTCGCACGGCCCTGAGCAGCATCACATACAACTGCTTGTCCAACTCATCGACCCGCAGTCGGCAGCCGCTGGTCGAGACGTCCGTCGAGACGCCGGCGACCTCGCGGATGGAGAACGTTTCCTCGGGAAACAGCAGGTAGACGCGCACGGATATCGGAAACCGGTACCTGGGTTCCGATCTTCTGTCGTCATGCGGTGAGGGCATTTCGGGCTCCGGCGGCGGCTTGGCGCGCGGGGGCTGTCCGCGCGCACTGTTCGGGCAGCTTGGCCGCACGCGGAGCCGCGCCGCAAGCGCGGGATTCGCCCGGCCGTCCCCGGGATGGCGGCGCGCGAACGATTTTGAGCACAACGCGCCGCGCGGCAGAACGCCACCCGCCCAGTCTGTTCCTTTTTTCACGAGACCTTGTGTTGACGCGGCCCGCCTCCTGCTCACCCTGAGTCTGGACACGCCATGGACCGGATCGCGCCAAGCCGATGACCCACATCGCACCGCCGCCACCCCGAAGCGAGGCAGACCCCGTGCGGGACTACCTCGCGGGGGACCTCGCGCGCGTGCGCTCCTTCATGGAGGGGGTCTACTCCCCGCAGGGGGACCTCATGGGTGAGGTCGCGCGCTACGTCCACGATTCGCGGGGCAAGATGCTCCGCCCCGCGATGGTGTGCCTCTTCGCCCGCGCCCACGGGATCGACCCCGCCAGCGACCGACACACACGCCTCGCCGCGGCGATGGAAATCTTCCACGTCGCCACTCTCCTGCACGACGACGTCATCGACCACTCCCCGACGCGCCGTGGGCGGCAAACCGTGAATGCGAAGTGGGGCAACGACGTCGCGATCCTCTTCGCCGACTATCTTTACGCGAGCTGCTTCGACCTGGCGCTCGGCTCCCTCGACCCCGAGGTCATGCGCATCCTCACCCGCACCACCCAGCGCATGACGGAGGGCGAGATGTTCCAGATCGAGAAGCGCGGCAAGTGGCTCACCGTGGACGACTACCTGCGCATCATCTCGCAGAAGACCGGGCACCTCTACGCCGCGTGCACGGGGCTCGGGTCGCTGATCGGCGGCGCCTCACGGGAGCGCGTCCTGCGCATGACCGACTTCGGCCTCTCGTACGGCATCGCGTTCCAGATCACGGACGACACGCTCGACTTCGAGGCGACCGGCGACGCATGGGGGAAGCCCGTCGGCGGGGACATCGCGGAGGGCAAGCAGACCCTCCCCCTGCTGCACGCGCTCCAGTCCGCGAGCGAGGAGGACCGCCGCATCCTGGAGCACACGCTCTCCAACGGCCGCGACTTCGACGTGATCCTGCACCAGGTGCGCAAGTACTCCGGGATCGAGGTGGCGCTCGCGCGCGCCGCCGAGCACATCCGCGACGCACTCGCCATCCTCGACGACCTCGATCCCGCCAACGAGGCCGTCCGCCACATCCGCAACCTGACCGAGGGCGTGCTCGCCCGCAGGGCCTAGCAGCCGTGGCCTCCCAGCGGTTCGCCTTTCCCGACACGGCCACCCTGCGGCGCGGGATCGCGTCAGCCCTGCGGGAGGACCTGGGCGACGCCGGCGACGTCACGAGCAACGCCATCTTCCCGGCGAAGATGCGGATGACCGCGGACATCGTCGCGCGGGAGGAGGGGTGCCTGTGCGGCGGGCCCGTCGCCGCGCTCGTCTTCAACCAGCTCGACCCGACCATCTCCGTCGAGACGACGGCGCCCGACGGCAGCCGCCTGCGCCCGGGCGACGTCGTGATGACGGTGGCCGGGCCCGCGCGCGCCGTCCTCGCCGCGGAACGCACCGTCCTCAACTTCATCCAGCGCCTCTCCGGCATCGCCACCCTGACCGCCCGCTTCGTCGCGGCGGGGGGCGGGAAGGTCCAGGTCTGCGACACGCGCAAGACCAACCCTGCATGGCGGGAGCTGGACAAGTACGCCGTGCGCTGCGGCGGCGGCGCCAACCACCGCTTCGGCCTCTTCGACATGGTCATGATCAAGGACACGCACGCCGACGCCTGTGGCGGCCTGGCGCTCGCCCTGGAGCGCGTCCGCCCCCTCAGGCCGGCCATTCCCGTCGCCGCCGAGGCCCGCGACCTCGATGAGGTCCGCACCGCACTCGCGGAGGACGTGGACCTCATCATGCTGGACAACATGAACGACGAGATGATCCGCCAGGCGGTCGACCTCGTGGCCGGGCGCATCCCCGTGGAGGTCACCGGCGGCATCACGCTGGAGCGCATGCCCGTGCTGGCGGCGCTCGGCGTCCCGCGCGTGTCGGTCGGCGCGCTCACGCACTCGGCCCGCGCGCTCGACTTCTCCATGAAGAGCCGCCGCAAGCTCAACGCGCGGTAGCGGGCCCCGCGCGCTCCCTCCGATTGACCCCTGCGCGCGCCGCTGCGTCTTTCCCCCCCGGCGGCGCACGCGCCCCAATCCAGCAACAGGACGGCACCGCACCATGGCCCGCATCGCCCTCGCATACTCCGGCGGACTCGACACCTCCGTCATCCTCAGGCGCATGGTCGAGCAGGGCCATGAAGTCCACGCCGTCTACGTCGACCTGGGCCAGCCCTGCGAGGACATGGCGGCCATCGAGCGCAAGGCGCGCACCTGCGGCGCCGCCGCATTCCACAACCTGAACCGCCGCGAGGAGCTCTGCCGCGACTTCGCCTTTCCGGTCCTCCAGTGGGACGCCAAGTACGAGTCCGTCTACCTGCTCGGCACCAGCATCGCACGCCCCCTGATTGCGAAGGCCTGCGTCGAGGTCGCCCTCTCCGTCGGCGCGGACACCTTCGCCCACGGCGCCACCGGCAAGGGCAACGACCAGTGCCGGTTCCAGCTCGCCGCCAACGCGCTCGCCCCCGGGCTCCGCATCCTCGCCCCATGGCGCGACGCCGCATTCCGCGCCGAGTTCCCCGGCCGCACCGAAATGATCGAGTACTCCGCCAAGCACCGCATCCCGGTGAAGGCCACGAAGAAGGCGCCCTACAGCAGCGACGAAAACGTCCTCCACATCAGCTACGAGGCGGGCATCCTGGAGGACCTCGGCGTCGAGGGATTCTCGACCGTCAAGTTCGGCATGACGGTCTCCCCCGAGAAGGCACCTGCCAAGTCCGAGGTGGTCACCGTCGGCTATGAGGACGGCATCCCCGTCACGCTGAACGGGAAGAGGCGCAGCGCGCTGGAGATGGTGTCGGACCTGAACCGCATCGCTGGCCGCCATGGTGTCGGCCGCATCGACATGGTCGAGGGGCGCTTCGTCGGCATGAAGTCCCGCGGGGTGTACGAATCACCCGGGATGACCGTGCTCTACGCGACGCACCGCATGGTCGAGCAGATCACCATGGACCGCGACCTGATGCATCTGCGCGACCGCCTGGCGCCGGAGGTGGCCGAGTTGGTCTACTACGGCTTCTGGTACTCGCGGAAGATGGACTCGCTCATGTCCTTCATCCACGACGCGCAGAAGAACGTCACAGGGGAAGCGTCGGTCCGGCTTTACAAGGGCAACGTGTCCCCGGTGGCGCGTTCCTCGAAGTACAGCCTCTACGACGACAAGATCGCGACGATGGAGGGGGGCGGCACCTTCGACCAGACGGACAGCGAGGGCTTCCTGCGCATCGCGGGCCTTCCCATCCGGATGGAGGCGCGCCACGCAGGCTGGGGGAAGGGGCTGAAGCGGGG
>CAZUCD010000144.1:0-9641 GCA_964618855.1 uncultured Candidatus Sumerlaeota bacterium
GTCTTCGAGCCCGAGGGTGCCATAGCGGCGATCATCGAGGGATTCGCCGGCCCCGGCGCGAAGATCCACGCCCTTCCGCAGGACCAGTTCCTCGCGCTCCGCGAACGCCAGGACGCGTCCGTGAGGCAATACCTCGACGCCGTTGCACCCATGCCGGACGTGAAGGCCATGCGGGCGGACATCGCCTCGCGCCTGCCCGGACCGCGCCATCAGGGCGCGACCATCGGGGACATCGTCGGCCCCTTTCTCAGGCAATCGAGGGAACGCCGGCTCGAGCCCGCCCCAAACCGCAACGGGCCCCCGCGCTGAAGTTTCCCACGGGCCGCCCAAACGGCGTTGACATGCCTTACGCCGCGGCCAAACTTCACAGCAGATTGCCGCATTCGGCAACGAGGGGTGTTTCATGGCCAGAAGCTTCGTATCACACGGCATTGCCAGCATCGCGATTGCGATGATCGCCGCATCCGCCCTTGCCGGCGGCGGCGGGGGAGGCGGGGGCGGAACCCCGCTCAACCCCTTCACGGCCCCACCGGACGCAATGGACACGCTGAATTCGGGGTCCGCGTCCGGCGGCCTCGACGCCGGACGCATCCTCGGCGGCGTGAAGCAGGACCTGTTTGGCGGCGGCGGGGGAAACCCCGGCGGTGGTCCCGCGGATCCGTTCAACCAGAATCCCGGGGGCTCCCCGTTCGGAACCCCGGCGGGTGGCGCAACCGGATCACCCTTTGGTGCACCCCCCGCTGACCTTGGGGGCGCAACCGGATCGCCCTTCGGAGGCCCTCCTGCGGGCCTTGGCGGCCCGGCCGGACCCGGGGCAGCCTCGCGCAGCTCCACCGCCATTGGCGGCATGCGCATCATCTCCCGACTCTCCAACGAAGTCCTGCAGGACGCCCGCTCGGCCAAGGTGATCTCCACCGACGGCTACTACGACGATGGACAGACCGCCGGCGACCTTCAGGCAAACGACGGCGTCTTCACCAACATCGTCATCGACAACGAGTACATCAGCCCCGGCGAGTTCCTCATCAAGTCGCGTGCCCTCAATGGTCTGCGCACCTTGGAGAACTTCAGCCCGCAGGAGTTCTTCAACGTCCGGGTCGCCACTACCGAGCCCGTCTCCTCGCTTCCCAAGGTGACCGATCTCGAGGAACAGCAGGACACCCGGCTTCGCCAGTTCAACGACCGGTTCCTCCGCGACTTCCGCAAGGAACCCGACAATCCGGGCAGCCCCCTCCTGAAGGCATTCATCCCGGCCTATCCGAAGGCGCCAAACCTCCCACTGCCCGCGACCTTCTCACCGCGCGCGCGCCCGAATGAGCAGGCCTCGAGCGCTGCCGGTCGCGACGGCGAACCCGGCACCGCCAAGGTCCTGTTCGACAAGGCGATGGATGACGATGTGACAGGCACACCCATCGGCGGCGCCAGCAGCCGGTATTTCTGATTCGTCCGGGTGCCGGGGGACCACGTCCCCCGGCACTTCCCCTTCGCCGCGGAAAGGGGCCCCATTCCCCCTCCGCAGGCCCGCCGCACCCCCCATCCCAAGCCGGTCAGGTTCCATGTTCGGACCCTTCAAGAAGGACAAGAACCTCAAGTACTTCAAGATGAAGCCCGCCGAGGTGCAGGAGGCGGCAGGCGTCGTGCATTCGATGCTCGAGCAATGGCTCGGCTTCAAGCGCTTCTTCCTCAAGGCCTTCACGACGGAACCCCTCGCACCCGATGACGAATCGACGTTCCTCGAGGTCAAGGCGCAGTTGGCACGCAGCATGAGGTCCCTTGGCGAGAAGATCAACGAGAAGGAATTCTACTTCGGCGGGGACAAGGCGAACGCCCTGCTCCGGCAGTGCGTCTCGGTCAACCACCTGCGCTCGCTGCCCTTTCCCGACCGCCGCCTGCTGTACAAGGACTGGCACACGGTGTTCGTGCACCTGAGCCGGACCGTCGGCGCGTTCAAGTTCCTCGCGGAGGGATACGTCCCGCCGCCGAAGAAGATGGCCCCCGGAGGCAACGCGACCGGGGGAACGAGCGTGGCCTCGATCAAGGCGGCGGGCGCGGCGGCTTCCGCGGCGCGCAAGCGCTGACATGACCCGAGGAGCACACCCCCGGACACCCCGGGGGGGGACCTGACGGGCACCCGGACTGCGTTTGCGGTTGCCTCACCCTTGGCCGCTGTGATGTTAAGACTGATTGAATCGTCCGAGTAACCATCATCCCGCCTGCCCGAGCGTTTCCAACGCTCCGCGCGGAGGTTCACCTCGCATGCGCAACCGGCTCCGCCACGCGATCGCCGTCTCCGTCATCGCCGCATCGGCCATGACGCTCACGTCGTGCTCCGAGTACACGGCGAAGAACTCCCTCGAGAAGTCGACCAAGCTCCTCGAGAGGATGTCGAAGGAGCTGAACGGCGAACTGCACGCCAAGCCGCAGCTCGAGTCGATCCGCACGAACATCAACCGCGCAAACCAGGAACTCCAGAGCGGGCAGGCCGCACAGGCCAAGTCCACAGCCAAGGCCGCACTCACCGAGGCCGAGCAGGCGCTCATTTCCGTCCTCGTCTCCGAGGCGAACAAGAGCTTCAACGACGCCAACGACGAGATCCGGGTCGGCGACATCAACCAGGCCTCCCGCATCGACGCCGTCCGCTACCAGACGATCATCGAACTCAAGCAGCGCATGGACGAGGAGCGCGCCAAGAACGACAACGAAGCGGTGATCGCCACCGCGCGCACCATCGTCAACGAGATGCGCACGCTCCTCAACCCGCTCGAAACCCGCGCAAAGCGCGCCCAGTCCACCGCCGAGACCAAGCTGCAGGACCTCAAGTCCGAGGGCGGCACGCAGTATGCCCCCGAAGCCGTCATCGCCGTCCAGGACCTCATCACCGGCGCCAACAAGATTTCCACCCAGGACCGCGACTACGGCCTCGCCCAGGTCCAGTTCGAGGACGCCACCCGCCGCGCCGAGGAAGGCATCGACCAGGTCAAGCGCGCCAAGTGCGACGAGCGCATGACCGAGATCAACTCCCTCATGGCCACCGCCCTCCTCGAGGGCGCAAAGGTCTACGTCCCCGACCAGTGGCAGAACGCCGAGCGCCTGATCGACACGCTCATCGCCGACTTCAACTCGAACAAGTACGACCGCGTCCTCCTCGGCGCCAACGAAGTCCGACCCAAGGTCGAGGAACTCGTCTACTCGACCAAGCGCGCCGCGGCCGACGCGCGCATCAACACGCTGCAGACCAACATCCGCGACCTCTCGGAGGGCGGAGCCCGCGAGTACCTTCCCGGGCGGGTCGAGGAACTCGAGACCATCCTCGCCCAGGCGAAGGAAATCCGCGCCTCGGACACCATCCAGTCCTTCGACGACATCAAGGCCCTCAGCCTCCGCGGCATTGAGGTCTACGAGTCCATCAACCGCGCCTTCGACGAGATCGCCCTCGCCAACATCCGCGGCGCGAGCAACTCCCTCGAGACCACCACCGTCGTCTTCGGCCAGATGGGCACGATCTTCGACCCTGTCCAGGGCGACATGTCCGCCGACCAGAAGGCCTTCGAGGCGCAGAAGATCGCGCGCCAGGGCGAGCTCGGGCAGGACCTCGAAAACGCCCGCCGCAACCTGCAGGACGCATTCCTCAACCAGAAGGACGGCCGCTACAAGCAGGCGATCCTTCTCGCCGGCGAGGTCAAGTCGCGCTCCGAGTCCGTGCTCAACGAGGTCTACCACGTCGTCGCGCACAACGCGGCGATCGAGCTCGCCAATCTGGTCACGCGCTACGAGCGCGACGGCGCGCGCGAATACGCGAAGGACGACCTGACCCGGAGCCAGGGCGAACTCGAGGCCGTCAAGACGGCGATCCTCGAGAAGCGCTACCGCGACTCGGTGTCGCTCGCCGCGGAGGCCCGCGCCAACGTCGAGCTCATGGCCCAGGGCATCGCCGGCCGCGCGACGGTCGACATCCGCGACGCCCGCGCCGCCCTGCGCGACGCAGGCTCCGAACTCACCCGCAAGTACCGCGGGGGACAGCTTGACGAAGTCGGGCGGCTGATCACCTCCGCAGAGGAGGACCTCGGTGGCGAGCGCCTCAAGAGCGCCGTCGAGAAGGCCCGCCGCGCGACCGAACTCGCCCGCCAGGCGCAGCGCGAGTCCTACATGACCCTCGCGCAGGAGAACATCGACCGCACCAGAACCCTGATCTCCAAGGCATCCGACGCAGGCGCGGAGCTCTACGCAGGCCGGGAGCTCACCGACGCCAAGAACCTCCTGGCCTCCTCGCAGACGCTCTACGCCGGGCAGGACTACGAGAAGGCGAGCTCGGTCAGCCAGACGGCCGCGGAGCGCGCCGAGGCGGCGCTCTACCGCAAGGTCATCGACGCCGAATCGGCCCTCGCCAGCGCGCGCGCCGTGGGCGGGTGGGAGTACGACTCGGCGAAGCTGGGAGAGGCGAGCGCCCGCGTCCGCCAGGCACGCGAGGAAATCGACAGCGCCAACTACGCCGCCGGCGGGAACCTCGCGGCAGGCGCACGCTCCAGCGCCGAGGGAATCTCCGACAGCGCCAAGGACAAGAACTTCAGGGACGCCGTCGCGCGCATCCGCAAGAACCTCGACGTGGGGTCCAGCCAGGGAATCAACTTCTTCCAGCCCGAGGACTCCGCCGCGATCCGCACCCGGCTCTTCGAGTTGGAGAACATGTACTCGCTTCCGAAGTACGACTTGGTGATGGCGGAACTCGCCAAGCTCGAGGGCAGGCTGCGCGGCACGCTCGAGACGACCGGCAAGACGGTCTACGAGGTCGCCGACCAGCAGGAAGCCCGCCTCGGCGCCCTCATCGAGGGTGGTGCAAGGCTCTACGCCGTCGAGGAGGCCGAAAGCGCCCGGAAGAACCTCGAGTACGCCCGGCACGACTACCGCCGCGGCATGTACAAGTCCGCCCACAGCTCCCTCGAACGTGCCATCGGCCTGATCAACGAGATCGCCAACCGGCGCGACAAGGAAACCTACAACCAGCACGCAACCGATCTCATGGCGCGCTACAACAACGCCCGCGCCGACTTCTCGAAGGTACTCGGGATGGGGTCGCGCGCCCTCAAGGACATCGCGCTCCGCAACGGCACCCCGCGCGCCGTCTCCATCAACAGCCGCATCTCCCCCGCGGAGTTCCGCGAGGCCATCGACCACATCTACTCCGAGGCCATTGCCATCAAGCCCCCGCAGGGCTACGAGGACGTGCACGAGATGTTCGTCGAGGCGCTGAACAACGGGCGCATGGCCGCCATCAACTTCCAGAAGATGGCCGCCTTCGACGTGTCCTCCGCCCGCGAGGTCGAGGCCTCAGTCGACGACGCGTTCATGCACATGAACACATCCACGCAGATCCTCGGGCTCGTGCAGGAGCGCCTGATCGGCGACGAGCGGCAGTTCCGCTCCGGCGGCGGCAGCCAGATCGGCATGGCGGGATCGCGCTGACGGATTCGACCAGCCTGGGCGCAGGACTCGCGCCCAGGCACACACTTGAAAGGCACCGACCGGAATGTTCGCCAAGATAAACTACGTCTACTGGATCGAGATTCTGGTCATTGCCGCGATTGTCGTCCTCACGGCCTACGTGTTCTACGCGCTCGGATTGATCAAGAAGAAGGAATGATCGCCGAGCGGCCTCTTCGCCAGGCGGGGAGGCCCAGCCCTGCCCCACCCCACCCGACCCCCCACGCCCACCCGATCACCCCATGGCCAAGCCCCAGTTCAACACGATCGAGAACCGCATCCAGGTCTGCAAGGAGTACGCCGCCCTGTGGCAGCGCTTCTTCTCCTATTTCTCCGAGAGCCTCGCGGACAAGCAGATCACGGAGCAGATGGAGAAGGAGTTCGAGAACATCCTCAGCATCCTCGCCCTGAACCAGTACAAGTTCGAGGAACTTGTCGGTGAGTACATGCCCGACGCCCGCAAGATACTCGACGTCCTCGCCGACTCCATCAACCTCGCGAGCATCAAGACGATGTCCGAGGCCAACCTCAGCAAGCTTCAGGTGGACTGGCACACGCTGTTCATCTCGATGAACAAGGCGCTCGGGAAGCTGACCGGGCAGCTCACGCCGAAGATGCTCGCGGCGATGCAGGCCCGCGATGGCGGCGGCCAGGCACAGTAGAAACCGCGGCAGCCCTTGCCGCCGCGCACCGTCCCCGGCAACGCTTGACCAACGGTGAATAGCCGGGGACCCTCCCCTGTATCAGCGGCATGAAAACCAGCCCGGCGCACCCCCGGGCCGAAAGTGATGCGCAACCATGACGATCTTCTCGTCCGTGTTCCGTTTCATCGTCACCCTCGGAGGGCTCCTCTCCAGCCAGGTGGACGAGGGCACTGATGCGCTCACATCCACGCCGGCGGGCATCAAGGCCGCCTACCGCATGACCCGCGACAAGTGGAAGAAGCAGTACCACGAGGTCCGCGACGCCGTCTCCCAGCTCTTCATCGTCATGGAGCAGAAGCGGCAGGAAATCGCACGCCTCGAAAAGGAGTCCGCCGAGCTCGAGATCAAGAAGCGCGGCGCGATTGAAAAGTTCAAGGCCACCCGCGAGGACAAGTACCAGCAGGCCTTCCAGTCCGCCCACAACCGCCTCGCCGAGGTCCAGGCCAGGCTCACGGCCCTCGGCACCGAGGTCGTCGAACTGGAGAAGCAGACCGAGCGCTACAAGCTCAAGCTCACCGAAATGCAGCGCTCCATCCAGGACCTCGACAAGAAGGAAGCCGAGGCCATCGCCGACATCGTCTCCAGCAAGCAGATCGTCGAGCTGAACGACCGCATGAGCAACCTGTCCACCACGCTGCACGACGAGAACCTGCAGGCCATCGAGCGCACGCGCGGGAAGCTGAAGGCCAAGGCGAAGCTCTCGGACGAACTGGCCGGCGCCGACACGAACCAGGTCGAGGCCGAGATCATGGCCGCCGGCATGAGCAACGAGGCCATGGACGAGTTCACCCGCATGCTGGCCGAGTCGGAACTGAAGGACAAGGAACGCGGCCAGGCCGCACCCCAGGCCGAGAGGCTGATGTAGCGCTCCACGGCGCCCGGCAATTGTTCGGAGTTGCCCGACGGGCGCCGCCTCGTCCCTGATGCAGCATCCCACACACGTCGGCCCGCGCGCATCCATGGACGAGACGATCTTCGACGAGGAACCACCGGCGCTCACGCGCCAGACCCTGGCCATCCACGCGGGCCTGAACCCATGGCCCGGGGTCCGCTGCGTCGCCCCGCCGATCGTTTTGTCGAGCATCTTCGAGAGGCCCGATCTGGGCGAGCCGACCGACGGCTTCAACCTATACGCGCGCGTCGGAAACCCCAACCGCGACTCCTATGAAGCCGCGGTCGCCGCGATGGAGGGGGGCGCCGAGGGCTTCGCCTTCGCGTCGGGCGTCGCGGCGATCAACGCCGTCTTCGAGACCCTGCCCCACGGCGCACGCGTTCAGATTCCACGGCAACTCTACCACGGGACGCGCCTCGCCCTCGGCGCCATGTGGAAGGACCGGCTGCGCATCGACGAGGTGGACTTCTCCGATGCCGAGCGCGCGCGCCGCGCGCTCAGCGGCGCCAAGATCGCCCTCGTCTGGCTTGAGACCCCGAGCAACCCGATGCTCTCCATCACGGACCTTGCCACCGTCGTTGCGAAGGCAAAGGTCGCCGGCGCCATCGTGGCCGTGGACAACACGATGGCCACGCCGATCCTGCAGCGCCCCTTCGAGTTCGGCGCAGACCTCGTCGTCCACAGCGCGAGCAAGTACATCGGTGGCCACAGCGACCTGATCGGCGGCATCGTCGTCGCGCGGGAGAAGGGCGCCCTCGCCGACCGCCTGCGCGCCATCCAACAGCATGGCGGCGCCATCCAGGCGCCATTCGACTGCTGGCTCGCGCGCCGCGGCCTCATGACCCTGCCCGTCCGCATGTACACGCACGTCGAGAATGCCCACGCCGTCGCGGAGTTCCTCGCCGGCCATCAGCACATCGAGAAGGTGCACTACCCCGGCCTTGCCACGCACCCCGGGCACGAGATCGCCACCCGCCAGATGCGCGGCTGCGGGGCCGTGCTCAGCTTTCAGCCGCGCGGCGGGGAGGCTGTCGCCGCGGAAATCCCCAAGTGCATGAAACTCGCCTACAACGCCACCTCGCTTGGCGGGGTCGAGTCCCTCATCGAGCTCCGCAAGAATGCCGAGGGGTCGGCCTCCCCCATTCCCGCCGACCTCGTCCGCATGTCCGTCGGCCTGGAGGATCCCGAGGACCTCAAGCGCGACCTCGCGCAGGCGATTCGGCAGGCGAGGATCCGCGCAGGCGTGGATTGATGCGCGCGTCCCTGGGAAACATCGCGTTCGCGGGGGCGCTCCTGCTCGCGCCCATCGGGGCCCCCGCGCAGCAGCAGGAAACCGACACGGCTAAGGTCATCGAGGGCATCCAGTCCGCCGTCGAGTCCATATGGGGACTCCCTCTCGGCGGGCCCGTGGCCGTGAACACCAAGTCGCGTGAGGAACTCGGCGAGTACATCGCCGCCGAGTCCGCACGACCGGAGAACGCTCGCAAGGTCGAGGCAAGGCTGCTCATGCTCGTCGCGCTCGACCTGATTCCCCCCGACACCCCCATCACTTCGATCGGCGCCGACTTCTACAGGAACAACCTCGGTGGATTCTACGATCCGCGGGACAAGGCCCTCCACCTGATCGGCGGCTTCGACGCCGCAAGCCCCGCCAGCCAAAGGGTCCTGGCGCACGAGATCACGCACGCCCTCCAGGACAGGAAGTACGATCTGGTCAGCTTGGTCGAGGAGGCCGCGTCTTCCGATGCGATCCTCGCCCGACGCGCGGTCGTCGAGGGGGATGCCTCCTACACGGAGAATCTCTGGGCCGCGCAGGGCGCCGGCACGGAGTTCGACTCCAAGGCGTTCTTCGCGCGATGGGAGTCCAGCGTCGCGGGCACGCCCGCCCTCCAGCAGTACCCGGCCTTCCTCGTGCAGGACGCGCTCTTTCCCTACATCAAGGGAGGCAGGTTTCTCGCCGTCGGTGCGAAGGGCGACTACGCCACCGCGCGCACGCGCGCATTCTCCGATCCTCCCAAGTCGACCGAGCAGGTGCTGCATCCGCTCAAGTACTGGGGTGCGCGGCGCGACGAGCCCCTGACCGTGGACCTCGCCAAGTTTCCCCCCCAATGGCAGGACGGAGTCCGCGACGTCATGGGCCAGTGGTCCCTAGCGCAGTTTCTCTGTCCGCAGATCGATGCGCCGACGACGCTGCGCGTCTCCATGGACACCACCGTGACGGACAAGATCGCCGCCGAGGCGGCCAAGGGGTGGGGGGGCGATGCCTTGGCCTTCGCGACGAACGGGGATGACTTCGCGTTCGTGCTGGCGACCGTTTGGGACACGGCCACGGACGCGCGGGAGTTCGAGGCCGCGCTGCGTCGGCGTGTCGGCCTGTTTCCGGGCTTCAAGGGATACGACCCTGCGGAAAAGGCCAGGGAGGCAGCCATGGGCGGCGAGCCGGTCGAGTGGCGCTTCGGGGGCCGCATCGCGCGATTCCAGCGCACGCGCATCGGCGTGACCTTTGTCCTCGCGACAAGTGATGAAGCCCTCGCGGCGGGCATAGCGGTACTGCCGAGGGATTAGAG
>CAZUCD010000145.1:0-9622 GCA_964618855.1 uncultured Candidatus Sumerlaeota bacterium
CGTTGTAAACAAGAGGAACGGCAGTGCTGCCGCGACCAACCGTTCGCGGATGTCGGCATGTGTGAGTGTCCAGGCAGACACCGACGACCAGGCCCAAGTCGCCGCCTGTGATGGGAAGGTCGCGTCGGTCCCTCCAATTGCGGCCGCGAGGTTGGCCTCCTGTTCCGATGGGGTGAGAATGAGGTGTCGTCTCAGGGCCATGTTGGGTGCTCCTTGTGAACTAGCGAATGGTGGCCGATGTCAGCGGAGGCTCCGGGTTCCGCAATCCGCTGAACCCCTCCCCCCGCCCGATCCATGCGCGGCGGTGCGGGGGACCGTACCGGCAGAGCACGACGCCTATCGTCTTGTCCCGCGTCCCCATGTTCGCCTCCTCGAAGTCGAAGAAGATCGCGTGGCGCGACTCAAGTTCCCGCGGCGTCGGGGCCGTGCCGCCCCAGCTCATGTAGAGCTGGAACTCGCTGACCACGGTCGAGATCAGCGCGACGAACCGATCCGGCGGAACGGGCGAGATCCTGAATTGGCGCGTCAGGCCTTCAGGGTTGAGCGGGAGCAACTCCGGCGGGAGGGGCTTTCCATTGAGCGATGGTGGCTCTGGGTCCCTCCATGCGATCGTGTCCCCGGGGATGCCTTGGACGACCGCGATGGTGCGGATCGGGGTGGCACTGACTAGGTCCGTGGCCTCGGTGCTTCGCCGGATCTCGTACCGCATCGGCGGCGGCGTGTAGTACACGACATCCCCCCTCTGCGGCATGCCGCCGAACCACAGGGGATAGTTGGCCACAAGGACGCGGTCCCCCCGCTTGAACACGGGTTCCAGATCGTCCGTCACCAGCGACACCAACCGGAAGCCGAACAGGAATGCGACCCACTGCGATGTCATCAGGATGAATCCGGACGAGGCGACGAGGGCGAACCATGCGAACCAGATGTTCCGCTTCAGGGTGTCGTAGCCATTGATCCGCTGCGCCATGCGGAACGCCTCCGCCGCGGCCAGCATGTTCAGCAGGTGCCACGCCAGCAGCACCTGGTTCCCACGGGGATGAAAGAAGGTCATGACGACCGCGACCAGCAGCGCGGCCTGGCCCACGCCGAACAGGAGCGCGAGCCAGCGCCTGCCCGTGTAGAACTGCGCCAATCCCGGCACGAATGAGCACAGCACCGCCCCCATCGGCCAACGATGGTCCATGTGCCCCCGCGGGTCCTCGTTCAGGAACCGGTCCTCCAGGAGGAACCAAGCGCGCCGGATGGCGCCGAGGCGCTCCGCGAGCACCTCCGGCTCCCGGTCCGCCGCCTCCGACGCCGATGGAAGGTCCACGCGGCCAAGGGCTGCGCTGCACCTGAAGCAGCGCTCGCGTTGCTCGGGATTGTTGAAGCCGCACGCCGTGCACTTTTTCATGCTGGGGACATCAGCACGCGTCGCGCCGCGAGCAAAGCGGAGTTGTGGCCGGGGGCCAACTCACGGAGCCGGGGGTGGTACGGGTTCCGGTTCCAGCTCCCCCTCCTCCTCCTCCTCCATCGGCGCATCGCTGCCGGTCACGTACTTCTTCCACACGAACCGCGTTGCTAGGACGGCACCGAACAGGACCGCGCCGAGCCCGAGCTGCCAGTACTTCTGCTTTGCCGCGGCGCTCCCGAACAGCGCGAAAGCCATCGTGAACGGTGCATACCCGACCAGCGTCGCCCAGAAGAAGTCGCGGAACTTCACGTGCGAAGCGCCGCAGACGAGGTTCACCACGGTTGCGTTGCTGAGGGGAAAGAGGCGCGCGTAAAGGATCCAGCGCAGGCCATTCTGCTCGAACCGGTCGTACCACTTCCTGAGGCGGGTGGGCAGGCGGCGGTTGACGGGCCCGCGCAGGAGCCAGCGGCCCGTGAAGAAGTTGATGGACGCGCCGAGGAGGGTTGCGAGGTGCGCGAGCGCCGCGCCGGAGGCCGCCCCGAACAGCGACCCGGACACCGCGCATATCCAAAGCCGGGGGACGCCGAGCCCGTGGAGGAGCGCGCAGACGCCCAGGAAGACGAACTGGCCCGACCAGCCGAACTGCGCGAGCTCCGCGCGGATGTGCGCGATGTCGAAGAGGTTCGCGCGCACCTCCGGCCGGCCGAGCGCCCACGCGGCGCCGCCGAAGAGGAGCACCACCGTCACGATGCGGAGGATGTCGCGCTTGAGCTTGCGCGGACGCGTGCCGGCCACCGTCAGTCGTCTTCGACCACGCTGTACCGGAGCGCGCGCTTGCGCATCCAGTAGACGCCGAACAGGTCCGCGATCCCCACCCACAGGCGCGTGTTGATCCCAAAGCCGTACTTCGACGTGCCCTTCGCGCGGGGGCGGTGGTTGACGGCCGTTTCCGCGACCCGGAACCCGTTCATGACGAACAGCGCTGGGAAGAAGCGGTGCGCGTTCCGGAAAAACTTGATCTGCCGCAGGCAGGATCTCCGGAACACGCGGATCGAGCAGCCGACGTCGCTGATGCGATCGCCGAGGACGGCGGCACGCGTGCGGTTGGCCAGGCGGCTGGACACGCGCCGCAGCAGGCTGTCCTTCCTGCGCGCGCGGACCCCGCACATCATGTCGACCCCGCGGCGCTCGCGCTCGGCGAACAGCTTCGGAATGTCCCGGGGATCATTCTGTCCGTCACCGTCGAGCGTTGCGATGAACGAGCCTCGCGCGGCGCGGAATCCCGCCTCAAGCGCCGCCGACTGTCCCGAGTTGCGGTTCAAGTGGACCCCCCGCATGTGGGGGAATTGCGCGCGCAGCCTGCGCATGGCCGCCGCCGTGCCATCCTTCGAGCCATCGTTCACCATCACGAGTTCCCAAACCCCTTCGTAGCGGGGGTTCAGCACCTCGTGCACCTCGCGGCAAACGGTCTCTACGTTTTCGCCCTCATTGTAGAAGGGTACCACGACGGAGAGCAACGGCTTCGGGTCGGCGGGCGTCGGGGAGGAAAGAGGGTGCGTCGCTGTCACTTGTCACCACATGAAGGGTGGGGGATAGGCGCCCCCCCCCACGGGCACAAGCCGAACCTATGCGGCCCGGCGTGGACGGTGGGCGTCGCGTGGCGCCCACGGGACGATTCGCGCCCCGAATCCGTGCAATCTGTGGCATCCGTGGTGAAGGATGACATCGCTCCGCGTGGCCTGCGATAACCTGCATGCCCCTTCGACCGCGTGGGTCGGCCTCTCTTTGTGCTTGACTGTTCCGGCTTGGCGTTGAGGCATGAGTCATATTCGTTCATGAAAGCGTCACCATCCATGCCCCCCCCCAAGGTTCCGCGCCGCAGTAGCGGCCGCCATTTTCGCCCTCGCCTCGACTGAAGCTGTGCACGCCGTGCATTCGCAGGGGTGCTGCCCGGATGGCTCCGAGTTGATCGCCAAGAAGGAGCGCCCCGCGTGCGGCGGTCAATCCGCCGAGACGCTAGGGATGCAGAAGCAGGTGAAGATCGTCGTCAACGGCCTCGAATCATCCGGCAGCCTCATCCGCACGTTCCGGTTCTGCCAAGGGCAGTCGGCCATCCTTTCCGCGGTGGATGGTGAGGATCCCGACGTCTGCGTGACTCCTCCCACCACACCTGGGGGATGCGCCAAGTTCGAGGAGTTCACGAACGAGCCCGTGATCACGTGGAATGACTTCGACCCTTCGCACGAGTACGGATCGCCGGATCCGGACGATCCGAGGGCCTTCAATGTGAACACGAGCGTGCCGATCGAGGAGCCCGTCCCGATCTCAGTCTCCGCCGATGAGCCGCCTGGAGACGGTTGCCGCTCCGCTACCGGGGAGGAGTCATCGGAGGCGACTGCGATGGTGGTGGTGTATGGCAGTTGTTCGGGCTGGGAGGAGGAAGATGATATGGCGGAGTTGCTCTCTGACATCGAGGAAGCCGACTACGAGCGGATTCCGCAGGGCACCGCGGAGTGCAGGCCCGGCAGCCCCTGGGGACCAATCGTGCTGCACGAAGTCGCCTGTTCAGTTATCACGGTCAGGTGTACAGGCGAGGCTTTCGTGTACGAACTTCATGAGCACGGAGCGGACGGGGTCACTTCGACAGCGTTTGGACAGTGCGTCTACTCGAACGGCAGGAACGCGGCGTACCGGAAGGGTCATGCCTCTTGGTGCGGCAACCCGCGGACTGCGGTAGTCGCGCATGTTGTGTTTGATCCAAATCCCTGCCCAAACAACCAGTACAAACACCGCCTACGCATTCGAAATCTCGTGAGTGGCGAGGCCCCAGTCGATCGATACGTCTATTGTGGGAGATACTGCGCAGGTGCCCATGGGACAACATGTCGATCGATCTGCCCCACCACGAGCATCAGGACGCTCTTGTCATCGCGAAACACAATGCCAGCCTCGGTAGGAGAAGGCCAATGCCACGGTGTCTTGGATCCAGCTTTTTTCCCGCCCGAAGAACTGCCCATGTAGCTCTTCGAGTCATGATCCCCGCAGTGCTGCTGTGCGTCGCACCGGCGTGCTCTGCCCAGCCGACGCCCGTGGGATCGGGTCGCGCCGATCTCCTCGGAAGGCTTGAAGGCACCGGGACGGGCGGGCGGCTCGTCTTCGTGAACCCTGCGGGGACTCTGAAGAATCACTTTGCGGTTCAAGTATCGGTCGGGGAATCGGCTGAAAGCCTGCGGGCGCGCTTGCAAGACCCCCTCTTGCGCGTCGGGGAACTGAATGAAACGCCGGCCGGACTTTTGGAGCAGCGTCTGAGTGACCTCGCTCGATCCCCAATCGCAGTGGGCGGCACTGAGGTCGGGTTTGGCTTCACTCCAGCCCCCAAAGGACTCGCAGGGTTCGCCGACTGGTCGAGGAAGGAGATTACCTTCCGCTGGGAGTTGCCTGCTGGCGGCTACGAAGAACTTGCGGCAGGCGGCGTGATGTCGGAAGGGCAACCGATCCGAACGGACTCTACTGGAGACTACTGGCGCCTGCAACTCTACGAGGTGCTCAAAGCGGCCGAGGGATTCACACCAGGTCAAATGCGTTACAACCTCTGGGGCATCAAGGACGGCGTCCCGTCCGCGCCGGCGTCGATCTGGGTGGACAACTGCCTTTTCCGCGAGGCTACCGACCCCCCGCCGTCGGCAGGGCTGCATCCGAACTGGGGCCGGTTCGTGCTCCCCGGACAGCCAACACCGACGCTCGACCGCGGCGAGGACCCGCCCTACGTCCGCCCCAGGGGCACCATCATCGTCGATGGCGAGCCTCGCGACGCGCGCGACGTGTTCCCCTTCAAGCCCTGGCACCAGAGCCCGGAGAAGAAGCAGGGCTACCAGATGATCCGGATGCCCGAAGGCGCGACGGCTCTTTACCGCCCCGTCGTGGGACAAGCGCCCGGCGACCGCTTCGAAGCGTCGTTGCTCCTGCGCATCAGGGACCGCGCGCAACTTGGCACGAACTGGTTCGTTGATGTCCTCGCGTGGAACGGGGCGCCGGGTGGGCTGGAGGCCGAGGTGGCCCGCCATGCGCAGGAACGACTCAACGGCGCTCGCCCGGACATCACTGGGCGCGGATTCATCCCGGTCTGGCTTTCCAGCTCCACGCCACCGGAGGCCGAGGACTGGTTCGAGGCATCGTCGTCCCCCGCCGCCGGCCCGGAGGGGATCGTCATCCCGCCCGGCGGCTCGAAGTGGACCCTGGTCGTGATCGCGGGCAATCTCGGCGGCGCGGAACTCGGCACCGATTGGCTGACGGTGAAGAAGCTCACCTGCTCGGACCAGATCCCCGAGGGATATGATCCGTGGTGACGGGGCCGGGGGTGGCGGAAGAGTAGGAAATGGGCGTGGGTCGCACTTGCGGCCTTGCGCCCACCGGGGTTCCATCGTGCCGGAGAATCCGAATTCCTCGCCGTCTGGGGGTTGGCCCGGTGCGCCTCAGGTTCCTTGCCGCAGTTCTGGCTTCCGTCTCGACCATCGTTCCCGCGCAGGACAAGCCGGCCTCCGATTCGAGGCTCGCTGCCAAGAATCTGCTGCCGGCGGAGGCCCGGGATTTCCGGCTGACGGGGCCACACCTCCACCCCTCCGAGTGGCGCTCCGGCGCGATGAACGTCGCCGACTTCAATGGCGACGGACACCTCGATTTCCTGACCGTATCGAACGACAAGAGCGTCCTCGAACTGTTCATTTCCGAACCCAAGACGGAGGCGCGGTTCCGCAAGGAGACGATCACGATGGATGCGGCCGTCACGAGCGCATCCGCCGTCGACGCGAACGGGGACGGTCGCACGGACCTCCTCCTCACGCTGCAGGGCGGCAAGGTCGTGGTCATGTACCAAAGCCGCGAGGGGAGGCTCCAGCCCGGCACGCCGCTGTCCCTCGAGGCGGAGTCGTCCATCGCGGAGGACGTGGACGGCGACGGGACGGTGGATGTGCTCCTGCACCGCAAGGGCGTGTTCCAACTGCTGCGCGGCAAGGGGCGGGGCATCGAACTCGACCCCTCGCTGACGTTCTACACCACGACGCAGCCCGTCGGCGATCCGCTCGTCCTGGACCTGGACATGGATGGCAAGCGCGACCTCGCCTGGGCGGATGCGGCGACCCGCGACAAGATCTTCGTCCGGCTGCAATCGGCCGAGGGCGCGTTTCCGTCCGAGTTCGTCCTCTCCCCCGGCCCGATCCGCTGGATGGCGGCCCTGCATCAGCCCGGCATGCGCGACTGCATCGTCGCCGTGCAGGACAAGACGCGCCAGCTCGTCCTGCTGCGCCTCGCCGAAACGCGCAAGACCCCAGGCGCGGAGGACATGGTCGAGACGTCGCAGCTCCACCTGGTCCCGTTCGATCCCGATTCGACCAGCGACAAGTTCGACGCCACCATCGCGGACGTCGATGGCGATGGCCGGCGCGACCTGGTGGTCAGCAACCCGAAGAACCCCTCGGTCCGCGTGGTGCGGCAGCAGCGCGACGGCACGCTCTCCGTCAGCCTCACGCCCTCCCTGGAGGGCATCGAGCAGGTCACGGCGCTCCCGGGGAAGTCCGGCGAACCGACGCCGATCCTCCTTTTCAGCAAGAAGGAAAAGGCGGCGGGCATCACCGCCGGCCGCAAGGGGACGGACGACCTCGCGTTCCCGCGCCTGCTGCCCGCGCTCGGCGCGCCCCGCGCCACCTGCGTCGTCCAGGTGGCGGGCAAGCCGTTCATCGTCGCCCTGAACGACTCCAAGGAGAATCCCGAAGCGATACGCGCGCACGAACTCAAGGGCTCCGAGATCGGCCCCGCGATGCCCGTCCTGCCCGACGGCAACAAGGCCGACGGCCTCAAGCTGGGGGAGGGCAACGGGCTCGCCGCGATGGACCTGAACCAGGACGGGCGCGAGGACCTCGTGGCCTTCTCGGAGTTCGCGCCCGCCGCGCTCCTCCTTCAGGACGCCTCGGGGCGGTTTGCGCCGGCCACGGTGAAGGGGGGCGTCCTGGAGGGCCTCCTCACGGAAATGACGCGCGGACGGCTCGTCCCCGCAAAGCTCGACACGGAAGCCAAGCCCGTGACGCTCGCGGTGAAGGGTGGCTTCGTGCGCGCGTTTGCGCTCGACGAGAAGGAGGGGGTGAAGGTCTTCCACCAATTCAACGCGCGGCCGGGCAAGGCCCGCCTCGTCGCAGCGGCAGCCGGAAGATTCCGCAGCGCGAAGAACAACGACATCGCCCTGCTGGACATCGGCAACAGGGTGGTGACGTTCCACGGCCGGAAGGACGACAAGGGTGGATACGAGGAGATCGGCCACGCGGACATCGACGCCGGGGAGTACCGCTCCATGGCCTCCATGGACCTCGACGGGGACGAGCGCGACGACCTGCTCCTCTTCGCGCAGGACCGCGTCGCCATCCTGTACACGCGTCCGCTGAACAGCGGGTTCGAGACCATCGCGACGGCGAAGACTGCGGTCGAGGACGGGGGCTACTCGGCAGTGTGGACGACGCAGGTGTTCCCGGGCGCGGCCGAGGAGATCGTCGCCCTGGAGGCACGCGAGAACGTCCTGGAGTTCTTCGCCCAGGGCAAGGACGCCGATGGGAAGCCCGCCCTCCTGCGCTTCCACCAGTTCAAGGCATTCGAGACGGACTCCTCCATGGCCGGACGCATCAACATGGACGGTGCGCCGGAGCCGCGCCAGGTGATGGCGGCCGACCTCGACGAGAACCGCAGGCCCTCCATCCTCGCGCTCACCCACGATTTCGTCATCCGGTACTCCCGCCAGACCTCGAAGTAGCAAGGGCATCACCCCGGGGCGCACGGTCCGGCCCCATCCGCCTCAGCATTCCCACTCTCCGAAGGGGCTCACATGAAACTCACATTCTGGGGCGCAGCAGGCACGACCACCGGATCGTTCCACCTCGTCGAGGCGGGAGGGGTGCGCGTCGCGCTGGACTGCGGCCTCTACCAGGGGCACCGGGACCAGGCGTTCACGATGAACCGCGAGTTCCCCGTCGATCCCTCGACGGTGCACTCCGTGATCCTCTCGCACGCGCACGTGGACCACTGCGGCAACCTCCCCACTTTCGTGAAGATGGGGTTCAAGGGGGACATCCCCTGCACGCACCCGACGATGGAGATCGCACGGCAACTCCTGGAGGACTCCGCCCGGATCCAGGTGAAGGACGTGCAGTTCGTGAACAAGAAGAGGGCGAAGCGCGGTGAGCCTCCCGTCCAGGAGCTCTACACCGTGGAGGACGCGCACGCCGTTTTCCCGCACTTCCTGGCCGTCGGCATGCACCGCGAGGTGTGCTTCGCCCCCCGCATGTGCGGGCAGTTCGTCAATGCCGGGCACATCCTCGGAAGCGCGGTCACGATGCTCGACATCGACGAGAACCACTCACCGCACAGGCTTGTCTTCTCGGGGGACATCGGAAGGCCAAAAATGGCCATCCTGCCCCCGCCAGCCGCGCCGGACAAGGCCCAGACCCTCATCTGCGAGTCCACCTACGGCAATCGCCAGCACGAAACCGAGGAGAACCTGAAGCAGCGGCTCCTCGACGTCGTGAAGCGCACGGCGGAGCGCGGCGGAAAGGTCATCATCCCGGCATTCTCCGTCGGCCGCACGCAGGAGGTCGTCTATCGCCTCAACCAACTCTTCAACGATGGTAGCCTCGAACGCCTCCCCGTCTTCGTCGACTCCCCCCTGTCGGTCCGCGTCACCGACATCTTCCGCCGATTCCCCGAGTACTACAACCGCGAGGCGAACGACGTGATGGCGAGGGACCCGGACATTTTTGGATTCGAGACGCTGCGCTACGTCGAGTCGGTCGAGGAGAGCAAGTCGCTCAACGAGACGAAGAAGCCGTGCGTGATCATCTCGGCGAGCGGGATGTGCGAGGCAGGCCGCATCCTGCACCACCTGAGCAACTCGATCGGCGACGCAAGGAACACGATCCTGATCGTCGGTTTCCAGGCGGAGAACACGCTTGGCCGGCGGATCGTCGAACGGCACCCGGAAGTTCGCATCTTCGGCGAGGTGCACAAGCTGCGCGCCGAGGTGGTCGTCATGGGCGGATTCTCCGCGCACGCGGACAGCGAGGAACTGCTGGACTGGATCTACCACGTCAAGGAACGCAGCGGCGGGCACCTCGAACGCGTGTTCCTGGTCCACGGCGAACCTCCCGCGCAGGAGGCGCTTGCCGAGCGCATCCGCGACACCATGAAGCT
>CAZUCD010000146.1:0-9438 GCA_964618855.1 uncultured Candidatus Sumerlaeota bacterium
TATTACACGCCGCCAACGCGCCGGCCCAAGTTCGGGGAGACGCTCGCTCAAGAAGGGCCCTGGACGTTCGTCCGCGCCGACCTCGGCCCGGACTGCGCGCACATGCAGATGCACTTCCTGAGCACGGTGATGGTGTCGCTGGGGTCGATCTTCTCCTCCGTGTGGATTGTGGTTGCGAACAGTTGGCAGCAAACGCCGGCGGGCTACCACATCATGACGCGCGACGCGCAGGGCAACGTGGTGCCAACGACGCTGCCGTACGCATTCGACGGGACGATGGACGGGGCGATGCCGCGGGCGGAGATCACGGACTTCTGGGCGATGGTCTTCAACCCGTCGAGCATGTCGCGCCTAACGCACGTTCTGCTCGGGTGCCTCATCCTGGGGGCATTCGTGGTGATGAGCGTGTGCGCATTCTACCTGCTGCGGGGTCGGCACGTCGAGTTCGCGAGGCGCTGCCTGCCGCTTGCTCTGGTGCTGGCGACTGCGGCCTCTTGGGGTCAGTTGCTCGCGGGCCACTGGAGCGCGAAGATCGCCGCTGAGCACCAGCCGGCGAAGCTCGCCGCATTCGAGGGGCTCTACAAAACGGCGGCGCGCGCGCCCGCGTACTTGTTCGGCTTTCCGGATTCGGAGGCGGAGCGCGTGAAGTGGGGCATCGCCGTGCCTGGGATGCTCAGCTTCCTGGTGCATGAGGACTTCGACAAGCCGGTGACGGGTCTCGACGCCTTCCCGAAGCAGGACCGCCCCCCGGTGCAGGTGCCATTCCAGATGTACCACCTGATGGTGGGGCTCGGGATGTTCTTCATCGCGTTCACCTCTCTTGCATCGTTCCTGCACCTTCGGGGAAGGCTGTTCGGAACGCGCTGGATGCTGCGCTTGATGGTGCCGGCGGTGATTTTGCCGTACATCGCGAATCAGGCCGGCTGGATCGCGGCGGAGGTGGGCCGGCAGCCCTGGATCGTTTACGGCGAGCTGCGCACGACTGACGGGGTCTCGCGCAACCTCGCCGCGGGCAACGTCGTGTTCTCGCTGGTGCTGTTCACGCTGATTTACGCGCTCTTGTTCGTGATGTTCCTGTACCTGCTGGACCGCAAGATCAAGCACGGGCCGGACGAGCCCGCGGTCCCGGAATCGGATGACTCGGGCAAGCCGGCGTCGATACTGGAGGCCGCCGGAGCACGCGCGCCGGGCGGCTCCCGGCTCACCTCCGGCGAAGTCCCGATTCCAGGGGAGGCATGAGCGCCATGGACCTCAACATCGTCTGGTTCTTCCTGATAGGGGTGCTGCTTGTGGGCTACGCGATCCTCGACGGCTTCGACCTCGGGGTGGGCGCCCTGCACCTGTTCTCCAGGGGCGACGCGGAGAGGCGCATCTTCATGAATGCGATCGGCCCCGTGTGGGACGGCAACGAGGTCTGGCTTGTGACGGCCGGCGGTGCGCTCTTCGCGGCGTTCCCGCATGCATATGCGACGGCATTCTCGGCGCTGTATGTCCCATTGATGCTTGTTCTCGCGGCGCTGATCTTCCGGGCCGTAGCGCTGGAGTTCCGCAGCAAGGAGCCCATGGCCTGGTGGCGGAGGATGTGGGACATCGGGTTTTCCGCTTCCAGCATTCTCGCGTCGGTGCTGTTCGGCGCGGCCGTCGGCAACCTGATCGTGGGGCTGCCCATCGACCAGTCGAAGACGTACACCGGGACGTTCCTGGGCCTGCTCGGATGGTATCAGCTCAGCGTGGGCGTGCTGACGCTTTCGCTGTTCGCGATGCACGGCGCGATCTATCTGTACCTGAAGACGGAGGGGGAGCTTCAGGAGAAGGTGCGGGGATGGATCACGCCGCTGTTCTGGATTTTCGTGGTCGTGCATGCGCTGGTGACGGCGGCGACGCTGGCCGTGCATCCCCAGATGCTGGCGAACTTCCGCGAATACTGGTGGGTGTGGGGTGTTGCGATTCTGGAGGCGGGCGCGATCGCGAACATCCCGCGAGCGCTGCACCTGGGACTGCCCTTCCGCGCGTTTGTGTCGTCCTGCTGCGTGATTGCGGCGATGATCTTCATTTTTGGCATGGGGATGTTCCCGAACCTGATCGTGAGTGCGCCTGATCCTTCGCACAGCCTCACGGTGTACGGGGCGGCCTCCTCCCCGCGCACGCTTGGGATCATGCTGGTAATCGCGATCATGGGCCTGCCATTCGTTCTCTCGTACACGGCTGCGATCTACTGGGTTTTCCGCGGAAAGGTGCGCGTGGACAAGTTCAGCTACTGAGCGCGCGGGCTACCCAAGCCCGCGCACGGCATCGAGCAGCCGCGCGGAGGCCGCGCGCCATTCGACGCGCACCAGCAGCTCCAACTCCGCGCCGAACTCGGCCTTGAACCGCGCGGTGCCCGCGTCGTTGGCCCCGACCCAGTCGTAGTCGAGCGGCCAACCCTCGGCCTCGAACATGCGCACCGCCTCCGTGTGCAGGAGCGTGGGCGCGCCGCTGCCCAGGTGCGCCGGGTCGGATGCGCCCAGGAGGTAGTAGGACCTGTGTTCGTCCGCGGCGAAGATCCCCGCGGCATGCGCGCGCCCCTGGCGGTCGCGGACGACCAGTCCCGCCGCGCGGAATGCCCCGTCCCAACCGCGCAGCAGCGCGCCGTACCCCTCGTCCGAGACGACGTCCCGGAAGCCCTGGCGCTGCTCCGTCAGGCGTCGCATCGCCGCGATGGGGGCGAAGTCGCCCGTGCGCTCGACCGCGAGGCCGGCGCGCGCGGCCTTGCGTGCCTGCCGACGCGCGCTGTCCGACATCCGACTCCCGAACTCCGCCGCGGAATCGACCCGGGACACCATGTTGTAGTGGGGCTGCGCGCTCCAGCCGCGCCACACGAAGGGCCGCGCATCGACATGCCCTGGTTGAAGCACCAGCGTCGCGCGCGATGTGCCTTCGAGGCATGAGGCCATGGCGTCCGCCACGTCGCCGCAGTCCCGGCCACCGCCCCGCAGGGCCATGCCTGCGAACGGGGCGGGGGCGAGGTGCCTGAGCAACCGCGCCCGCCCGCGGCGCTGCTCATGGAAGGGGGCAGCCGCCAGCAGCTCCCCGCGGGCGCCATGCACAACCGCGAGGGCGCCCCGCCCACCGAGCGTTGCAGCGAGGAAGAACGCCGGCGACTGCGAGAGCCATCGCGCCCCTGCCTCGGCGTGCAGGCCCTCCCACGCCCCGCGCGTGGGAGCCGGATCGGAGAGCAAAGCTGCGGTCAATTGCCTCGCCATGGGGACAGGATGGTTCGGCATGATCCGGCGGCGGCGATGGAAATTCGGCGCGCGGCGGAACCGGTCACCCGTTTCGCTTCGCCCGGTGGCCTCGTGAGGCCCCCGCCAGTTCACATCCGGTTCACCGGGTGCGCCGCGCGCTCACTCGGGCTCGGTGCGGTCCGCCAGTTCCGCGTTCGCGGCCACGTGCAGTCGCCACGGGTCCCAGTCGAAGTCGTTCGCGAGCGGTTCGAGCGACTCCAGCCGCTACTCGTAGTCCATGAACTCCCCGATGCCGCTGCCTCCGCCGACGGTGGCCTGGACGGTGAACTGGACCTCACCGATCCCCGCCACATCCGACCATCCCCGCACCGTGGCCGTGCACGGAACCGGTGGCGTCTGGAACCGCAGGTTCAGCGTGGTCTGTCCGCCCGCGGGAACGTTTGCGGCGGGGTGGGCCTCGATCCACGCGGCCCCCGAGGGGGTCACGTCGACGCGGAACTGGCCAAGGTTCAGCGGCCCCGCGCCGGGGTTCGCGAGCGTGTACGCCAGCGTGTGGTCAACGGCGCCCGTGGGCACCGTCACGGAGTCCGTGCCACCCTGCGGGATCATCGTCCCCCGGGAAACCGACACCAGCGGATGGAGCGCGTTCGTCCCGTCCAGCGAGTTCAGGTAGGCCGAGATGTCCGACGTTTCCTGGACCGTGAAGCCCCGCACGTGGGCTGAGGCGAGGGCGCGGTCGCCAGGCGTCGAGAACACCATGTCGTCCACCTTCAGCGAGGCGAATGTGTTTCCCTCGCGGAACACGATTGTGTTCATGCCGGCCTGATAGGTGACTGGAATGCGGACGGTGCGCCACTCATTGGGCAGCCACATCGGTTCGTTCGGCGTGATGGGCACCGTCGTGTTGATCGTGGTGCCGTTGACGATGAGGCGGAGCTGCGAGGCGCCATAGCCGGAGTTGTACCGCACCTCCACAAACCCGGGCCCCGCCACGCTCGAGGCCACGTCCGTGAATGTCACGGTGCCCGAGCCGTCGAGTTCGACGAACGCGCCCCCGTGCCACTCCTTGTAGGGGTGCCACGTCACCGTGTCGGCAAACGCCCCATTGGCGAGGGTGCCGTTCTCGGCCTGCTCCATGCGCCCCCCCGTGACGGTGAACACCTCCGCCAGGGTCGCCGCGCTGCCGTCGTGGAAGTAGGGCGCCGTCGCATGGAGGCCAAGGAGCGTCGGCGTGTCGATGCCGTCGAGGACGCCGCCAAGGCGGTTCCCCGAGGAGGCGCGCAGCGTGCCGACATTGTGCCGTGTCCGGTCCGTGTACTCCGTGGCCGGGTTGTGGCACGCGGCGCAGCCGTGCGCGTTGAAGAGCGCCTGCCCCACGAGCGCGGACGCCGTCAGGCTGCCATCGGCGTTGCGATGCGGGCTGCGCGGGATCGAGGCGCTGCCCAGCGATGTCACGTAGGCGGCGAGCGCGTCGAGGTCGGCGCTTGCGCCCGCCTTCGGCGCGCCCAGCGGCGCCGCGATGCTCACGTACTGCCCGTTCGGAATGAACCCGGAGCCGCCGAATGCGTCGCGCATGTCGATCTCGAAGTCCTGGATCTCGTCGAAGTTGGCGCTCCAGTGGACCGCGCCATGCCCCGTCCCGGAGCGTCCGCGGAGGTCCCCCGTGTTGCGGAACCCCTCCCCGCGGTTCGTGAAGTCGAACGTCCGCCCGTCGTGGCCGCCGTCCACATGGCACGTCGCGCAACTGATGTATCCCTCCGCGCTCATCCGCGGATCGGAGGCGTGGTAGAAGATGCGCTTGCCGAGGAGCACGGACGGGTGGAGCCGCTCCTCGGAGACGAGGGGCACCGTCTGGGATGGCACGCTGCCGGAACCGGAATCCAGGAACTCCGACAGCGAGATCGCCGTCATCGAGCGGCCCATGAAGTTGTTCGCGAACAGGCGCGTGGCGCCCGCGTCGAACGCTACACCCTGCGGGGAGATCCCCGCGCCCAGCCTGGTCTTCACGGTCCCCGGCGAGTCCTGCCGCATGAAGTCGAGCACGTCCACGACCGCCACCTGCGCGTTGCCCTGAAGGGCGATGAATGCGTAGTCGCCGAGCGGGCTGAACGCCACGGAGGTCGGCGAGTCGCTGTTGTCGATGTCAAGCCGGCGCGTCAGGTCCTCCGCGTTGGCCACAAGGTCCACCAGCATGAGCTGGGCTCGCACGGTGTTGTCCTGCCCCGGTACGTTCAGCGGCGAGAAGAACGAGCCGCGCGTCGTGTTGTCCTTCTTGCCGACCACCCATGCCCACTGGCCATCGGGCGAGATGCGCACGCCGGAGAGGTAGTTCGGAACGCCGCGCGAGGAGGCGCTGCCATCGGCCGAGCGGTCGCGCGCGAGGTTGATCGTCCGTGTCAGGGACATGCTCCCACCGAGGGCCACGTCGTACAGCGAGCCGGAGTGCTCCCCCGAGATGAAGCGCGTCACCAGTGCGCGCGTTCCCGCCTGGTTCACTGCAATCGCGCGTGGCGAGGGGCCGAGTGCCAACGATCCCGTTTGAGAGCGCGTCGCCACGGAGAACCGCCGCAGGGTCCCGTCGCCGTCGCACGCGACGAGCATCGTGCCGCCTCCCGGGACCGGCGCGATGCCCACCGGCGCCCGTCCATGCCCGAGGGGCAGGCGCTGCACGAATGCACCGGTCGCGCCATCGAGGATGTCGATCGCGTCGCCGTCGCGGCACGCGACCCAAACAGTGCCGTCGTTGGCGGTGGCGATGGACTTCGGATGCCCGGCGACGGGCGACTCCCAAACCTTCGCGAGCGTCCCCGTGTGCACTGCGCTGACCGTGTCCACATCCGGGTTCACCGCGTAGGCGCGCCCCGCGGCGGAATCCACGACAACCGGGGAACTGGCTGTCGAGTTGGGCTCGGATGGCGCGGTCGCGACGGTCACCGTGCGCGAGCGCGCCGCGACAGAACCCGCCGCGTCCCGCGCCTGCACCGTCACCTGGTAGTGCCCCGCCTGCGCGTACGCGTGGTTGGCGGTCGTGGGGGCGCCCCATGCCGTCTTGGGCGTTCCGTCGCCGAAATCCACGCGGAACTCGATGAAAGCGCCGTCCGGGTCGGAGCCACTCCAGGAAAGGTCCACCGGCACCGCGGGCGTCCCGACTCCCGGCACCGCAGTGATGGCGTTCACAACGGGAGGCTGGTTGCCGCCGCTCAGCCCCGACCCGGTCGAGAACCGGAAGGAGTACGGCTCCATCGGGTTGCCGGCCGCGTCCAGGATGCCGTCCGTCAGCACAACCTCATAGGTCGTGTTCGGGGAGAGCAGCGACCTCGGAGTCACCGTCAGCAGTTTGCCCTGCCCGAACGAGTGCCAGATGGGGATCGGGGAGCCTCCCACGGGACGCACGATGAGCGAGACGCCATCGATGATCGTCTCCGTGCGCAGCGTCTCGGGGATCGAAAGCGTGATTGGACAGTGGATCGAGTAGTTCGTCTGGTCCGGACGCGGGACATGGTAGGCCACGAAGGGGGACCTGTTGTCCGCCGCGGCCTGGTGCGCCCAGATCGCGAGGCCCGGCCCGTCCGTCCCGTATCCCCCCGTCACGAGGAGGTTCCCCACGGGAAGCGCGAACTGGCTCGCGTCGATCACCCCGGGCACCGTCGCCAGCGTCAGCACGGGCTCGAACGTCCTCATGTCGATCTTGTACCGGTTCATGAAGGCGTACTCGTCCTGAAACGTCACATATTGGTTTGAACCGGGCAGGTTGCGGTCCGCGACGACCGTCAGGTTCGTCGGGTCGGAGAAGTCCACGACCATGAATCCCGCGGAGCTCCCCGTGCCACCCTCCCCATCGCGCCGCGGAAAGAAGATGTAGTGCCCGTAAACCTCCGGCCAGTAGCCGCCGGGGTTCTCGTCCTTCAGCACGTCCAGCAGGACGGGGGCTGCCGGATTCGAGATGTCGTACGCGGCCACGCCCGTCCCGGACTGGTCCGAGGCGAAGATGAGGATGTTCCCCATGATGAACGGAAAGCCGATCACCCCGGTCTGGCTGAGGTGGTCCCAGGAGGACATGATGGCTGGGCCGGTCGGCGCGCCGCCATTCGGCCAGTCGTAGATCCACGACGCGAGCGAACGCCGCACCGCCAGGAAGGTCGGGCCGCTGACGGCGTTGTACGTCCAGAAGTCGCGCACTCCCCACGGGGATTGCGCGCCGGACTTGTCGACGCCCCCGATCGGCAGGCCGTTGTCCCCCTCCATCGATGCGCGCCGGAGCTGCGAGGACCCGATCGCGGTGCCACTTCCGCCGATGCGCAGGCTGTCGCGCCACAGGTCAGGGCCTCCGCTGCCGCATGGGAGGTTCGCAGAAGTCAGGCAGTGCGGGCCAACGTACAGGTACGGCCCCGAGTGGAAGTATCCGTGCGCGTGGAAGCCGCTCGCGTGCGCGGGCAGCAGGGTCACCACCGGGTTCGCCGGATCGTTGATGTCCACCACGCGCATCTGCCAGTCCGCGCCCCCCTGGCTCCCGGGAATCTCGGGTACCGAGACGATGCGCTCCCCGTGCCACGCGATGATGGCGGTGCGGCCCTGCTCCGGCGCGACCGGGCCGGCGAGCAACTCACCCGCCGTGCGCGGCACATTGGGGAACCCCTGCGCCAGCAGCGCTGTCGGAACCGAAAGGATGGCGGTGGCGAGATTGAACAGGAGGAACTGGGAGGGGCGGTGGGAAGACGCACCACCGCACACTTTTGGTGCACGCTTGGAAAGCGACATCGGGCTCCAACCGGCAGGATCGGAAGGGCCGATCCCAAGTTTCGTGGGGAATTGCTGTCGCAGTCGCCGCCGGTTGGCAACCGTGAGCCTCACCCGAATGCACGATCCCGGCCAAAATCAGGGGAAGCCCGATGGACTGGAGCCTCAGCCCCGCACGGCGCCACGCGCCGGGGCCTCGCTGCAAGGCGCGGGCAGAACAATCAGGTCGCTTCGTGGAAGCGCACCGACGACGGGGCCGGAAAGAGTGGTCCTGTCCGCGTTGATGCTACTGGAAGAGTTCGGCGAGGAAGTCCTTCATGGCGCGCCATGAGCGGCGGTCGGCGGTTTCGTTGTAGGCCGCGCCGCGGGAGTTGTCGTTGCCGGCATCCGGATTGGTGAAGCTGTGGACGGCGCCGCCGTAGCTGGTCATCTGCCAGTCCGCGCCGGAGTCGCGCATTTCCTTCTCGAAACCTGCGACTTCCTCTGGCTTGACGAAGGGATCGTCTGCGCCGTGGAGGACCAGAACCTTGGCCTTCATGTCGCCCTTGGCGGCGGGCTTGGGGGCGTCGAGGCCGCCGTGGAAGCTGACGACGCCGGCGATCGGGGCGCCGGAGCGTGCGAGCTCGAGGACGGTGGTGCCGCCGAAGCAGTAGCCGATGGCGGCCACGCGGGCGGGGTCGACGTCGTCGCGCTTGAGGAGCTCGTCGAGGCCCGCCCGAATGCGGGCGCGCATCAGGTCGCGGTCCCCCTTGTACTTGCCCGCGAGCGCGCCGGCCTCCTTCGTGTCCTTCGCGCGGACACCCTTGCCGTACATGTCCACGGCGAAGGCGACGTAGCCCTCCTCGGCAAGCATGCGTGCCCGCTTCTTGGCGTTCTCGCCGAGGCCCATCCATTCGTGGACGACGAGGACGCCGGGGCGGCGTTCCTTGGCGGAGTCGTCGTAGGCGATGTAGCCCTCGAGTTCGACGTCTCCGTGGCGGTAGGCGAAGTCCCTGGCGATGATTTCGGCGCGTGCCGTCCCTGCGAGGAGCATGGCGGCCATGGCGAGTGCGAGTAGGCGCATGATGCGGATTCCCGGATGGTGGTGATGCGGGGCCCAGGGCCCCGGGTACTCATGGATCTTCGGCGGAGGGTTCCTCGTCGAAGGCCTGGCTGTCGTTGGGGAAGGCGCAGCGGTTCCTGCCGGCCTCCTTGGCGCGGTAGAGCTGCTCGTCGGCGCGGCGGAACAGCGTGTCGACCGTGTCCCCGATGCGGAAGTCTGCGGCGCCGATGCTGACGGTGAGCCTGAGCACGCGGGTGCCGAGGACGAGTTCCGACGAGGCGACGGCCTTTCGGATGCGTTCGGCAAGCTGCTTGGCGTCGGCGGGGCGTGTGTCCGGCAGGGCGAGGCCGAATTCCTCCCCGCCCCAGCGCGCCACGAGGTCGCTGTCCCGCGAGGACGTGCAGCACGCCTTCGAGGTGATGGCCTCGCTCGAGG
>CAZUCD010000147.1:0-9400 GCA_964618855.1 uncultured Candidatus Sumerlaeota bacterium
ACTGACCGAGAAGCTCAACGCGGCGGAGCAGGTGCTTCGCCACGGGAACCGTGACCTCGCCCTGTCCAACGTGGTCTCGCCGAATGTGACCGAGGGCGAAATCCTCGAGTTGGTCAACGACGGCGCGAAGCGCGATGCCGCCATCAGGGAGCGCCGCGAACTGGCCGCCGCCCACGGCGAGGACAAGGCATTCGCCGAGGCGACCGCGCGCCTCATCGACCGCGCCAACCGCGTCGGAAGGATGCACGAGGAGTTCCTGATCATACCCGACGTGGAGAGCGTGCGTGGGGACTGGATCGCCCCCGGGCAGCGCCCGACGGCGCCCTCACGGATCTCCGCCGCGGGCGTGGAGCTGGACCGCGTCCTCGCCGGCGCCTTCTCCTCCGGTTCCGGACCGGTGGGACCCGCCGTCTCGGAGTTCCTCTCGATCGCCGCGGGGACGCGCGGGTATCCGTCCGAGTTCCGCCGCGACCTCAAGAACGCCTATGTGCGGTACAGCCCGTTCCGCCTTGCCGCGTGGATGTACCTCGTCTGCGCGGGCCTCTACGCGAGCCACTTTTTCTGGGGATCGGGCTGGATGAAGCACTCGGCGTGGGGCCTCATGCTCGCCGGCTTCGGGTTCCACACGGCGGCGGTGGGCACGAGGCTCTACCTCGCAGGCCACATGCCGGTCTCCAACATGTACGAGTCGATCACGTTCGCAAGCTGGGCGGCGATGATGATCGCGGTCGTGTTCGAAGGCGCGGGGCGGAGGGGCACGATGGGCCTGGGTGCGTGCATCCTCGGCTTCCTCCTGCTGACGGGAAGCTCCCTCATGCCGCTCCACGACACGCGCATCCACCCCCTGCGGGCCGTGCTGAACAGTTACTGGCTGAACATCCACGTGACGATGATGCTGATCAGCTATGCGGCCTTCGGGTTGGCGGCGGTGTTCGCGGCGGGCTGCCTGGGCAAGATGCTGCTGCGCCGCGAGGCCTTCTTCGGCTCCGAGCCGATCATGACCACCTCGCAGATGGAGGAGTTCGCCTACCGCCTTGTTCAGGTGGGCTGGCCCATCCTGACGCTGGGCGTCACGCTCGGCGCGGTGTGGGCGGACACGGCGTGGGGCCGCTACTGGGGCTGGGATCCGAAGGAGACGTGGGCCTTCATCACGTGGATCGTGTACACAATATACCTGCACACGCGCATCGTGATGGGTTGGCGCGGGAAGATGAGCGCGGCGTGCTGCCTGCTCGGGTTCACGTGCGTCATCATCACGTGGCTCGGGGTTAGCTACCATCCGTGGTTCGCGGGCGGCCTGCACAGCTACGCTTCGCCGACCTGATCGCTACTCCCCCGCCGGGCACTCGAGCTCCGCGGTGGTTTGCGTCAGCCTCAGCACATGGCGCAGTCCCGAGGGGCGCGACGCCGCGACGAGTCTGACCCCGGGTTCGCCGAGCAGTCGTGCGATGCCCGCGTTCCCGCCAAGGTCGGCGACAATCCCGGGGTCCGCAGCAAGCACGTCCGCTTCCCCGATGGGCGAGCCCCTGCGCGTCGCGTGCTCGCGGCCAATGCGTTCGAGCGCGGCCTGCAGACTGCCCGCGATGCGCGCACGTTCGAGCGCCGCCGGATGGGGCGAGATGCGCTCCACTTCACTTGCGAAAAGGGATCCCGCCAAGGCGAGGACGAAGAGGAGGGACTTCGCGCGCACGTGGGACGCAAAGCCCAGGGCTACGATGCACGCGTAGGCGATCCCGAGTATGGCCATCATGCCCAGGCGCGCGTTCTCACCCACCAGGACGGACATCCCCAGCAGGACGAGGCCGAATGCCCCGGCCGCCCAGCGTCGCCCGCGGCCAAGGGAAGCGGCGGACGACGCCGTGAGCATCGCAACGAGGAGGCCGTGGATGGCGGCGCCCACGGCGAGTAGCGTCGCCCCTGCGATCGGCGCGCCTCCGAGGATTCGCCGCGGAGCTTCCATCGGGGCGCCCAGAACGCCGGCGATCCCCTCGGCCAGTCGCAGCCACGGGCCGGCAGTGAACGCCTCCCCGGTTGGACCGCCGCCGGGACCGAAGGCAATCGCCACGACTGCGCCCACGGCGGCCGTGGCTGCCCCCAAAGCGGCCATCCTGCGGCGGGGTCCCCGGGGGATGGATGCGGCAAGCAGCGCCAGCCCCGTAGAGGACACCGCGCCAGCGAAGGGCGCGAGCAGTCCCCCGATGAGGCCGCAGACCCCCGCCAGTTCGAGGTCGTCGCGATGGCGATCGGGTTGCGAAGCCGCCTCGACGGCCTTGAAGGCGGCGAACCCGAGGGCGCACGTCGCAAGGGCCACGGGAAAGTTGGCCGCGTGTTCGAGCATGGGCCTGTGGAGGGGATGAATCCCGTAGAAGAATGCCGCCACGGCGCCTGCGCGGGCACTGCGCCGCCCCGGCAGGAGTCGTCGCAGGATCGCCCCTGCGAGCAGCCCGACCATCATGGACATTGCCGCATGGGAGACGTGGAGGGTCAGGCGCACGAGGTCGGGCGGCACGGTCGGTGCCTCGATGAGCGCGCGCGACCATGTCAATTCGGCGAGCGACTCCGCCGTCCCCGCAGGATCGGCAAGGAGCGCCAGCTCCCTCCCCCACATCGGCAACGCGAGCAGCGGAAGGTGCACCACGGAGGAGGCCACCCCGCCACCCATCGCGCCCATCAGGCGCTCGCTGGCTTCCTCGGGTTCCGGCTCTGGAGGCGCGGGTAGTGGCGGCTCCTCAGCCATCAGTCGCAGGTTCGTTCGCAGCGGGAGCGGACTCCGCGCCCTGCATCATGCGGCGCGACAGGGCCTCCAGTTGCTCGACGTGGCCTGCGAGTTCCCCGGCAGTCGTCGCGCACCGGACAAGGGACAGGAGCGGCGGCGGGGAGGCTTTCCCCGTGAGGAGCCAGTGGAGGAACCAAAGGTCGCCGATGCTCGCGATGAACATCAGCTTGTCCCCCATCCCGACCTTCTCCGGCTTGAAGCCAAAGCGGCGGACCGTGCGCTCCTCCAGGAAGTATGTGGCCATCGTGATGCGCGTTTCGGGGGGCATGGCGCCCTCGCGCGCGCGCCTCGCGAGGACGGCCAGAGTCTCGAGGGCGCTCGCCATCAGGACACGCTTCGCCCGTGCACGCCCACCGGCCACCCGCCACAGGCGCGGATAATCGTAGGAGCCGCCAAGATGCACCTCGAGTTCCCCGGGGCGCGGCTTCCAGGAGAACGCGAACTCCGAGTGGTAGTCGTACAGGCCGGCCAGGCGATTGAAGGGTCCGCCCGTCAGGCGGAGGATCGGAAACAGCATGACGATCCACGGCAGCAGGAGGACGGGGGCGTGGTCGGCGCCGAACTTCCACCACTTCCAGAGCACGACGATCCCGATGAGCTGAAAGACGGTGGCCCAGACCCACTGGAGGATGCGGGCGGGGGACGTGGCCCCCGTCCGCGACCCAGGGTCAGGGGGCCGCGGGGGTGCTTCCGGTGGCATTGTCGCGGTCCGCGAGCAGGTCGCGGACGATGCGCTCGGTGATGTACGCCTTGCTCTTTTCGTCGGCGGCGATTTCCTGCACGGAGCCCGACACGACGACGCGGCCGTCGCTCATCAGGTAGCTGCGGTCGGTGATGTAGAGCGTCTCGCGGACATTGTGGTCGGTGATGAGGATGCCGAGGCCGCGCGCCTTGAGCTGACTGATGATCTGCTGGAGGTCCTCGACTGTCTTCGGGTCGATGGCGGCGAAGGGTTCGTCGAGGAAGATGATCTTTGGGTCGAGTGCAAGTGCGCGCGCTATCTCAACGCGGCGTTTCTCGCCGCCCGAAAGGGTGCCGGCAATCTGGCGGGCGACGCCCTTCAGGCCGAGGTCCTCGATCAACCGGTCCTGGATCTCGCGCACCTGGTCGCGGGACTTGCCCGACGGCTCGAGGATGGCGCGGATGTTCTCGCGCACCGTCATCTTGCGGAAGACGCTGGATTCCTGGCAGAGGTAGCTGATGCCGAGGCGGGCGCGCTCGTGGATGGGCATCGCGCTGATGTCCCGGTCCCCGAAGTACACCTTCCCCATCGTCGGGCGCGTGAACCCAACGACCATCTTGAAGGTCGTCGTCTTCCCAGCGCCGTTCGGGCCCAGGAGGCCAACGATCTCACCCGTCGTCAGTTGGATCGACACTTCGTCCACGACGCGCTTCTGGCCGTAAACCTTGACCAGTTTCTCGGTGCGGATTTGGGCGAGGCTCATCCGGGGTTCCGGGGTGGCGGTGTTGTCCTGCATCAACATCGAAGGCGCAGTGTGGACCCCATGCCTGCATGCCCTCAAGCGAAAGAGCCTCCTCCGTCAAGGAACGCGGATCAGGTTCCATCCGGGGGCGGCCCGGTCCAACTCCGGGGTTTGGACCCGCATGGGCGCGGCCGTGCGCTCCAGCCTGCGGATGCGGGTCGCCTCGACCTGTGCCATGTCCGGGTCGCGCCCCTCGACAAAGTTGAAGGCGCCGGCGATTGCGGAAAGTTGGATCGACTCCCCGGGGATGAGGATGAAGTCGACACGCCGGTCGCGCAGCCGCGCGAGGAACCGGGCGTCGTCCGTCTCCGTGTAGATTTCCGCGGCGGCACGCATTCCCCCGATGTTTGACCAATACTGCGAGCTGATCGAGCGGGCGCGGCCCGTGTGGAGCAGGTACGGACCGAAACCCAGGGGCGCGAGGATGATGGGTTTGGTGGATGGCCCGGAGGCTGCCAAGTCCCGTCCCAGCGCCGCGATGGCGCCGGGGATGATGGTGGCGGCCGCAGGGCGCGTGCGTGCCGCGGCGATCTCCTCGCGCGTCGAGTAGATCGTCTCCCCCAGGGGCGCGCAGATCATCACGCCGATGGCGAGGATGCGCGAACGCAGGGTGAAGGGTGCGTCGGCCACGGCCCCTATCACAACTATCGGGAGCATCACGGACCCGAGCCGCAGCCAACGGACTGCGTCGTACGAGAGGACAAGGAACGCGCCCGAAACGATCGTGACCCACCACAGTCGCGACGCGCGGCGCTCGCCGATGAGGAGAAGCGCGGCGGGGGCTAGTGGGAGGAGGCCAACCTGCCTGACCAGGTGCTGCAGGCCCCGCATCGGCCATTCGCCGAGCGAACGGTACTCCTCTATGACGTGGCGGTGTCGCGCGAAGTCCGGGTCCTGCAGGACAGAGAGATGCGCCCAGTCGAAGCCGCGCACCCAGCCAGCGCAGATCGCCAGGACGGCGACGTGCAGCACAGCCCCAAAGGCAAGGCGGGCAGACCGGCCCCCGAAACTGGTTCCGGCCCGGGCCGCCTCGAGGACTCCCCCCCCGCCGAGCCAGGCAAGGAGGTGGATCGGATGGAGCCGGTCGATGATGGGGAGCGGCGCGCCCTCGATGAGGAGCATCGCCGCAAGGCTGGCGCTCCCGGTGATCCACCACGCGCGCCAAAACGGGAGCCTCGACTGGTCTGCCATGACGACATCGAATGCCGCGAGCGAGGCCACGAGAAGGAAGATCGCCGTGTGTTCCGTGGAGCCCAACCAGAAGAGGTAGGCCTCTGCGGCGCCGGCGACCGCGCCCAGCGCCGCGGTGGGGCGGTCGCGCGCAAGCATCACGCAGGCACAGAGTCCCGCGAGCAGCGCGGTCTGAAGGGCGCTTTGGTCGAGGAACCCCGGCGGGCCCTGCGATGCCACCCAGGGCATCAGCGCCATCGAGGCCGCCCAGGCCAGGCCGAGTCTCCGACGCCCATTGACGAATGCGAGCAGGGCCGGCGCGAGCATCGTGAGAACTGAAACCGTGGGCCCGAACCACAAAGCCAACCGCCGCAACCCCTTCTCATCCGTTCCCGTGACAAGAGTACCCGCTCGCAGGGCGACCGTGTTGGCCAGTGTCCACTCGTTGACGCGACCGAAGGGGGCGTTGTCGTCGGCAATCACGGGCACGCGCAGAGAACCCGTCCGCAGGCCCTCCTCGAGGATGTAAAGGTGGAGGACGCTGTCGGGATCCACAAGGATCGGCACGCCCCTGTGCTCCGTTCGCCACAGACCGGTCATGCGGATGGCGACACCCGAGGCGAGGATGACCCCGAGGAGCGCCAGCACTTGGAGCCAGCTCCACGGATGGGAAGGGCGCGGTGAGTCCACGATGCCGATCGCCGGCTGGGGTGGTTTGTTGTCCGACTCCATGCGGGTCCATACCCCACCCCTTGCAAGACGGGGGCAACGGGACCGAGCGCCAAACCCCGTGGGGTCTGCGGGGGTCACACACAGTACTACCCAGACTGCGAGGTCCGCCCCATGCCCGAATCGACGAGTTTCCTCGACGCCATCGAGGTCAAGTCCCCTTGCTCGATGAGCTGGGAAGGCATGTCCGGCGACGAACGGAAGCGGTTTTGCCGCACGTGCAAACTGCACGTGTACAACCTGAGCGAAATGACCCGGGCCGAGGCCGAGGCGCTGATCCGACGGGAGGAGGGGCACTTGTGCGCGCGGTTCCACCGCCGCCCGGACGGGACCATCCTCACCAAGGACTGTGGCGCCGTGGTTGCCGCGCGCAAGCGGCGGACGTTCGCGGCGACCGTGGCCGTGCTGCTGGGCCTCGTGGCGAGCGCGTACGCCGCTGCGCGGTCAGGTGGCGCGCACGACTCTGCGGACTATGGGGAGCAACTGCGGCGCGAACGCTACCTTGCGCCCCTGCGGACCATCCCGGTCGTCGGCCCCGGGATCGACAAGATCATCCCGCCACCGCAGGTGCTCATGGGCGACATTGCCGTGCCGATGCCTGCCGCAGCCCCGCGATGCCAGGGGGCCTGAACCGCGGGCACACCGGCGCTCCAGCGGACGCGCCGGGCCTGAGCCGGAAGTTGTTGCCCTAGCCGTTGCCTGCTCGAAAACTCCGCAGGTAAACGCTTGAAGAGAGAGCAACGGCTCCATGATACGGATCGCGTCGGCACAGGGCTTTTGGGGCGATTGGCCCCAGGCCCCCGCCCTGCAGGTGCGGGGCGGACCCATTGACTACCTCGTCTTTGACTATCTGGCCGAGGTGACGATGAGCATATTGGAGAAGCAGCGCCGGCGCGACCCCTCCAAGGGGTACGCGACGGACTTTGTGGATGTGATGGGGGCGCTGCTGCCCGAGTTGCTCGACAAGAACATCCGCGTGATTTCGAGCGCGGGAGGGGTCAACCCGATGGGCTGCGCCCGGGCCCTGATCGAGAAGGCACGCCAGGTGTGCCCGGGCCGCAAGCTGACCGTCGGGGTCGTGCATGGGGACAACATCATCGACCGGGCCGGAGCGCTCGACCTCCAGCCGCTCGATGCCTCGGCTCCCCCCCTTGCGGAGATCGCCGACCGGCTGCTCAGCGCCAACGTATACTTCGGGGCGCAGCCGATCGTCGAGGCGCTGAAGGGGGGCGCGGACATCGTCGTCTGCGGCCGCGTCACCGACACGGCGCTCACGATGGCGCCGATCCTCCACCATTTCAAGGTCTCGAAGACCGACTACCGCGCGCTCGCGACGGGCACCGTCGCCGGGCATGTCCTCGAATGCGGCGGGCAGGCCAGTGGGGGCAACTTCCTCGGCAAGTTCCTGGACACCGACAAGCTGGTGGAACTCGGGTTCCCAATTGCCGAGGTCGAGCATCCGCACTCCGTCGTCATCACGAAGCACGAGTCCCTCGGGGGCCTCGTTTCCGCGCAGACCGTCAAGGAACAGCTCCTCTACGAGGTCGGCGACCCGCGCGAGTACCTCACCCCCGACGTCTGCGTCGATTTCAGCTCGATCCACGTGACGGAGGAGGCGCCCAACCGCGTGCGCCTGCACGACATCCGTGGAGGTCCACCCCCCGAGACGCTGAAGGTCTCGTGCTCCTACGAGGACGGCTTCCTTCTCTCGGGGACGCTGGTTTACACTTGGCCGGAGGCCGGCAACAAGGCGCGCCGGGCCGGGGAACTGGTGCGGTCGCGGGCGCGCGCGCTTGGGCTTCAGCTTGAGGCCTTCCGCATCGAGACCATCGGCGCATTCGCCTGCCACGAGGGCGTGGTCGGGGCGCCGAAGGAGTCCGGGGAGGTGACGCTCCGGATAGCCGCGCGCAGCCACAACAAGGCGCACCTCGAGGCCTTGGGCCGCGAGATCGTCCCGCTCGTCCTGACCGGTCCCCCCGGCGCGACGGGCTTCGCCGGCGGGCGCCCGCGCCCACACGAGGTGCTCGCCTACTGGCCCGGCCTCATCCAGCGCGGCGTCGTGCAGCCGAAGGTGGACATCCTCGACACGGCATCGAGCCAGGGAGCCTGACCGCCATGCCCAAGAAACTCGCCCTCCTCGCGCTCGCGCACGGCCGCTCCGGCGACAAGGGGGACTCCGTCAACATCGGCATCATCGCCCGCTCACCGCAGTGGTACGACTTCCTGGTGCGCGAGCTTGACAGCTACAAGGTCGCGCACTTTCTCCGCCACATGGCCGCGGGGCCCGTCACGCGCTACGAGCTGCCCAAGATCCACGCGATGAACTTCGTCGTGGAGGGGGCCCTCGATGGCGGCGGCTCCGTCGGCCTCAAGATCGACGCCCAGGGGAAGACCTACGCCCACGCCCTCCTGCGCTACCCGGTCGAGGTCTCACCAGAACTGTTCGCGGAGATCGAGCAGCACTGGAACGGCGACATTCCGCGCGAGTGCTACTACTACGCGGAAGTCCGGGGCGACCGGCACGACGAAGACGTCGTGGAAGAGTCCGAGAACCGCATTCTCTCGCTGACGATGAACCGCCCCAAGCGCCGCAATGCTCTCACGACGCGGATGCTGGACATCCTTGGCGAGGCGCTGCGAAACTCGTGGTCGATGCCCGGCTCGCGCGACAAGGTCATCATCCTCGCAGGCGAGGGCGAGGCGTTCTGCGCGGGGATGGACCTGAAGGAACTGCGCGCCGGGGGGAACACCTTCGCCGCCTATCACCGCGTCGCATCCTCGCTGCACCATGTCCTGCGCTCGATGGTGGTCTCGCCGTTGCCGGTCATCGCGGCAGTGCAGGGGAGCGCAATGGGCGGTGGCGCTGCGATAGCGCTCGCGGCGGACATCGTGGTCGCGGAGAAGAACGCGCGCTTCGCCTTCCCCGAGACCCGGATCGGCTTCGTGCCTGGGCTCGTCTCCGCGCTCGCCATGCGCCGCATGCCGCCCTCGGCCGCACGCGAGCTTCTCCTAACCGGCAGGACCATCGACGCCGCGCGCGCGCACGAACTCGGCTTCGTCCACCACCTCGTGGACTACGACGCCAAGGGGCACGCGCGCGAGATCGCGGACGGCCTCGTCGTCGGCAATTCGGCCGATGCCATGGCGCGGTCCAAGCAACTCCTCACCATGTCCTCGGACGCCGACCTGCTGGCGGAGTTGCAGTTGGCGGTGAACACGTTTGCCGGCGCCGCGACCTTGC
>CAZUCD010000148.1:0-9099 GCA_964618855.1 uncultured Candidatus Sumerlaeota bacterium
TGATCTTCATCAACCAGATCCGCGAGAAGATCGGCGTGATGTTCGGCAGCCCCGAAACCACGCCGGGCGGGCGCGCGCTGAAGTTCTACTCGTCGGTCCGCGTGGACGTGCGCCGTATCGGCGCCGTGCGCGACATGGACAAGAACGTCGGCAACCGCGTGCGTGCGAAGGTCGTGAAGAACAAGTGCGCCCCGCCGTTCGGCGAAGCCGAGTTCGACATCATCTTCGGGGAGGGCATCAGCCGTGAGGGGGACCTGCTGGACCTCGCGCTCGCGGCGCGCATCGTGGACAAGAGCGGCGCGTGGCTCTCCTACAAGGGCGAGCGGCTCGGCAATGGCCGCGAGAACGTCCGCAAGATGCTCCGCACGAACCCGGATCTCATGCAGCGCATGGAGAACGACGTCCGCGAACACTTCGCCACGGCGAGCGGCGACCTTCCCGTCGGCGGCACTTCCCAGGACGAGTGAGGGTCCTGGGTAGGGGTTTCAGGTTTCGAGTTTCGGAGGCCGGTGAGGCGCCGTCCCGGCGCCCCCCTTTGGTCGAATCAAGCACAGATGGGCGGCGGGACGCCGCCCCCCCGGGCCTGTGACCAAGTCGGAGGACCCAGGACCCTACACTTGAAATCCTGCCTGTCCGGTCCCGACTACTTTCCGCCGGGAACGATGTAGCGAACGCTCCTGATGCGGTCGAATTGGGAGATCGTGTCGAGCGCCTCCAGGTCGGCCATGTCGCGCGAAAGCTCGGGCGAGTACTCGGCGGCCTGCTCCGGGTTCAGAACCTGGCCGAAGATCGTGTAGCCCCCGTCGAGGTGTGGCTGGGGGGAGAGGGCGATGAAGAACTGCGACCCGCCGGTGTCCTTGCCGGAGAGCGCCATGCCGAGAGTACCGCGGCGGAACCGGCGCTGGTTGATCTCGCAAGGGATCGAGTACTCCGGACCGCCCTCCATGTCGTTGCGGGGGTCGCCGCCCTGCGCGACGAAGTTCGGGACGACCCGGTGGAAGCTGAGCCCGTCAAAGAACCCCGACCGCGCGAGCCGCAGGAAGTTCTCCGTCGTGATGGGAGCCTCGTAGGGGAACAGCTCGACGGGGAACTTGCCTCGTCCCTCGACGTCCACGACGACCACGCAGCGCTTGGCCTGTGCGCGGGCGAGCCGCTGGTAGAAACCCTCGGAGGACTCCTGCGGGGAAAGATTCTTCCACGAGCCGGGGGTCTTGGCGAGCAGGGCGAAATCGGCGTCCCTTCGGTTCTTGAGCGCGGCCATGGCGCCTGCGCGCACGGCGGGCGACTTGTCCTTCAAGGCGCGCGTCAGGGCTCCCTGTGCCACGGTGTTTCCGCGGGGGTAGCGACCGAGGACCTCCACGAGGGCGCGGCGGCCGTCGGGGTTCCGGTTGGAGTCGTAGTCGAGCACCTCGACGACGGCGCGGAGCATCTCCGTGGGCGGGAACTTCGCCGGATCGGCGGGAATCAGCAGCCCCGCCGCACGGGCGCTCACGTAGGGGTCCTCGCTCCAGAGGTGATAGGTCACAAAGTCGCGGGGCAGCTCGCCGGCCTGTTCGCGCAGCATGGTGCCGTACGCCTCCACGAAGGCGGGGAGGATGGCGTTCTCGAGCGGCGTGAGCGCCTGGGCGAGTTCGGCGTTGCCCTCGATGTGGAGTTGGGCGAGCCGGGCGAACGGGAGCCTGTCGAGCTCGGCGAGACCGCGCTCCGCGCCCAATTCCTGCCACGCCATCACGAGGTGCCGCATGGCCTGAACGGAGTCGGTGCGGAGCTCCGGCGGGTAGTCCGAGAACCGCGCACGCGAGTTGGATCGCCGCAGGAGCTTCGCGTACGCGATCTGGGCGCGGTATCCGATGACGTTGTCCTGACCGCGGAGCTGTTGGAGGAGCGTCATCGTGTCGGGGATTGGATCGAATTCCGCCAGGGTGTCGATCGTCGTGACGGCGAGGTTGACGAAGCGTCCGTCGGCAGTGGCGTTGGGGTCGCCCAGGGCGCGCTGCCCGATCGAGGCCACGGCGGGCTGGAGGATCTTCGGGAAGTCCTTGTTCTGGAGCCTCGACTGGGCGCGGAGCATCTCCACGAAGACCGCGAATGAGGGGTCGTCCTTCAGCTCGAACAACTGCATGGCGTCGTTTGCATCGCCGACCTTGCCGAGAAGTCGGACCGCCATGGACCGCACCTCGGGGTATTCGTCATCCAGCAGGGCGAGGGCGCGATCCCTGCCCGCGGTGCCCGGCATGCGGAGCAGGGCGTTGAGCGCGTAGTATCGAAGGCGTGGGTTCGGGTTTGCGGTCATCTCCTCGATGGGGGCGAGGGCGTCGGCGTGGCCGATGCGCATGAGGGCGAGGATGGCCCGTTCCGCGACGCGCTCGTTGGGCACGTCGCGCCCCTCGTCGGGTTCCGAGAGCTTGCCGATGAGGCGCTGGACGGCGGCCTTTTCGCCGAGTTTCCCGAGGGCTTCCACGACGATGGCCTGCACCTCGCGCTCCTCGTCGTCGAGGGCACCGATGAGGGCCTGGCCGACGTCGACGGGCACGCCCATGCCCATGGCCGCTCGCGCGTCCTTGTCGAACATCTCGCCCAGGGCGAAGGCCGCGGCGGCGCGGATGCGCGAGTTCTCGTCCTTCAGGGACTCGATCAGGCGCGGTTTGTCCGCAGGGTCCCCGATCCTGCCCAGCGCGAGGATGCCGCGCTCGATCGAGCGCTGGTTCGAGGCGACCATGTTCCTGCGCACCAGGACTGCGTTTCGGGTGTCCTCCCCGCGGATCATCTCCGCGAAGGAGGGCTCCGAGGGTGCGGACTTCAGCGCCGCACAGCCCGATGCGAGGAGGGGAAACAACAGCGATGCGACTGCCGCGGCGCGCAGCCGCCGGGTCACGAGATCAAAACTCATGTCTGAGCCACCGTTTGGTTCCGAGTTGCATGGGCACGATGATGGCCGTCCCCTGCACGAGCGCCGCAAAGGCAATGTACGCAATCGACCAGTCCTCCCAGAAGGCCCGGCCCCAGGCCAGTTTCGGCAGGATGTTGATCGGGAGCAGGAGCGTCAGCACGGAAACGGCGATGTAAGCCAGCGAGAGGATCACGTTTGCCGTGCCGCCGAGTCCGTTGGCGATGCGCGCGGGGTTGTCCTCGATGAAGTTGGGAAGTATCGCGCCGATGCCGACTGCGAGGCTGGTCAGACCGAAGGCCATGACGGTGATCGTGCCATGGGACAGGAGAGCGTAGAAGGTCTCCATCCCGAGCACCCGGTTTGACAGGAACGTGAGCGAGTGGCTGACGACCTGGCAAAGCAGCAGGCAGAGGATGTACTTCTGCCACAGGATGCGGGACCTTGGAATGGGAGCCAGGCCCACGGCCCAGAACCCGCGGCCCTCTAGGCTCAGCATGGGGTACACAAACCGCGTGGTGAGGATCGAGAGAATGAAGCATGTCGCTCCGAGGTTGAAGAAGGCGAGCATGACGCGCCATCCCTCGATCACGGCGGCGACGGCCTCGCTGTGGCGCGCCGCACCCCGCATGTTGGAAATGTAGACGGACAGGAGTCCCAGCAGGATCACGATCTGGGTCCACTGCCCCGGATCGCGCCAGAAGGTCTTGAAGTCCTTCGACAGGAGGGCAGCCACCGGCGGGGGGAAAACGGCGAGCATCCTGTCCACGATCGCCATGGCGCGCGATCCCCCCGCGGCGCGCTCCTCCTTCGGCGCCATCGCCGTGTCCTTGGAGAGGCACCAGCCTCGGTAGTAGAGCCTCGGGACGAGCCATCGCACGACCTCCAGAATCATCAGCGCGGAGGCGGCCAGCATGCCGAGCCAGTAGAGGTACTGCATGGGGTCGAGGTCCGCGCGGTCCACCGGCGCGATCGCGCGCAAGGCGTTGGCGAACCATGCACTCGGCAGGAGCGGCGCGTTTCCAACCGAGAGGATGGAGAGGATCTCCGCGAAGTCCTGCTGGTCGGCCGAGGCGAGCATGCGGCGGATGCCCACCGCCTTGCCGGTCGCGGCCGACGCCAACACCGTGATGATCCCCAGGACCACGCACAGCGTGCGCGTTTTCCGCGCGGGGAAGTACGCCGCCAGCACCATCGTCACCAGCGCGCCGATGCCCGCGGGGATCGCCAGAAACGGAACCACGAGCAGCAGCACGCACGGGTAGTAGTACCACGGCGCACCGCGCGCGACCCCGTAGCTCGCAAAAATCGGCAGCGACAGGAGCGCAAACGCCCACGAACTGTAGAAGACCGTCTCGGACAGCTTGAGCCGGAAGATCGCGCGCCGGCTGATCGGCTGCCCCATCAGGAACTCCACCTCCTTCGACATGTACGTGGTGGAAAGCGTGATGATCAGGTTCGAGAATGTGAGGAGGGAGAAGAAGATGAGCAGGACGAGCCCGACGAGCTGATCCATGAGCGCAGGCCCGAAGACCTGCTGCCTCATTAGGAAGCGGAAAACCGAGAAGAAGAATCCCGTGCCGAGGCCAACGAGGGCGACGACGACGAGGACGCCGACGAACAGGTGGACATACATGTGGCCGCGAATGTGGCGGATGGCATTGTTGGCCTGCCGCCACTTTCCCGCGAGCACGAGACGGGTGTGGAGGGCGTCGAGCCTGGCAGTGTTGCCGGCGTCGTTCACTGCCAGGGGAGACGGAGCCTGGTCGCGAGGCGCATCATCATGTCAGCCTCCTCCGAAAGCGGCGCACGCCCGCCCTCGCGGGACCGGGGGAATGCCGCGATGCCGAGGCGCGGGAGCATCGCGCATCCGATGTCCCACGGGGTCCAGAGGGAGAAGGCCTGGTGGAGTTCGAGCATATCGCGCTGCGCGCGCCACACGAGGGGGAGTTCCCCCTCGTGGAGAGCCTGCCACGCGGCCCGCGGAATCTCGGGAAAGAGCGTCGCGAGAGGTCCGGCGGTCAGGCAGCTCCCGGCCATGTAGGCGCCGGAGAACACGGACTCGTTTGCGCAGCCGACGACGAACCCGGGCCGCGCGGTGCGCACCACCTCGCCGATCACCGAGGTGTCGTTCGTGTTGTAGATCACGCCGGAGATCGGGGGACGCCAGGAGAGCCGCTGGAGCGTGGCGGGCGTCAGCGCGTGCCCTGCGGGAATCTCGGATTGGTTGTAGATGACGATGGGGACGGAGACCGCGGTGGCGAGGTCCTCGAAGAACCGGAGCGCGACGTCCTGCGCGGGATACTCCGCATTGAGCTGCAGGCCGGTGGGGACGGGCTGAAGTGCGGCGAAGGCGCCGTGGGCGACGGCCCACTCGCTGAGCTCGGCGGCCTGCCTGCGGTAGAGCGCGGGCCGGGGGAGCTCCGTGGGATTGCCATCCCACAGTCCGGCACAGTTCACGAGGACCGGCTTTCGGCCGCGCGCAACCTCCAGGACGCACCGTGCGGCGTCCCTCACCTCGTCGAGCGAGTAGCTCCACATGCGGCCGGGGCCCGAGCGCACGATCACGGCCGAGACGTCCGACCGCGCCGCGAAGTAGTCGGCCTGCGCCTCCATGCCATCGAAGTCGATGCGGCCGTCGGGCCGTTCCGGGGTCAGGAGCGGCACGACGACCCCAGACAGGGGGAGCGGATACTCTATCTGGGTGACGGGATGTAGTATCTTCTCGACGAAGGTCTGCATGGCGGCGATCCGGTGCTGGAACGGAAGCGGCGGCTCCGGTGGGGAGCCGCCGCGTTGCTTCGTGTGGCGGGGCGACTCTTCCTCAGAGTTCCCCGAACTGATCCTCATCGTAGCCGAAGACTGCGAGCTTGCCGCGAACGGCGATTGGCCTCTTGATGAGGTTTGGGTCCTTCATCATGAGCTCGATCGCGCCCTTCTTTGTCGGCGGATCGTCCTTCAGGCCGTGGTCGCGGTAGGTCTTTGCCCGGACGTTCAGGAACCTCTTCACGTCCTTTGCATCAATATGGGTCTCGAGGAGCGAGCGCGGCGGTGGGTACTCCTCAACGTCGCGCAGGTCAAGCTCGTGGCCCAGCTTCTCGAGGTAAGCCTTCGACTTTTCGCAGGTCGGACAGCGAGGCTTCCAGTAGAAGGTGATTTTGGCCATCCCGACGGGTCCCTTTCGAGGAAAGAGCGTGGTCTCATGCGCTCCAACCACTTTGATGAGCCTACTTCAATGAACTGCGCGGAATCAAGTACGCAGTTTGGGGGGCTGCCCGCCGGGAGGGGGAGTGCCTGCGACTTGGCGCAAGCTTCCGAGCGCAGCCTTGGCGGACCTTAAGGCCGGGCATGTCCGGAGGTGTGGGGCGGGCACCGAGCGGGACTCCCGTGACGGGAGACGCGGATCAAACGGGTCGGCTGCTGCGCTCGACCGACTTGACGCCGGGGACTTCCAGCAGCTTCTCGCACACCTGCTCCAGTTGCCCCGCGCCCGAGACCTTCAGAGTCAGGCGCATGTAGGCCACGCCGGTCTCATGGTTGGACCGCGTCTGGCACGCGTCGATGAACACGTTGTAGGTCCGGATGATGGCCGTGACGTCGTTCAGCAGGCCATTGCGGTCGTCGCACTCGATGAAGATGGGCACCGTGCGCAGGTCTCCCGGTTCGCCGTCCCAATAGGCGGGGATGAGTCTGCTCGCCTCCTCGTCGCCGCCGGCCTTGGTGCGTTCCAGGGTCGGGCAGGACTGGCGATGGACGGTGACGCCGCGTCCCCGCGTGACGAAGGCGACAATGGCCTCCCCGGGGACGGGGTGGCAGCACGCGGCGAGGCGGGGCTGTATGTCCGTTTCCTCCATCCCGACGACTCGGACGGTGGCCGCGCCGAGCTTCCTGAGCCGGACGGGCGCCGCCTTTTGCCGACGCCTGCCGACGGCCTCCGGGAACATGCGCGTGAACATGGCGGAGGCGCTGACTCCGCCGAAGCCTATCTCGGCGAGCAAGTCCTCCATCCCGCTGAATCGAAGTTCAGTCGCGACCCGCTTGAGGGCCGCATCGAGGTCGGCCTTCGTCACGACGAGTTCGTGCTCGTCGATCTGGCGCTCGAGCTGCTTGCGCCCGTTCTCCACCCAGAGGGCCAGCTCGCGCGACTTGAGCCAGTGCTTTATCTTCGACTTGGCGCGGGGAGTCTTGATGAATTCCAGCCAGTCGCGGCTCGGGTGGCCGGAGGGGCTGGTTTGGATCTCAACCTTGTCGCCGTTCCGGATCTCGGTGCGCAGGTTGACCATGCGGTTGTTGATGCGCGCGCCGATGCAGTGCGAACCAACGTCGGTGTGGATGTGGTAGGCGAAGTCGATCGGGGTCGAGCCCGCGGGAAGCTCGTAGACATCGCCCTTGGGGGTGAAGCACAGGACGACGTCGTCGATGATCCCGCTCTTTAGGCCCTCGATGAAAGTGCCGGGCTCGTTCTCGTCGGCGAGGCTCTCGATCAGTTCGCGAACCCAGGTGACGCTCTCGCGGACGCGCTCGACGGACTGCTCCCTGCGCGGGCCGTCCGCCTCCTTGTAGAGCCAGTGGGCGGCGATGCCGAGTTCCGCGTGCCGGTTCATCTCGCGCGTGCGGATCTGGACTTCCGTCACTTCGCCGTGCAGCCCGATGACGGTGGTGTGAAGGGACTGGTAGCCGTTCTTCTTCGGAACGGCGATGTAGTCCTTGAAGCGGCCCGGAATGGGGCGCCAGATGCTGTGGATGTCTCCAAGCACCTGGTAGCAGTCGTTGTTCTGGTCGCACAGGATGCGGACGGCATTGAGGTCGTAGATCTCGTCGAAGGAGAGGCCCTGCTCCTTCATCTTGTTCCAGATGGAGAAGAAGTGCTTCGACCTTCCAAAGATGTCTGCGGTCGGGTACTGGCTGGCGAAGCGTGCCTTGAGGAAGGCGATGGTCTCGGCGATGCGGGCCTCCCGCTCGACGCGCTTCATCGCGATCTGGCCGGTGAGGGCGCGGTAGTCGTCCGGCCAGAGCCACCGCATCGCGGAGTCCTCGAACTCGGCCTTGAGCTTGTTGATGCCGAAGCGCCCCGCCAGAGGCGCGAAGATGTCGAGCGTCTCACGGGCGATGGCGATCCGCTTCTCCTCGGGCAGGTACTTCAGCGTGCGCATGTTGTGCAGGCGGTCGCAGAACTTCACGATCACGACACGGATGTCGTGGGCCATGGCGAGGAAGAGCTTGCGGAGGTTCTCGGTCTGCGCGTCGGTCTTGGTGGCGAACTTGATGCGCGTGATCTTCGTCACGCCCTCGACGATCTTGCAGACGTCCGGTGGGAACTCCTTCTGGAGGTCGCGGAGGCTGAGCGGGGTGTCCTCGAGGATGTCGTGCAGGAGGCCCGCGGCGACGCTCGCCCCGTCGAGGTTTAGCTCCGCGATCAGGTGGGCCACGGCCAGCGGGTGCGTCAGGTAGGGCTCCCCCGACGAGCGCACCTGGCCCGCGTGAAACTGCTCGGCGAGGCGGTACGCCTTGAGGATCATGTCGCGGTCGCGGGGCGCGACGACCTCCAGGAGCGTGTCGATGGTTTGGGTCCGGATCGGCTTGCCGGGGACGGGTTCGCCGGAGAGGACGCGCTGCGCGGTGAGCGGCGTCGCAGCGGTCAGGGCCACCTGGGGGGCGTAGGCGGTCGGAGTGAACTCCGCGACCGATGACGAATCCTCGCCGGAGGAGTCCTTGCCGCGGCCACTTCCGTTCGGCCTGCCCGGATGGGTGGGCGGGTCGGGGGGAGCGGGGGCCTTGGGCGTTTTCTCCGAAGTTTCCATGGGATTCATCCCTGACCGTTCATGATATTGAACGCGCGGGGGCGCCGGACAAACAATAATGGATTTGGGCGCGCATAAAACGTTTGTCCTGATTCGGTAGAACGGCCACTTCCCGCCGGTCGGCCACGGCGAGGGGGGAGGTCCCCCCGGGTTTGCAGGTCCGGCTTGGCCGCGGAGGTTGCGCGACGGCCCTGAATCAGGGTTTCGGGGATTGCTTGCCGCTTGCAGCCAGGGGGGACGGGCGCCACCATGACGCTCTTATCCTGCACCCACTCATGCGGGGCCCCGGCCCTGCTTCCCCGGCTCCATGGACACAAGACGCTACGACGAAGTTCCGGTTAACATCGAAGAGGAAATGCGCGGGTCCTTCCTGGACTACGCGATGTCGGTCATCATCTCACGCGCGCTCCC
>CAZUCD010000148.1:9109-9365 GCA_964618855.1 uncultured Candidatus Sumerlaeota bacterium
TGGCCTGAAGCCCGTGCACCGGCGCATCCTGTACGCGATGTACGAGGGCGGGTACCGCTCGAACCGGCCGCACAACAAGAGCGCCAAGATCGTCGGCGAGGTGATGGGCAAGTACCACCCGCACGGCGACGGGGCGATCTACGACACGCTCGTCGGGTTGGCGCAGCCCTGGAGCAAGCGCGCGCCGCTCGTGGACGGGCAGGGCAACTTCGGCTCGATGGACGGCGACCCGCCCTCGGCCATGCGCTACACCGAG
>CAZUCD010000149.1:0-9229 GCA_964618855.1 uncultured Candidatus Sumerlaeota bacterium
TGGTGGAGCATAGGTATTCGTTTGCTGTTCAAAATCCCGTCCGCTTTAGTGATCCTAAGGGTCTCAAAGTAAAGAACGCCAGCGACCACCTAATCTCTGTCCGTCCGGAGGCGGGGTCGCCAGGTGAATGGGTCCCTCTCTGGCCCGGACACACCTATCCGGGTCCACAAGATGGAATCTTCCTCCCGGGCAAAGATGATGGCAATCCATACTACAAGAACAGAGATGGTGTAGATATAGAGTTCACCGGCAGCGTTGGGATCTTTGGCCACATCTTTAGTGGCTTTGTCAGTCCGTTGGGAGGTTGGCATAATCGGGCTTGGGCAGAAGAGGTCGGCGTTTCATGGGAGGTGACTGGGGTTCCGCAAGGGAGCGGAGTCCGAGGAAATGGCCCACACTACATGACGCCCGACTGACCATGCGTCCAAATCGCATGATCAGGATGTTCGTTATCACGGCGGCACTTTTATCACTGTTGCTTGGTGGCAGTTTCCTTGGAATAGCTTATTGGTATGAGATTTCTCTTCGCGATACGCTTGAAGTGATTTTGTTCTATCGAGGAGGAACTGAGTGGGGTGTTGGCTACTCTCGCAATTCATTTGGGAAAATCTATGAAGGTCAGAAGTGTGCTGACGTGCTCAAACTACTGGGAGAACCTCTGTCCATTGAGGAGAAGATGGGAGGCGTCCAGGTATGGTGGTACGCTCGACCCGAGCCTGAGAGTTCGGACTACTTTGTTAGAGCAGTGGTATTGAATTCTCATTGTGAAGTCTCAAGGAAAGTAGCCATCTATATGGGCGATTGAGAATGCCTAAGAAAGTGTTTGAGAACCATCACGCCGCCTCAGGTGCGAGCCTGTGAAGCATCAGGTTGATCATCGCGACGTGGACCCACGCTTCGCTGGTTTCGGCGAGGCGCTCGTAGTCCCACGGGGGGCGGCGGCACTTGTCGATCCAGGAAAACGTGCGCTCGACGATCCAGCGCTTGCGGATGACCTGGAAGCCCATTGGTCTGCCCCCCAAAACCTGATCCACTTTCTGTGAGAGTTTCCGCACCTTCGACGGGCCACCAGGAGGTCCATCATGGGAAGGCGGAAGAGGCACACTCCGGACGAGGTGATCGCGAAGCTGCGTGACGCGGACAGGCTCTTGTCCGAGGGAAGGACCGTGGGGCAAGTCTGCCAGCAGCTCGGGGTCGCCGAGCAGACGTACCATCGCTGGAGGAACACGTTCGGCGGGATGAAGCAGGACGACATGCGCGAGCTCAAGCGCCTGCAGGAGGAGAACCGCCGACTGAAGAAGGCGGTCGCCGACCTGACGCTCGACAGCAGATCCTGAAAGAATTTGCCGAGGGAAAATGGTGAGCCCGGCGCGGCCAGTCCGCCGCAACAGGCGCAGGAAGTCGCATCGGTTCCCATGCGTGCGACACCGCACCGCCGAAACTCACTGCTTCAAGCGAGACCTGCGGGGGCGTGAACGGTTGCCCCGGCGGGTCCCACCGTCGCGCTTGCGCGCGCGCGCCGGGCGTGCCATCAAGGGGGCATGATGGCCAACCCCGAATCCCGGTGGCGGAAACGATGAAGGTGATCATCGCGCATCGCTCGGGCTCGGTCCACGCGGTGGACCTGCCGGAGCCGAACGTCGCCCGCGGGTGCGTGGCGATCAAGGTGACGCACTCCGCGCTGCAGTTGCCGGAGGAGTTCGACATCATCCGCGCCGCCCCGCACATGGCGGGGAAGGATGACGGGGTGCCGCTCGGTTCGGGGGTGAGCGGCGTGATCGATGCCGTCGGGGCGGAGGTGCGGCGGCTGCGGGTGGGGCTGCGCATCGCGGCCTTCGGGACGCCGTACGTCTACCATTCCGAGCGCCTTGTGGTGCCGGAGAACCTCGTGGTCGAGATTCCGAAGAAGGTGAACCACGAGGAGGGGGCGTTCGTGGGGCAGGGGGCGATTGCGGTGAACATGTTCCGCGCGGCGAGGCTCTCGCTCGGGGAGACGGCGCTGGTGTTCGGCGCGGAGCTGCAGGGGGTGCTGCTGGCGCAGGTGCTGCGCGCGGCGGGGGTCGTGCCGATCCTGCTGGACGCCTCGGAGCACCGGCTCTCCAAGGCGCGCAACATCGGCATCCCGCACGCCATGCGGCCGGACCAGGCGGAGGAGGTGCTGCGGCTGGTGGACTCTCTGACGGAGGGCCACGGGGCGGATGCTGCGTTCCTGACGCGGGCGGGGGACGGGCGTGCGCTGCGGGCGGCGGCGGAGCTTGTGCGGGGAGGGGGCCGGATCGTGAGCGGTGCGCGCCTTGCGGGGAGCGAGCTGCCCGCGTCGCTGGAGGACCGGCGGGTCGAGCTCGTCACGGAGGGCGATCCGGGCCCGGGCAGGCGCGATCCCGCCTACGAGCGCCAGGGGATCGAGTACCCGCGGCACCTGGTGCGCTGGAGCGAGCGCGCGAACATGGACTGCTTCTGCGGGCTGCTGAACGAGCGCAAGGTCCAGATATCGCCCCTGATCACGGACCGCGTGCCGATCGAGCGCGCGGCGAGCCTGTACGAGAAGCTCGCGCGCGGTGGTGATGCGCTCGCGGCGGCGGTGCTGACGGTCTAGTGCCCGGACGGGGCGTTGGTCCCGCATTCCCGACGTTCCGGCTGATGACGCCGGCGAACGTCGTGATGATGCTGTGCGGGGCGTCGCTGTACTTCGGCGTGGTGCTGCGCCAGCCGGCGCTGCTGGCCATGGGCGCGGCGTTCCTGGTGGCGCCGGTCTCGGGGTTCCTGCGCGCGTCGCGCCTGCTGACCAGCCTGCGCGTCGAGCGCATCCACCAGCCCCGCGCGTTCGAGGAGCAGGAGCTTCCCGTCCATCTGCGCGTGCGGAGCATCTCCGGCGATCCGGCCACGCTTGTCGCCATCGAGGACGAGTTTCCCCCGGGCGCGTCGTACCGCCTGCGGCTCCTCCTTCCGCAGGCGATCATCGCTGGCCGGACGATCGACGTGGAGTTCGCGCCGACCTGCGTCCACAAGCGCGGGCTCTACATGCTGGGGCCGCTGCGCCTGACGGGCTCGGACCCGCTCGGGTTCTTCCGCAGGGAGCGCGTGGTCGAGCACCTGACGCAGCTCATCCTCTACCCGAACTCGGTGGACCTGAACGAGGCGGACCTGCTGGGGGAGGGCACGATGCGCCACGTCGGGATGCAGGCAAAGCGGCGGGTGGGCTTCGGGGAGGAGTTCATCGGCGTGCGCGACTACCGTCCGGGCGATCCCCTGCGGACGGTCCACTGGCGCTCAACCGCCCGGCTGCGGCGCCCGATGGTGAAGGAGTTCCAGGAACTCATCGTGACGCGGGTGACGATGCTCCTGGACCTTGGGCGCCGGGGCCTCGTGGGCGTCGGGGACCAGACGAGCACGGAGTATGCGATCAAGGCCGCGGCCGCAGTCGCCAAGCGCACGTTCGCGCTCGGGCACGAACTCGAGATGTTCGCCGTGTCCGCGAAGGTGGAGCACCTGCCGCCGGGCACGGGGGAGGGGCACCTGCTCGCGTTGCTGGACAGGCTTGCATTCCTGAAGGCCGCCGGGGACACGGCCTTCCCGGTCGTCGTTGGGGACCTTGTGAACTGGCTGCCGCGCGGGGGGACGGCGGTGCTGATCGCGGGGGCGACGACGGTCGACCTTGCGCAGTGGGAACCGATCCTCGATGCGCTGTCGCGCCGCCACATCCGCCCGATCTTCGTCCTGATCGACGACCGCGCGTTCCTGAAGGTTTTCGGCGAGCAGGAAACGCGGCACGCGAAGGCGATGAAGCTGGAGCAGCTCGCGGGGGAGCTCTCGCTGCGCGGCGCGACCGTGCGCATCATCCGGAAGGCGCGTTCGATCGGGGAGGCCCTCCAGCGCGGCCTCGAGCGCGACGAGTTCGTGGTCGAGAGCCTCGCGGGACGAGGGTAGGGATCGCGCGGCGTCGGGGTTCGCGTCGTCCCGGGGCACGAATTCGTCCGAAAAAACTCCCCCGTTGCGGTTTGACGGGCCTGCTTGGACCCTTCGGGGAGGGCTGCCGTGGTTTGTTTGCCGCCCGGGGAGGGCCGTGGTGGCGTCCGGTCTCCCTGTTCAAACAGGCTTCTTCCGCTCAGCGATGTCCGTCCCCGAGGACCCGAACCCGACCGCTCCGCTTCCCCCGCACCTGCGTGGCGGGGGGGACGGCAACCAGTCGGCCTTTGCGGACTCGGTGATTCGCGGGCTCAACCCGGACCCCACCATGACGCACCGCTCGGTGTTGGGGACGGCGCCGCCCCCCTCCCCTCGTGGCAGGCCCGGCCCCGACGACGACCTGGATGCGACGTCGCACCCCGAGTTCGACGGGCAGCCCGCGCCCACGCCGCAGCCGCATTCGGAGCTGAACCGGTTCCGGCTGCTGAGGGTGATCGGGCGCGGGGGCATGGGTGAGGTTTGGGAGGCCGTGCAGCTCCGGCTGCGGCGCGTGGTGGCGCTCAAGCGGATGGCGCGCGTGAGGCTCGGCTCCACGGGGGGAGGCTCCTCCACGCGCGTGGACGTTTTCCAGAACGAGGCGATCACCGCGGGGCTGCTGGACCACCCGAACATCGTCCCCGTGTACGAGCTCGCGTACGAGGACAGCGGGGTGCCGGCGCTCGCGATGAAGTATGTCCGCGGGCGGCCCTGGATCGACGTGATCCGAGACGATTTCGACCTGCTGGACGAGGAGTCGTTCCTCGCGAAGCACCTTCCGGTGCTCGCGCAGGTCTGCCAGGCGGTCGCGTTCGCGCACTCGCGCGGGATCATCCACCGGGACCTGAAGCCCTCGCAGGTGATGATCGGGGACTTTGGCGAGGTGCTGCTGATGGATTGGGGGCTCGCCGTCCTGGTGGAGCGCACGTCGGACATCCCGGAGGTGGAGTTCGACGACCAGGACCGCCCGGTGAACCTGCCGACCATCGAGTCGGCGGAGAATCCCGGCGGGACGCCCGCCTTCATGGCGCCCGAGCAGACGGACAACCACCCGGGCCGCCTCGGCTACCACACGGATGTGTATCTGCTGGGGGGCATCCTCTACCAGTTGCTGACAGGGGAGGCGCCGCACCAGGCGGAGACGGGGGCGCAGGCGTGGCGGCTGGCGGAGAGGGGGATCGTGAAGCCGATCGCGGAGGCCGCCGCAAGGCGCCAGGTCCCGGAGCCCCTCGCTGAGTTGGCGATGCATGCGCTCGAGGTGGACCCGGCCAACCGCGTTCCCTCCGCGCGGGAGTTTCTCGACCGCCTGCAAATGGTCATGTCCGGCAAATCGCGTCGCGAGGAGGCGTTGAAGATCGTCGGGGAGGTCAGCAGGGAGTTCGAGCGTGGCGTCCGTGAGTACGCCGTGTGCCAGGCGCTTGTCGCGGCGCTCGACGAGGCGTTCACGCTGTGGCCGCAGGTGCCGGGATACTCGGAGTTGCGGGACTCGATCCTGCACCGGTTCGGTTCACTGGCGCTGTTGGAGGGTGACGTGGGGGTGGCGCGCGCGGCGGGACGGGCGATGGACCCGGGGGAACGCAGGCGCTCGCTGCTGGCGGAGGCGGACGAAGTCGAGGCGAAGCGCGAGCGGACGCGCAGGCGCCTGCGCGCGGCGGCCATGGCCGTGGCTGCGCTCGTCACCGCCCTTCTCATCGGTGGTTCGTGGTCGTACAGCCGCATCTCCGCCCAGGCATCGGAGATCAGGCTGCAACTGGGCAGGACGGAGGACGCGCGCAGGCGCGCCGTCTCCGCGGAGTCCAACGCGAAGCAGAAGCTGGCGGACTCGCTGCTGAGCCAAGCGACCGTGTTCGTCGAGCAGAACCGACTGGAGGAGGCGCGCGCGGCGCTGTGGCAGGTGCCGGAGCCGCTGCGCAACTGGGAGTGGGGGTACGGGCTGTCGCGCGCGCACCCGACGATCATCGAGCACGACCTGAGGACGATGCGCGTGGACGAGCGCCGTCACCGGCTCTACGCACTGGACCCGCAGGGCAGGGCCGTGGCCGCACCGCTCTTTGGGGGGGAGGCCCCCAGGGTGCTCGAGGAAAACCCGCACGAGGCGCTCATCGTCGAGCGCTCCCGCCCCGGGGGGATGGTCGTCACCGTGAGCGCCGGGGGCACGGCGACCGTCTGGTCCGGTGAGAAGCTCGAGATCGTTCAGCGCTTCGAGGTCGGCAAGGACTTCGCGCTCTCGAACGTGGACATTTCGGAGGACCCGGCGCGGCTCGTGATCGCCTCGCTCGACGGCAGGACGCGGGTCTGGGACGCGCGCTCGGGTGAGCTGCTGCGCGAGGTGTCAGACTTCGGCCCCGGCGTGCGCTTCATCAGCCAAAGCGACGACGGCCGGCGCTTCCTGGCCGCGACGGAGCAGAACGTCTACGTTTACGACACGAACGAGGGGCGGGTGGCCTTCTCTCGGCGGATGTCGACGTCGCTCCAGGGCGCCGCACTCTCCCCCTCGGGCCGCTTCGTCGCCTGCTCCGAGTCACTGGAGGCCGAGCCGCGGAGCGTCGTCAGGGACTTGGAGACCGGACGGGACATCCCCCTGCCCTGCTTCGGCACTACCTACTTGTTCAACGAGGCGGCCGGAATCCTGGTGGCGGCCGATGATCAATGGAGCCGCCGCGAGGTCCATGTCGTGAACCTGCACACGGGCGAGAAGCGGAGATTGATGCACTCGCTCGACAAGCCGGGCGTGTTCGACATCAGCGCGCGAGGGGACCGGATCCTCCTGGGCTCGCCGGAGCGCGTGGGGGTGTGGGACACGGCGACGCTGGCGCAGTTGCGGGACATCCCGGTGTATGGCGCCGACCTGGAGCGGGCGGAGTTTGCCTTCCACGGGCGCGGCATCGCGGTGAGCACGCTCGCCGGGCGGACGAGCCTTTGGGATGCCCATGCGGCCGGCCTTGGCGCCACCATCGAGGGCTCGTACGTCTCGATCACGGACTACTCGGATGACGCGGTGTCGATCGGATGGTCGTGGGCGGAACTGACCGACATGCAGACGGGCCTCAACCGCTGGCTGGGGGGATGGGCGTTCAATCCGTACCGCGGGATCATTCCCTGGTTCGACCGGGGTGGCGGCACCGCGCTGGGCTACGACGGAACCGGCCAGTACACGATCCAGGCAGTGTCCGGGGAGACCTTCGCGACGACTGGGGAGATGCACCTGAAGGATGCGCCGCCGATCATCTCGCGGGACGACCCGGCCGGGCGGTTGGCTTTCGTCGATGCGGAGGCACGGGTGCTTCGGATCGTGGACGCGCGCCAGGCGAGTGAAGTGGCCTCCGTTCCACTGGAGGGAGACTTGGCGGGGGCGGTGCCGACGGGATGCGACACGATCAACCATCGGTTCTGGCTGCGCCTCGCGGACGGATCGCATGCCTCGGTCGACTCCGTGCAGGGCGGGGCGCCCCGGGTCGAGCTCGGCGGGGCGAAGAACTATGGCGCCATCCGCTTCACGGAGGGGGTGCCCCTCGTGGCGGGCGTAACTTCCGACATGATGGTTCACGTGCACCGGCTGCCGGGAGGGGAAGCCCAGGCGAGCATCCAGGGTCCGAAGGGGCTCGCCGCGATCGTTTTCAGCGCGGAGGGCAACCTGGTCGCGCTGGTCTCGGCGGAGGGGGAGTGCACCATCGCGCGGACCACGGACGGAGGCACGGTGTCGGAGTTCCGCATGCCGCCCTTCACGAGCGCCCCGCGATGCCGGTTCCTTCCCGGCGGCGAGCGGCTGTTCGTGCGCGCCGGGGAGAGCGCGCGCGTTGTGGATGTGGCAACCGGCCGCGAGGTCACAGCCTGGCGGGCCGGGTTCGGCGACCTGTCGCGCGACGGCAGGACGGTGGTCCTGCGCGACGGTGACCTGCGCTGGGGGATCACGCGCGTGGCGCCCTTCCGCGTGGAGGACCTGCCCGGGAATGAGGGCGACTCATGGGAGCAGCGCAGCCGCGCATGGGAGCGAGGGCGCATGCACGAGTGGATCGCCAGGTCGCCCCTGCGGCAGCTCCCGTCCGCGCACAGGCGGCTGCGCGCCTTCGACGACAACACGGTCCGCGAGGCGATTCCCCTGATCGCGGCGTCCTGGGCCATCAGCCACGACATCGAGGAACTCGCCGCGCACGAGCACGCCGTGGCAAGGACGCTCGGCGACCTCTGGGGGCGCATCGGATTCGCCGACGTGGGGAATGCAATCAGCCCGCTGGACATCGACCGCGCCTACCTGATGACAACCCTGGCGGAGAGCCATCCCGAGCTGCGCGAGGGACCCGGGATGGCGCTGAATGCGGTCGTGCTGTCGCTCCGGCTGGAACAGGTGGAGGGGAGCTTCCTCGAGGAGCACTCCGCGCGCAGGCGGGACTACGAGGCCCTCGGCCAGACGCTTGCCTCCATCGGGGAGACCTCCGCCGCCCTCGAGGTGTTCAACCGGGGCATCGTGTTCCAGAGGTTCCTTGGCGTGGAGGACCGCCAGCTTGCAGACCGGGTGGCCGCCCTTGGGGGATCGGTTCCACCCGCCCCCCCCGAGGACCTTCTGTTCGACGAGGACGGTTTGACGAGTCCCGTGCGGGCGCTGGTGGAGAGGCTGGGTGCGGAGGGACGCCCGACGGAGGAGGTGCGGACGGAGGCGCAGGCGCTGCGCCGGGGGGAACTGGCGCGCGCGCGAGAGTTCGCGGAGCACGCGGCGCCCCTGACGGCAACACGCGAGGCTATCGCGCGCCTGCGTGCCAGGCATGAAGCCGCCGCCTTCCCCCTCGATGCCCGCCTGCGGGACGTGGCGCGCGAGGCCGAGGACGCCGCAGAACGGGCCTTCCTGGGTGGGATGACCTGGGAGGAGGCCCTCGCGGAGTGCGAGAAGCTGAATGGCTCGGCGGACCTATCGCGCGGGGGCGGCTGATCCCGCGGCACGCACTTCGCCTTGCGCGGCCCCCGGCCCCTCACGCTTCATCCCCCGAAACCAAAATCGCCCCACCACGCACCCAGGCAACCATGCCCATCACGAACGGCGCGGAGCTCCGCGCTGCATACCTCGACTACTTCAGGTCCAAGGCCCACCCCATCGTCGCGAGCGCGCCCCTGATCCCGCCGGACGACCCGACGCTCATGTTCACGAGCGCCGGCATGGTGCAGTTCAAGGCCCTCTACAGCGGCACCGTGAACCCGATGCCCTACACGCGCGCGGCGTCGTGCCAGAAGTGCCTGCGCGCGGGGGGGAAGGGCTCGGACCTCGAAAACGTCGGCAAGACGCTGCGGCACCATA
>CAZUCD010000150.1:0-9201 GCA_964618855.1 uncultured Candidatus Sumerlaeota bacterium
TCGCAGGTCGGCATCTGCTTCGACGTCGAGACCAGCAGCGCCGTGAGGCCAATCGCGTCTGCCCCCACCTCCCGCGCCTTCTCGATGATCGTCTGCACCGGGACCTGCTTCCCCAGGTCGAAGACTGTGTAGCCGTTGTTCGACAGGATCGTCTGCACCAGGTTCTTGCCGATGTCGTGGACGTCCCCGAACACGGTCGCCAGCACCAGCTTCCCCTTCGTTACACCCTGCACTTTGTCGAGATGCTTCTCGAGCGCGGCGACCGCCTTCTTCATGACCTCCGCGCTTTGCAGGACAAATGGCAGGATCAGCTCCCCCGCGCCGAACTTGTCGCCGACCTCCTTCATGGCGGGCAGGAGCACGTTGTTCAGGACGTCCACGGCCGGGCGGCCGTGCCGGAGTATCAGGTCCTCGACGCAGCGCTCAACATCCGCCGGCCGGCGGTGCAGGATCTTGTAGTGGATCGCTCGCGCCACGCTCCCCGCGTCGGTGAAATCCAGCGCGTCCTCACGCACCGTGGCGAGCGTCGATCCCTCCCGCCCGTCGAAGTGGGCGATGAGCCGCGCGAGCGCGTCCTCCCCGCGATCGAAGATGAGGTCGTCGCAGAGCGCACGCTCCTCCTCGCCAATCTCGAAGTACGGCATCACGTGCGACGCGTTGATGATCGCCGTGTCCAGGCCGGCCTCCATGCAATGGTGAAGGAAGACGGAGTTCAGCACGGGGCGCGCGTTCTTCGGCAGGCCGAAGCTCACGTTGCTCACCCCAAGGGTCGTCAGCACGCCGGGCAGCCCACGCTTGATCGCTCGGATGCCCTCGATGGTCTCGATGGCGGAGCGGCGGAACTCGCGCTCCCCCGTGGCGAGTGTGAATGTGAGCGCGTCGAAGAGGATGCGGCCGGGGGCGATCCCGTACTCTCCAGCCGCGATGTCGTGGATCTTCCGTGCGACCAGGAGTTTCGTCTCCGCCGTCTTGGCCATTCCTCCCTCGGCCTTGTCTATCGTGAGGGCGATGACGGATGCGCCGTGCTCCACGACGAGGGGCATGACGCGGTCGATCCTCTCTCGCCCATTCTCCAGGTTGATCGAGTTCACCACGGCGGAGCCAGGGTACTGGGTCAGGGCCGCTTCGAGGACGGCAGGCTCCGTCGTGTCGATCACGAGCGGTGCATCCACGGCCTGGGCGAGGAGCTTTACGGCGCGCCGCATCTGCTCACCCTCGTCCGCGCGCTCCGTCAGGGCGGTGCAGACGTCGAGGAGGTGCGCCCCGCCCTCGACCTGGGAGCGTGCTATCGGAAGCAGCCCCTCGTAGTCGTCCGCAAGGAGCAGGTCCTTGACCTTGCGGCTGCCCTGCGTGTTCAGGCGCTCGCCTATGATCGTGATCGTGCCGTCCTGCTTGAGCGCGACCGCCTTCATCGGGCTGGCCGCGAAGATCCGGCGCGGCGACGCGGGGACATCGCGCCAGCGCATCACCGGCGCCGGCGCGGTCCGAGCCGCGTCCGCGATCCGAGCGACATGGTCCGGCGTCGTCCCGCAGCACCCCCCCACGATGTTCAGGCCGTACTCGCCTACAAACTCCCCGAGGAGGTCCGCCATCACCTGCGGCTTCATGGGGTAGACGGTCCGCCCACCCTCGTTGATGGGCAGGCCCGCATTCGGAATGCAGGACACAGGGTGGTGCCCCGTCTGGCAAAGGTGGCGGACCGCGTCGCGCATGTAGTCCGGCCCGACTCCGCAGTTCATTCCGATGACGTCAACGCCAAGTCCCTCGAGCGTCCAGTACCAGGAGGCGATGTCGTTGCCCAGGAGCATGCGCCCCGTCAGGTCGAGGCTAGCCTGCACCATGATGGGAACACGGCGGCCGAGTTCCCGCATGGCGCGCTTCACGCCGGAGACCGCCGCCTTCGCCTCCAGCGCATCGATCATCGTCTCGATGATCAGGACATCGGCGGAGCCCTCAATGAGCCCGCGTGCCTGCGCACAGAAGCCGCGCTCAAGTTCGTGGAACGATATCTGCCCGAGTGCGGGGTCGTTCGTGCTCGGCATGAATCCCGTCGGGCCGATCGAGCCGGCCACAAAGCGCGGGCGCTCCGGGGTCGCAAACTCGTCGCACACCCGCCGCGCTAGTAGCGCCGCGTCGCGGCTCAGCGTTCCCTCAAGCTCCCCGAGGCCGTACTCGTCCAGCTTGATTCGCGTGCCGCAGAACGTGTCGGTCTCCACCACGTCCGCCCCCGCGCGCAGGAAGGAACGGTGGACCTCCGCGATGACGTCGGGCCGCGTGTGGACGAGGTAGTCGTAGCACCCCTCCTTGCCGCGAAAGTCGTCCTTCGTCAGGTTCATGGCCATGAGCGTCACGCCCATGGATCCATCGAAGACCACGACCTTCTCGTTCAGCACCTCTCGGACCCGACTTTGTGCCATGTACCTGTTCCGGCGGTGCCTGACCTCGCATCCGCACGGTGGGAGTGTGCACGACCCCGGGGCCGCGCCGCAGCGATTTTGCGGACCTCCAGCCACGCACCGGCAAGTCTGAAAGCGGTTTACCCACCCAGCTTGAACGCAATCGACCGGTCAATCCGCGTGCCGGTGGCCATGCGCGCGTCCCAGCGGGGCCTAATGGGGTTCCGAAGCGAGACGCCTACAGCCCATAGGTTTTCGGAACTTCCGACGGCGGGTAGGCAGACTCCTTAGTGCCACCCTCCTTGACCTTTGCCTCGCTGGCGTCATCCTGCGTGCAACCATCCCACCATCACTGGAGAAACTCCCATGTCCGATTCGGAATGCCCGATGCCCACACCAGGTCCCGAACACGCGTGGCTCGCGCAGAAGGTGGGCACGTGGGACGTGCAGTGCTCGATGTCCATGGGACCGGGCAAGCCACCCATGGAGTTCACCGCCGTCGACGTCGCCGAGATGGTCGGCCCCTTCTGGCTGCGGGGGAAGTTCACCTGCGAAATGTTTGGCGCGAAGTACACCGGCCAGGCGATGGTTGGGTACGACTCGCTCGCGGGAAAGTGGCTCTCCTCCTGGATTCACTCGATTGATCCGACCATCTCGCTGTTCGAGGGGAAGCGGGACGAGGCGACGAAGACGCTCGAGTTTCGGGGAACGGGTCTCGGGCCCCTCGGGCCCGGCACCAAGTTCCGCTCCACGGAGGTTGAGGTCTCCCCGGACGAGCACGTGTTCACGATGTACTTCGAGCTTCCGGACGGCAGCGAGGCGCAGATGCTCCAGTACAAGTACCGCCGACGGAAGTAGCGCGCCTACGGCAACAGCATGGTGCCGCACCCGCTCGGCGTAAAAATCTCCAGCATGAGCTGGTGCGGCTCCATGGCGCTAAGGATGTGCACCTGCTTGACGCCTGCCTCGATGGCGCGCAGCGACTCCTCGACCTTGGGGATCATGCCCCCTGCGATCATCCCCTTGCGGATCGCCTCGCGGGCCTCGGAGGCGGTGATCTGGCTGATCAGCGTGGTGCGGTCCTTCAGGTCCATCATCACGCCCGGCACCGCCGTCAGCAGGAGCAGCTTCTCCGCCTTGAACTCCGCCGCGATGCGCGATGCCACCAGGTCGGCGTTCATGTTGAAGACGTTGCCCTCCGAGTCCGCGCCCAGGGGCGAGAGCACCGGCACGATGCCGCAGTCCAACAGACGGACCAGCGGCTCCAGATCCGCGCTCACGATGTCGCCAACGTAGCCGAAGTCGACGATCTCCTCGCCGCCGCCGGAGACCTTGCGGGGCGGCCGGCGCCGCGCCTCGATGATGCCGGCGCTGATGGTCGACGTGCCCATCGCGCGCACGCCCTGGCGCTTCAGCGCGGCGACGATCTCGACGCTCATCTTCCCCGCGAGCACCATCTTCACCACGTCGAGCGTCCGCTCATCCGTGATCCGGCGCCCACCGACCATCTTCGTCTCGATGCCGAGCGTCGCCTGCGTGTCCGTGATCTGCGCGCCGCCCCCGTGGACGATGACCACGCGAATCCCGACGCTCGAAATCAGAGCCACGTCCTCCGCGAAGTCGAACAGCGTCTCCTGGTCCTTGATCGACTCCCCGCCGATCTTGATGACGAACGTCGTCCCCCGGAAACGGCGGATGTAGGGGAGGGCTTCCCTCAGTAGCGTGATGTCCTGCATCGGCGAACTCCTCCGGGAGTGTGGATCGAAAACTGGAAAGGCGAAAGGTCTGGTGGCGGAAACCTGGGACTGCTAGTCCGTCCGCAGGCTGCGCAGCAGCACGGCCTTCTGGACATGCAGGCGGTTCTCCGCCTCATCGTACGCTGCGTTGCATGGAGAGTCGAGCACTTCGGCGTCCACCTCCACGTTCCGGCGCGTCGGCAGGCAATGCATGAAGAACCCGTTGTCGGTGCGCTTCATGTGGTCCATGCGGACGCGCCAGTGCTGCCTGAGGGATGACTTGGCTGCGGCCTCGGCCTCCGGGTTCCCGTAGTTCCTGAGGCTCCCCCAACTCTTGGCATAGACAACGCGCGCCCCGGAGAGAGCGTCGCGGAAGTCGTCGTAAACGCGCACGGACCCACCCGCGAGTCCCGCGAGCTCCCGCGCGCGCTCCATGATGGGGCCATCCAGCTCCCAGCCGGGCGGATGTGCGAGCCGCACATCCATGCCGAACTTGGCCGCCTCGATCAGCATGCTGTTCGGCACCGCCATGGGCAGCGCCTTCGGGTGCCATGCCCACGTGATGACGATCGGCTCCTTCTTCACGTTCTTCAGACGGTCGTCGATGGTCATGATGTCCGCGAGGCCCTGGCACGGATGCCAGAGGGAGGACTCCGCGTTGATGACGGGCACGCTCGAGTGGCGCGCAAAACCGGCCAGGATCGGGTCCCGTGCATCGTCTGCCCAGGACTTCTGCTCCGGGAAGGCGCGAATGGCGATGGCATTCACGTACCGCGAGAGCACGCGCGCCGCATCGATCAGGTGCTCCGTCGTGTCGCCGTCCATGACGACATCCTCGCGGTGCTCGATGCGCCACGTGCCCTTTCCGACGTCGAGCGTGATACAGTGCCCGCCGAGCTGCTGCATCGAGAGGTCGAAGGTGACGCGCGTCCTGAGGGACGGGTCGAAGAACAGCACCCCGAGCGACTTTCCGATGAGGAGCGTCCTCTTTGCCCACTCGTTGATGAGCCCCTTGTTGTACTTCAGCGCGTACGCCTCGTCCAGCAGCGTGCGCGTCTCATCGAGCGAGAGCGCGTCCGACGCGATGAAGTGGCGAGTCGTGGTCATGGTGCGCTCCTCAGGGCCAGGTGCCGGGCCACTCAAGCCCCGCCGGCTCGTGGAATCCGATCATCAGGTTCATGCACTGTACCGCCTGGCCAGCCGCACCCTTCACGAGGTTGTCGATGGCGCTCGTGACGTGGAGGACGCCGTGGACCGCGCGTACGCGCAGTTCCGCAAAGTTGGTCGTGGCCACCGTCGCGCACTCGGCCTCGCGCGATGCGAGGACGCGCACGAATGGGGCATTCGCGTAGAACTCGCCGTAGGCTGCCTCGACCTGGGCTGCTCCGATTCCCACCGGGAGCGGCGCCGTTGCCACGGCCAGAATCCCCCGCACAATAGGTGCCGAGATCGGCGTGAAGTGCAGGGCGGACGGCGCCGTCCCCGCATCAGCCATCGTCATCATGATCTCAGAAACATGCTGGTGATCGAGCACTTTGTACGGCCGCAGCGTTTGGGCCCGCGTCGGGTGGTGCGTTCCATCCGACGCCTCCGCGCCAGACCCGCTCGAACCTGTCATCGCCGTCACTGTGACAGTGGAGTTCGACAGCCAACCCACCTTTGCCGCGGGGAGGAGCGCCAAGTTGATCGCCGTGGCGAAACAGCCCGGGCACGCGACGAACCTGGCGTGCCGCAGTGCCTCCCGCCGGAGTTCAGGGCACCCGTAGAATGCGCGCCCCAGGAGGTCGGGGCGCGGATGGTCGCGCTTGTAAGCGCGGCGGTAGGACTCCGCGTCCCGCAGCCTGAAGTCCCCGGACAGGTCGATGACGCGCATTCCGCGATCGACGAGCGGTGAGATCGCCTCGGCCGTGGCGCCGTGCGGCATCGCCGCGAAGACCACGTCGGCCCCATCCGCCAGCAAGTCCATGTCAGGAGCCGAGAACACAAGGCTCGTCACCTGCTCGAGGTTCCGGTGCACGGCGGAAACTGGCTTGCCGGCCTCGCTGCGGCTCGTGGCCGCGATCACCTCGACGTGCGGATGCATCAGGAGCAGCCGCAGCAACTCACCCCCGCCATAGCCCGTGGCCCCAAGGACGGCGACGCGTGCCTTCACTTCGGCAGGTCCAGCGCGAGTCCGAGGGCGGACGCCACCTGCCGCGCCAGGTCATGCGGCGTGTTGCGTGCGTTGGCGCATCCCACCTTCAGCTCGCGGAGGATGTAGGACGTCCCCACCGCGTTGTCCGTCACGGGGCCGCTGATCACGTCGGGGCGGTGCCCGAGCTTCTCCAGGAGCCCGACCCCGCCCCACGCGCCGACCAGATCGTTCGCGCAAAGTACGCGCGCTTTCGTCCGCCGCCGGATGCTGTCGTCCTCAAGGATGCTTCCCGTGTTGTATCCGCCGATGATGCCGTCCCCAAGTTCGAGGAGGATCGCGTCGGGGGACGACTTCTCCAGGTGCGCTATGACGGCGCGCGCGACGGATGCGAGGTCCTTCATGCGTACCGTGCTCGGCAGCCCGCAGTCTATGAACGAGGCGGTTGCGATCGCTCCGTTGTCCGACATCGAGAGCAGGTCGCGGAGTGCGGCGACCCCGGAAAGCTTCCCGGAGGCGATGCGCAGCCCGCCGAGCGAAAGCAGGCGGATGATCTCGCTTCCCGCGTAGGTCTTCCCCGCGTTCATGCACGTGCCGAGAATCAGGATGAGCGGCGGGCCCTCCACGCGCAGTTCGGCGCACGGCGGCAGTGCGAAGTCGCGGATGTTCATGGGCAGGCCGTTGCGCAGCACGGCGCCCAGGACTTCAACGGGGATCGGCGGGCCCGTCTCCTTGTTCCAGGAGGAGCAGATGCCCAGGACGCCGCCCATGTTCAAAAGGTGGATCGTATCCCCCTCCTTGAGCGAATCCGGCACATCGCCCATGTAGCCGTGCAGCGCCTGGCGCGCGCCAAGCACCCCCGCGATCAGGTTGCCCGTGACGATCTTGGCCTTTCGGCCGTTCGGCAGCTCGATCTCGCCGTAGAGGCGGCTTTCACCCATCGCGCGACCCACGACCACGGCGCCCTCCTCCGCGACGCAGTCCGGCGACACCTCAACGATCTGTCCGAGGCGCGCGGGATGCGTGCCCGAGCCGATCCTATCGAGGCGAATCTTGCGGAGGAACTTCTTCATGTCGTTTCGCGTGACGTCCTTGCTTCCCCGGATTTGTTGCGATCACACAGCACCCGGCAACGGGCGTTGTCGCTCTCAGTATGCCCTCGCGAAGAGCGCGCGGCACTTCGCCGGCTTCCCGGAGTAGATGTCCACGTCGCCCGCCTGCGCCACGCCGCGACCATCGAGGGGGATGCAGCGGATGGTCGCCTTAGTCTGTTCCTTTACGGCGCCCTCGGAGTCCGCGGTTCCGTCCCAGGGGCACAGCAGGAACCCGCGCTTGGTCTCAATCAAGTTGCAGAACTCCTCCCAGTTGGCGGGGGAGTGGGTGTTCGCCTCGCGGAACGCGAGCGCGGCGGCCAGCATCCCCTTCTGGATGTCCAGCAGCAGGGCCTGCACGGTCGGGACGAGCTCGGTCTCGGGCACCTGGATCTTCTCCCTCGTGTCCCGCCTGACGAGGGTTACGACGCCCTTTTCGAGGTCCTTTGGGCCGATCTCTGCGCGCAGCGGAACGCCCTTCACCTCCCACTCCGTGAACTTGAACCCGGGCCTGAGCGTATCGCGCACGTCAGCGCGCGCACGCACACCCGCGTCGCGCAGCGCCTTCGTGAGCGCCTGCACCTTCGCGTTCAGCGTCTCCTCCATGCCGGACTTGTAGATCGGCACGAGCACTGTCTGCACGGGTGCTATGCGCGGCGGCAGCTTGAGCCCGTTGTCGTCCCCGTGCGTCATGACGACGGCGCCGATCAGCCGTGTCGAGACACCCCAGCTTGTCTGCCAGGCGAACTTCTCCGTGTTGTCCACGTCGAGGAACTTGATGCCGAACCCCTTGGCAAAGTGCTGCCCGAGATTGTGGCTCGTTCCGGCCTGAAGCGCCATGCCGTCCTGCATCAGCGCCTCGACCGTGTAGGTCTTCTCGGCGCCGGCGAAGCGCTCGGCGTCGCTCTTCTGCCCCGCGACGGCGGGGATCGCCAACTCGGTCTCGAGGAACTCGCGGTAGACCTCGAGCATCTGCATCGTCTCCGCCTGGGCCTCCTCCTCCGTGCGGTGGACCGTGTGGCCCTCCTGCCAAAGGAACTCCGACGTGCGCAGGAAGAGGCGCGTGCGCTTCTCCCAGCGCACCACATTCGCCCACTGGTTGATCAAGATGGGCAGGTCGCGGTAGCTCTGCACCCACTTCGCGTAGATCGAGCAGATGATCGCCTCGCTCGTCGGGCGGATCGCCAGGCGCTCCTCCAGCTTGTTCGCACCGCCATGGGTGACCCACGCACACTCCGGGGCGAACCCCTCGACGTGCTCGGCCTCCTTCGTCAGGAGCGACTCCGGCACGAAGAGGGGAAAGTACGCGTTCTCGTGCCCCGTGTCCTTGATTCGGCGATCCAGCGCATCGCGCAGGTTCTCCCAGAGGCCATAGCCGTACGGCTTGATGACCATGCAGCCCTTGATGTCCGTATAGTCCGCCATACCCGCATTGCGGACCGTGGCGATGTACCACTCGGAGAAGTCCTCGGCGCGGGAGGGAATCCGGTCGGGGGATTTGGAGACGGCTTCGGACATGGGCGGCTTGGTACGTCCGTCGTGGGGATGGCCCGCGGCAAAGCCCCGCCGGGGGACGCGGATTAACGGCCCGCACCGCTGTGGACGCAATGGCACTTCAAAGTCAAACGGTTGCGCCCAGTGCTGCTGCGGCATCGTCCTCAGGCCGAGGGGACCACCATCGCCCCGCGGCCTCCCCTTCAGAAAGCAACGCGGTTCACCTTGACGCGCCCCCCCCGGCGGCTATTGCATCCCCCTCCCTCAGCACGGTCGGGGCGTAGCGCAGCCTGGTAGCGCACTCGCCTGGGGGGCGAGTGGTCGCTGGTTCAAATCCAGTCGCCCCGACCATC
>CAZUCD010000151.1:0-265 GCA_964618855.1 uncultured Candidatus Sumerlaeota bacterium
GGACGCAGCTACTTGATCGTTCTGCACACCAGGGCCCGCGCCATGCTTGGGTCCGGGCTGTGTTGTGTCGGCCCCTTGGGCCGACGCGCGCCCGATCTATTGGTACTTGCTCGACGGCAGTGCGTCGCTGGATGCACCGCTGCGCAACACTGGGGAGACCCCATGCGTAGTGCACAAAGTGGCCGCGCCGGGAAACCGTGGGTCCCCGGCGCGGCGAGTTGCAGGCGTGTGTTGCGAAAGCGGTAGGGACTACAGCGAAAGGCTG
>CAZUCD010000151.1:275-9142 GCA_964618855.1 uncultured Candidatus Sumerlaeota bacterium
GGCGCCCTGGTTGGTGCCTCTGTAACCGCAGGTGCTGCGAGCACCCATCACTGCGACAGGATGATCGCCGTGTAGGGGCCGATGCCGACGTTGGCGTTGTAGCCGAGGCCGTCCTTGGCGCCCGCGTTCGCGGTCGTGTTGTAGCTGTTCGTGTTCGCGAAGTCGCTCGAGTAGCCGTTCCAGTCGCTGTTGAACCGGACGTACCAGGTGCCGCCGCGCGGCATGCCGATGTTGTAGCTGCTGAAGGCCTGGTTCGAGAAGTTGAGCACCACGACCACGTCGTCCCCCGCGCCGCCCTGGTCGTAGCGGTGGAAGGCGACGACCTTGTTGGTGTGGTTGACATGGAAGACGTTGTTCCCCTGTCCGCGGAGGCCGCGCGTGTTGTTGTACCAGTTGCGGCGGAGCTTGATCAGGTCGGTGTACATCGACTTGATGCCGGAGTAGGTGGTGTTCTTGGACCAGTCCAGCGGGTCCTCGGCCTCGAAGGTGCCGTCCTCGAGAAACTCCTGGCCGTGGAAGATCATCGGGATGCCGGGGGCGGTGAGGGTCATGGCGGCGCCGAGGGTCGAGCGCTTCTTCGACGCCCAGCTTCCGGGATTGTCCCACCAGATTTCGGACGGCATGCGCGCCTTGCCGAGGCGGACCTCGTCGTGGGACTCGGTGTAGACCACGCGCTGGAATGCGTCGCCGTTGTAGCGCGCGTTGAGTGCGGCGACGATCTTGTTCATGTCGCGGTCGGAGTCGTTCTGGACCTTGAGGACGTCGCGGACGGGGTGGACGTACTGGGCGTCCCACTGCGAGTCGAAGCCCGCTCCGCCGGCGCCCGTGGACTTGGTGAGCCACTCGTTGTTCTGGAGGTCCTCGGCGATGGAGATCTTCCAGCCCTGGCTGGAGTTGATCTCGTTGTTGATGTACTGCATGAGGCTCCAGCCGTCGGGGATGTCGCCCCCGCCGCCGTTTTCCTTGGTGCGGATGTTGACGGTGGAATCCCAGCGGAAGCCGTCCACGCGGTAGTCGTTGAGCCACATCATGGCGTTGTCGCGCAGGTAGGAGCGGACCTCGCCGCGCCCGTAGTCGGGGCGCGTGTCGCCCCACGGGGTGAATGAGCGCCAGTCGTTGTAGAAGTAGATGCCGCCCTTGCCGTTCTGGCTCCAGCCGTCGAACTGCCACATGTCGAGGTCGGATGGGCCGAAGTGGTTGTAGACGATGTCCTGGAGGACGGCGATGCCGCGCGCGTGGGCCTGCTTCACGAACTCCTTGTAGCCCTGGTAGCCGCCGTAGGCGGTCTCGACCGCGAAGGGCGCGGCGGGGTTGTAGCCCATCGAGAAGTCCGCGGCGAACTCGGCCACGGGGAGGACGCACACTGCGTTCACGCCGAGGTCCTTGATGTGGTCGAGCTTGGCGATGGCGCTGGTGAAGTTGCCCGGCCCGCCGCCCGGGGAGTCGTTCATCGTGCCGATGCTCATCTGGTAGATGACCATCTCGTTCCAGCTCGGCGATGAGTACGTGTCCGCCGGGACCGTCGTGCCCGTGATCGTGATGTCGTCGAGGGCGACTCCGTCGCTGGCGATGGGATAGTCATCGTAGCGCTGGAAGCGGACCCGGAACCCCGCGCCCGGGGTGAAGCCGGCCGTGGCGGCGGCGGTCGAGAGGTTCACCGTGCGCGTGCTGAATGAGCTGGAGATGGCCGGATAGCTGTCCACCTTCGTCCAAGTGGTGCCGTTGTTCGAGATGTAGACGCCGTCCGTGGTGTGCGACTCGTCGCCGATGTTGCGAACCTTGTAGGTGAGGGTGATGTTGGACTTGCCGGTCGCGTTGAGGGGGACGGTGAGTTGCACGGTCGAGTAGTTCGCGGAGGTCGAGTTGTCGAGCGTGACCCCGCGCGTGCCCGCGGCCTTGTAGGTCGTGCTGAGCTGCACGCGCCAGGATCCCGTGCCGCTCGTGACCCACTGCGGATTGAGGGTGGTGGCCTCGAAGTTGTCGGAGAACATCGTCTGCACCTGGCCAGCGGCGGACCAGTTGTAGTTCGGGTCGTGGATGATCGAGTTGCCGACGGAGTTGGTCAGGGCCTGGCCACGCGGGTCCTTCTTCCAGTAGGCGGTGCCGCCGTTGTTGATGACGTACTTGAACTGCTGTCCGATGGTGGCGCCGTTGACGTCGCGCGACCAGTTGCCGTTGCCTTCGCTGACGAGCTGCGTGGCGGTGCCGGACCAGCCGTTGAAGTCTCCTGCGACGAAGACGCTGGAGGCGTTCGGCGCCCAGACGCGGAACATGACGCCGCCCGTGTAGGGCACGGGGCCCATGCCCTGGCGGGTACTGGCCACCGGAGGGGCCGGCGTCGGTGTCGGCGTCGGGGTCGCAGTGGGGGTGGGGGTTGGCGTCGGGGTCGGGGTTGGCGTCGGCGTGGCCGAGGTCGTCACCGTGGCGCGCAGTGTGTAGGGGGAGGACGTCGCCCATCCGTTCACGCCGATGTACCACGTCCCCGAGGAAAGGACGGGGCTGGAGGAGGAGCTGACCGTGACCGTCTCGTTGCTGGTGGAGAGGTAGGGGCGGAAGTCCCAGAGGCTCGTGGTGGGGGTGCCCGCCTTGCGGACATAGAGGTCGGCATCACCTGAGGAACCGGTCATGACGACCTGAAGCTGGGTGCCATTGGATGGGACGTTGATGGTGTACTGCTGCCAAGCGCCCGAAGCGACGGTGTTGCTCACCTGCACACCGCTGGTCAGCGCGGTTTGTGCGCCGACGACCTCCGGAGCCAGTATCGTCAGGCAGAGGGCGGCTGCGGTAAGGACGGAGCGGAGTTTCATGGCCGTCAACCTTTGGGGCTTTCCGGATGGACCCGTTTGGGCGCCCGGATTTTTTTGATGTTTCTTGGAGAGAGAGCGGTACGCTCGATGGGTTGTCCCGTCAACGAGCGATGGGGAAACCCGTTTAATGAAGTGTTTTATCGCTGTGTAGTGCTGATTTTACAGGTCTTGCGACACCACTGGATTAGTTCAGAATGGGACGGTCGCAGAAGTCGGAGTGTATTTCGGGCCGGACGGGAACGCGGCACGACCAGAAGTCGGCGGGAAAAACTAAAGGGCTTTATCGTCGAATCCTTGCTCGGGAGGCGGCTGGAGGTCTTCCAACAACTCAAGAATGTCCGGCCGGCACGAGCCGCAGGCACCCCCGGCTTCGCAGGCGGCGATGACCTCCGACACCGTCCGCAGGCGGCCGGCGCGGATGGGGTCGATGCTGCGGGGTGCTGGGGTGTGGACGCTGTTGCTGTGCGGCTCCTCCGCAGGGGCGGGCCTGTGGCTGGCTGGGGGGGGGGGGGGGCGGCCCGGGATGGGGTTGGGGGCGTCGTCTTCGCCGGGCATGAAAAGGACCTTGTCGGGTCCGCGGGTGCGGTGTGAAATCGGGGGCGAGCCTGCGACGAGGGTCGCGGCATGTCAAAGGGGGTGGCAGGTGGCCGAGTCCGCGACGGGGAAGAAGCTGGCGCACACGTTGACGATCCTGCGCCAAGGGCAGGAGTTCGGGTGCGTGGCCCTGCCGCAGGGGGCGCGCATGCGCATCGGACGGGACTCGCGCATGGAAGTGCACCTCGACGACTCGAGCGTTTCCCGCATGCACGCCGAGGTAAGGGAGCGCGACGGTGAGATCCGGCTGCGCGACCTGCGGTCCCTGAACGGGACCCACCTGAATGGCGAGACCGTGATGGAGACGATCATCCGCCCCGGTGACGTGGTGCGGATCGGGATATTCACCTTGCTGCTGGGCCGTGCGGATGCGGGGCCGCAGGCGGACAACGAGCCGATCTCCAACCACCCGGCGTGGCGGCGGCAGGACCTGTTCGAGATCATCCATGCGCTCGACCTCGAGGAGATGGACCCGAAGACGAGCCGGCTCTCGACGAACCTGACGTCGATGGGGCTGGATCCTGAGGAGGCGCGGCGGAGCCAGCGCAAGCTGTCGTCGGCGTACTCGAAGCTGCTGTCGCTCATGAACGCGGTGGCGCGGATCGGGCGCCTGACGGACCGCGAGCAGATCGTGCGGCAGTTCCTGGAGGCGCTGCTGACGTCGTTCGACAACGTGGAGGCGGTGGCGCTGTTCGGCACACCCGGGGGGGACCGCGCGCGCGTGCTCCACAGCGACAGCCAGACGGGGAGGCTGCAGATCCACGACGACGACACGACGCAGGGCTTGATTTCCCGTGCGCTGGAGTCGCACTCGGCGATCTACGCGGTGGATGGAAACCCCTCGACGCACCACGACTCGAGCACCCACCGGACGCGGCGCTCGATGATGTGCTCCCCCTTCATCGTGCGCGGGGAGTCGCGCGGGCTCCTGTACGTGGAGAACTCGCGGAAGCCCTACTGCTTCGACCACTTCGACCTGGACCTGCTCGCGGTGTTCGCGTTCCACCTCGGGGCCGCGCTGGAGAACTCACAGCTCATCCTGGACATCACGGAGCGCAAGCGCGCCGAGGAGGAGATGCGGTTCCAGGAGGAGGTGCTGCGGCACGCGTCGGCGCAGACGCTGCAGGCGCAGGAGCGCGAGCGCATGCGCATCAGCCGGGAGCTGCACGACGGCGTGGGGCAGTCTCTGACGGCCCTTCGGTACCAACTCGAGTCGGTGCGGACGCTGGCGCGGCCGATGCCGAACAACACGGAGCTCATGCGCGAGCTGAAGGAGATCGGGAACTTTGTCGCAACGGTGATCGACGACCTGAGGACCATATCGCTCGACCTGCGGCCGACGATGCTGGACGACCTCGGGCTTGAGCCAACCGTGGAGTGGTTTGCGCGGCAGTTCGACGAGCGCCGCGGCATCCATGTCGAGCGCGACTACGACCTCGGCGGCGATCCCGTGCCCTCGGCGACGGCGACGGCGGCCTTCCGGATCATCCAGGAGGCGCTGGGCAACATCTACAAGCACGCGCGCGCGACGCGCGCATGGGTCCGCATCGAGAGGGAGGGGGAGACCCTGATGCTGACCGTCAGGGACAATGGGGAGGGATTCGATCCGGCCTCCCTGAGGTCGCGGGCACCGCAGCAGGCGGGGAGCGGGATCGTGAACATGCGCGAGCGAGCATTGTCTCTCGGGGGGCATTTTACACTGGATGCCACGCCCGGTCGCGGGACTACAATCTGCGTGAGACTCCCCCTCACGGAAGGGTGACCCATGATGACCATGAAGACAGCGCTTCGCGTCCTGATAGTTGACGACCACACGATCGTCCGGCAGGGACTCCGCAAGCTCCTCGAATCGGAAGGCGACATCGAGATCGTCGGCGAGGCCGCGGATGGACGGGAGGCTGTCGCGAAGGCGGCCGACCTGACCCCGTCGGTCGTGCTGCTGGACATTTCCATGCCCGGACTGAACGGCCTCGAGGCGATCCGCCAGATCATGAAGCGCTCGCCGAAGTCGCGCGTGCTCGTGCTCTCGATGCACAAGAACGAGGCCTACGTGCTGCAGGCGCTCCGCAACGGCGCGAGCGGATACGTGCTGAAGGAGTCGGCCTCCGAGGAGATCGTGACGGCGCTGCGCGCGCTGGGCCGCGGGGAGAGCTACCTCTCGCCCTCGATCAGCCGCGTCGTGATCGACGACTACCTGAGGATCAACAGTGGCGGCGAGCAGGCGGGGCGCACGCTCTACGAGTCGCTCACGGCGCGCGAGCGGGAGATTTTCCAGCTCCTCGCCGAGGGCCTCAAGAACCACGAGGTCGCCGAACGCCTCCACGTGAGCGTCAAGACCGTCGAGACGCACCGCGCGCACGTGATGGAGAAGCTCGGGCTGAACAACATCGCCGAACTGGTGAAGTACGCGATCGAGATCGGCATCGTGCAGCTCGACGCCTGACGGGTGGGCGGCCCCGCGCCGCGCCACGCCCGCAGGGGCCGCATGGCAGGCAGCAGAGGCCCGGAGGCTCGCCCCCGGGCCTCTCGATTTTCGCCCATCCGCACCGACGGGATCCGACCAACGATGAAGAGCGAAACGACGAAGGCTGTGCTCGCCTCCTTCCGCAAGCTGGATCCGCGCGGAATCTGGAAGGCGGCGGGACCAGCGCCCGGTTCACCGGCCGCGGATGCCGTGCGCGTGGCGCTGGCATTCGGCGAGATTGCCCGTGGAAACGACGGCGCGGCTGCACGGCTCCTGAGTGAGATCGAGGGGGACGGGACTTCGCCGACCGGCGACATCGCGTTCGTGCGTGGATTCCTGCTGGCGGAGACGGGGAGCCTTGAGGAGGCGGCCGCGACGCTCGAATCGGCGTTCGACGATCCCTCCGCAACCCATCCGCGCCGCCTGCGGCTGAGCGCGGCGGAGATCCGGATCCGCCTCGGCCAATGGGCCGAGGCGCGCGCGGCCCTTCTTCCCCTGCTCGGGCCGCCGGGAAACGAGGACACGCTCGAGGCGCACCTGCTGACGCTCGAGATGCTCGTGCGGAGCAGGGCCCCCCGCGAGGCCATCATCGAACTGGCGTCCGTCGCCGACGCGCTCGCCGAGCGCGGGTTCCGACTCCGCGATGGCCGGACGACGCTCTCCGTCCTGGAAACAATGTCCGAGCTGAAGGTCGAAGGATTGCCTGAGCGCATCGCGCAGACGCACGCCGACCTGATCGAGACGATCGAAACGACGGATGCGGAGGAACTCGCGTACCTGGTGGCGGCGGGAGAGCGCTTCAAGAGCGGCGCGATGGTGCGTGCCGCGGCGCGCAACTTCGAGCTGCTGGACCTTGCATGGCCCGGGGACGCGGAGGTTGCGGCGTTCCAGTTCGCTCAGCACGAGGAGTTCGACGCGGCGCGTCTCGTGATCGAACGCGGGTTCCCCGCGGCGGAGATAGCCGCGCGCGCGGACCTGTGGGGGCCGCTGCTGCTCGCGTGCTACCATGGGGGGGAGTGGGTGCGCGCCCTCGCGCTCCTTGATGCGCACGACCGCGAGATCCAAGGTTCGCGCGTGGAGGCGAGCTCGCGGCTCATCCGCGCGGTGTGCCTGCTGCACACGGGTGATGCCTCGGCGGCCGCGGCCGCATTTGGCGACCTGCCCCCGGCGTGGCGCTCGGAGGCGCTCCCCCATGAGGCGGCGTGCATGCCGATGGCGCTCGCCAGGGCGGGGCGCACTGGGGAGGTCCGCGGGGAGGTCGATCGCTGGCTTGCGGGGGAGGCGCGCACGGAGGAGCGCGCGCACTACCTGAACACGCTGTTCAATGACGCGGTGGCCCGGCACGATGCAATGCTGTTCCGGGAGTTGGTCGCCGTTGTGATGGAGCTGCCCGAGCCCGGACTCGGGATGAGGCTGTGGATGCTGGCCGACCTGGCGATGCGATGGGACATGCCGGCGGGCGCGGAGGCCGTGGCGGTTGCGCTGGACGAAACCGGCGAGTGCGAGCGGGCGGACTTCTGGCGCGTGGTCGCGGCGCTGCACCCGCACTCGCCGCGGGCGATCGGGCTCGAGGCCGCTTCGGCGGCGCTCGAGGCGCTGGGCGCGGGTGCGGACCAGTTCCTCGCATCGGAGGCAACCCTGGAGCGGGCGCGGCTGCTCGCGAGGATGGGGATCGTGCGCGATGCGCGGCTCCTCGCGGAGCAGGCGGCGATGATGCCGGCCTTGAGGCGCGCGCACATCGCGTGGGAATTGGCGGCGCGCCTTTGCGAGCCGGAGTCGCCCGACGCCGCCCGCGCGCGGGAGAGCGCGCGGCGCGCCGCACTCCTGCCGGGGGCGCCACCGGAGGCGCACTATGCGCGCGAGTACGAGCGCATGACCTTCTTCGAGGAGGAGAGCGCCGAGGGCGTGAGGCGGCTCCTCGCGGAGGCGAGGGCGCGGGCCCCGAAGTCGTCCGAAATCCAGCGTCTCGAGCGAAGGCTCGCAGTGCTCGAGCGGGCGAGCGGGGCTACCTGAGGTTCCGGATGACGGTCCGCAGGTAGTTCATCTGGTCGAGCGCTCCCCGGATGCTTCCGAGGACAGCGGCACATTGCGGCGAGGCTTCCCCCTGCCGGTCGGCGAGTGAATCAAAGTCTGCGAAGAGGCCCGGTAGGCTGCGCTCTATCCGTGCCCTGGAGGCAACCGCCTGCTCGCGCAGGGGGCGGACGCGGGACTCCGCCGCGGCGAGGGCGGCGGGATTTCCGGCCAGTCGCGCGTTGCGCAGGTCCTCCCCCGCCTCCTGGATATCCATCATTTCCTCGAGCAGGTCCGGTGGGACGGAGTTCTTCCCCGGGGTGATCTGCGGGGCGACAAGGGTGAGGAGGTACTCAGCCCGGGGCTGGGCCTCGCCCAGCGTCCTCCAGGCGCCGTTGAGCTGGGCTGTCTTTTCGAGCGCGAGGCGCCGTTGGTCCACGTCCGATTGTCCGAAGTAGTCCGGATGGAAGCGCCGCGAGAAGGCCAGGAACGCCTCGCGTAGCGCCGGCACGTCGAGCATGAGGCGCCGGGGAAGTCCGAGGAACGCGAAGTGGTCCAGGGCCTCGGCTGAGGCGCGCAGGGACCCGTCGGGATTGAAGTGGGTCGCCTCGATCCGTCGCTGGTCGGGCGCAATGGCCCGACCGGGCTCCGTCGTCACGCGCTGAACGACGTCCCGCAGGAGCACGACTTCTTGGCGTTCGGGTTCACGAACTTGAACCCGCCCGTCAGGAGCTCCGTGGAGAAATCGAGCGTCATGCCGTTGAGGAAGAGGTAGCTCTTCGGGTCGCAGTAAACCTTCACGCCGTCGTAGTCGAAGACGCTGTCCGCGGCGCCGGGCTTCTCGTCGAAGGCGAGCGTGTAGGTCAGGCCGGAGCAGCCTCCGCCCTTCACGCCGAGCCTCAGGCCCCATGTTTCCTTCTGCTCCTGTTGGAGCAGGCGCTTGACTTCCGTGATGCAGGGTTCGGTGAGTGTGATCATGGGAGGGGACTCGG
>CAZUCD010000152.1:0-8907 GCA_964618855.1 uncultured Candidatus Sumerlaeota bacterium
ACGCCCGCCGCCACGCCACGCGATTCCCCAACCGCCGCACGTGCTCCCACGCGCGCCGGAGGCGCGCCGCATCCCAGACCGGGGCGTGAGCCCCGGTCCGCAGTCACGCAACATGCACGGCGCCCCCGACGGGGGCGCGGCCCCTCCACGCGCGCGCTGCAACTCGGGTCGGGCACGGGACCGGGCACCTCACCCCCGGTCCATCGAGCACCCAAGGTCCGTGAGGAGCCCATCCTCCAGCGAATAGATCACCCCGTGGATGCGCAGCGATTCGCCCGACGCCCAGAGCGCGCGGACGACCGCGGTCGATGCGACGTTCTGGACCTGGCGCACGACGTTGAGTTCCGCCAGCCGGTTCGCGCGCGCCTGCGGCGTGGGCTGCGCGTCGAGCTCCGCCGCGTTAGCCTCCGCAACGTCGCGGATGTGCTGCAGCCAATTCTCGGAAAACCCGCCGCCGGGGGGGAGGAGCGCCGCACGGATGCCCCCGCAGCCGTAGTGCCCGCACACGATGATGTCCCGCGCCCCGAGCACCTCGATCCCGAACTGCAGCACCGACAGGCAGTTGAAGTCCGTGTGCACGACCTGGTTGGCGATGTTGCGGTGGACGAACAGCTCGCCCGCCTCCAGGCCCGTGATTTCATTCGCCATCACGCGGCTGTCCGAGCAACCGATCCATATGTAGTCCGGCGCCTGGAGCCCGGCCTTCGAGCGGAAGAAGTCGGGTTCCCGCGCGACGCGCTCGGCCGCCCACTTGCGGTTGTGCTCCAGCACGCGGTCCAGCGCCGAGTTTCGCATCGTCACTGCGTCCGGCGCCGCCGGGCCGGCCGGTCCTCGGCCGCCTCGGGAGCCGTGTCGTTGAGGTACGAGACGGTCGCGCTCAGTTCCGGCGTGAGGTATTCGTCCGGCTGGAGTATCTGCACCTTCACCTCGAGCGTCCCCTTGGCGCGATTGGCCTCAGGGGCGATCTCGAAGACGTAGGCGCGGTACTTCCGGTCGGGGTACGCCAGTGGCGAGACCTCGCACAACTGGTCGAGGAACACCTGTGAAGTGAACTGCTCGTTCAGGTCCACCTGCACCTGCAGGTCCGACAGGTTCGCCATGGAGACGAAGCTCGTCGAGGGTCCGCGCGAGCCCCCGAAGCTCTGCGGTGTGACGAGTTCGCCCGCGTCCACGTCGCGCGTTAGGATCGTACCGTCGATTGGGGAGGTGATCGTGCACCAGCGCAGGAACACGGTGGCGCTTTCGACGGCCGCGCGCGCGACGGCGAGTTCCGCCTCCGCCTGGGCGATGCGCTCGGCCCGCGCTCCCTTCTCCGCAAGCGCGAGTTCCTGCTTCGCCATGTTGAGCTGCGCCTGGACCGAGTCGCGCGCCTTCTGCGCCTCGTCCACCTGCTCGCGCGAAGCGCCGTTCAGCCGCGCCAGCTCGATCCGCCGCGCGAGCGTCTGCTCGGCCCCCTTCAGGTTCGCCTCCCACTGCGCGATCTGCCAGCGCGCCCGCTCGATCTCCTCCGGACGCGTGCCGTTCCTGAGTTCGAGGAGCTGGGCTTCAGCCAGAACGACCCGTGCCTGCGCCTCCTCGACGCGTGCCCGGTACTCCTCGTCCTCCAGCTTCACCACGATGTCGCCGGCCTTCACCCGGTCACCCTTCCCGACTCGAATCTCCGCGACGGTGGCCTGGAAGCGGGGGCTCAGCTCGAGGCGCTCGCGCGGGACGATGTAGCCGCTCGTGACGAATAGCTTCTCCCCTTTGGGCGCCGTTTCTGGCGTGAGGCGCGCGGGAGCCTTCGCGGCGGGCGTCGGGACGGCGGGCGTCTTCGCCGAGGCCTTGCGCGGTGTCAGCCGTTGGCTGTCGCCACCCTTTGTCTTCTGGAAGACGAACCAAAGCGCCACCACCAACGCCAGCAGGACGGGAACGATCAGCAGGGACGCGAATGGGCTGCGGCGCTTCCTCTCTGGGGGAATCCGCAGTCCTGTGATTTCCTGCGGGGAGAGGGCGCTGCCTGTGGGTGCGGACACGGTGTGGCTGCCGGGGAAGTCGGTTTTTCAGGGTGGGGGCTGCTGCTCCGCACCACGCCCGATTCGAGACGCGTTGGACCGGACGGGGCTCGTTGGCCCCGTCCAGTCACAACTGCGGCATGTGCGGTTTGCTTGCCAGCGGGTTCGGATCAGTTCCCGCCCATGTCGAACACGACGCCGCCGCCGCCGGTGCCGGAGGCGGGTGCCGACTCGGTCGACTCGCCAGCCGCGGGGGCGCCCGTCGGGGCCGGCGCGGATTCCGCCGCCGGCACGTTGACGTCCAGCTTCACCTTGCTGATTGCCGATGCGCAGCTTTCCAGCGCCTCCGCGATCCGCTCGTTGGCCTTCGCCACTTCGCGGGTTGCGCTGGCCACTTCCGAAAGCGCGGCTGCCTCCGTCTTGTACGTTTGATCCGCGCCCGAGTACTGCGCCTTGACGAGGTTCATCGCCAGGAGCAGCGCCACGACCGTGAGCAGCAGCGTCGTGTAGGACCGTGAATCAAGCTTGGGACCGACCATGGATGGCCTCCGGGCACAGCGCATTCAATGGGCTGCGCGTTTGGGGATTTCGCCCGCCATTTCCGACCGGGCGGGGGATCGAGTCAAAGCGAAACCAGAGCAAGCGCGGCCAGCGATGCCGTTTCCGCACGCAGGATCGCGCTTCCCAGCGAGACCGGACAGGCCATTTCGCCGAGAAGTTTGCGCTCCCCCGCGCTCCATCCCCCCTCGGGCCCAGCCACGATCAGGACTCCCCTCCTCCCAATATCCGGGAGGACCCCCGACAGCGCCGCGATGCCCTCCCCGCGCTCCAGCAGTCCGAGCACCAGGATTCCCTCTCCCTGCCCCCACGCCAGCCGCTCCGAGAGGCCAGCCGGAGCTTCCAGCACCGGCATCCACCGCCGCTCCGATTGCTTCAGCGCCTCGCGCGCGATCCGCCCCCACCGCTCAAGCCGAGCCTGCGCCTTGCGCGCATCCAATTCGACGACCGAATGGTCCGCGGCGATCGGCCGGAACGCCGTCATCCCCAGCTCCACCGCCCTGTGCAACATGTCGTCAAACGCGTCCGTGCGGGTCAGGGAGGGGGCGAGCTCGATCCTCCTCGCCGGAGGGGGCTCCACGGGCGCCAGCGACTCGATCCGAACGGACACGCGGGACTTCCCGGCGTGCGTCACCTCGGCGGTCGCCAGTCCGCCGCGCCCGTCGAGGAGCTCCACCATCATGCCCTCCCGGGCGCGCAGCACCTGCGACAGGTGCCTCGACTCCTCCTCGGGCAGGTCGAACTCCGCCCCATCGCGGAACGCGGCTCCCTCCACATAGGCGCGAAGGACCCTCATGGCTTCCTCCCCGCGAGCGCCCACGCACCCGGGAACGGCTCCCCGTCGACGACGGGAGGAAGGAGGAACACGCCGGCCGCGTGGACCTGGAGCAACTGGGCGAGCCCGGCGGGCTGGGCCGCGGGGTCCCCCCCGAAGTTCGTCCGCCCAAGCCAACCCGGCTGCGTCAGAAGCCGCACCAGCCGCTCCGGCGTGTCCATGTAGCACGTGAAGCTCACGCAGGGACGCGGGGTCGGCCCGTGCTCCAACTCCTCGAAGCTCTGCCGGTAGATGCGGAGCGAGTCGCGATTCTCAACATCGCGCCGGTGGTGGTTCGCACGCTGGGCGTGGCTCATGCGCAGGACCTCCTCCGAGACATCGGGCGTTTCGAGGGGTGGCGCGCCCGGCTGTGGCGGAAAGGCCTCCCGGGCACCACCGAACGGGCATCGCGAAACTCCGCGGCCATCGGGGCCCAGCGCCTCGATCGGCATCCCGGTCAGCTTGTCCCGGCCCACGATCAGCTCCTGTTCGGGCCGCGCGAGCGCATCCCACGCATCGATGTCGACGGCTATGCGGAGGAACGCCGCGTACGTGCCCCCGGTGGTCCATGAATCAGGCACCCGGTTCGTTGGTTTCACGGTGATCGCGCGGCGCCGTTCCTCCCCCGGCTCCAGGTTGGACACGCCGTCGTGAAAGCCGAGCCAACTGCGGTGGTCCTCTCGCGAGAAACCCTCGAACGAGGCGACGAACTCGAGCGCGCCCTGTCCGCGCGTGCACCGGTGCAGCTCCAGGATCGCGCGCGCAACGGCGAGCCTCGAGTCGGCGAACAACTGGATCGCGAAGTCCTCCGTCGCCGGGTTGGCGCGCACGGAGGGGGCGAAGTGCAGGCCGCTTCCCGGCAGGAGCGGCCCGCCCCCCGACGGCCTTGGCGAACGGAACCAGAACTCGGGCCCAAGGTCCGCCGGAAGCTCGGCCGCGGCTCCCGGCAGCCGGAACGCCCGCGGCCCGATGCCCAGCGAAACTTCCATGTTGGCGTGCGGCACGCCGTGGCCGGGGAGTTCCGGGACGCGCCCCTGCCGCAGCCCCTCCAGCATCCCCCACAGCGCATGCAGTTCTCCGGCCACTTCCGCCATCGTGGCCGACGCCTCCGCCCGGAGGAAAACCGCGCCGTGGTGCAGGCGGGGCACCGTGCGCTCGTCGACGTGGATGCCCTGCTGCAGGCGGGGGGGCATCAGCCCTCGTGCTCCCGGTTGTACTCCTCCGCGAGCGTGCGGATCGAGTCGCAGACCTTTGCCTCGTGGCACCGGATCGGTCCGTCCGCTGTGGAGACGATGACGCGCTCCTCCGGGGAGAGGGGACGCGGGGCCCCGACGAGGACGTGGGGCCCAATCTCCAGGTGCCGCGCCACCTGAAATCCCCCGGTCAGTGGGACGTCGAGCGCGCCCTCGGCGACCGTGATGTCGGAGAGGAAATGCGGCGAATCGTCCGGGGGGCCGAACTCGAGCCGCTGGTGCATTCCGGGCTCCCCGCGCGAGAACCGCACCCACGAGTCCGGCAGCGCCTCCCCGCCGAAGTGAAACGCGTCCCGGTTGAACTGGAGCATGTACACGCCGAGCGGATTGGCGAGGGCGACGGTGCGCCCCTCGCATGCGGCGCCGTGCGCGGCCATGGCTGCGGCCGGATCCGCGTGCCGGCACGCCAGCCGTTCGTTTCCCGGCCGCACGCGGAACACCTGCTCCCGGTTCGCCGGAACCGGGCCGGTGGGCGAGTCGCGGTGGTACGGCCGCGCCCCGATCAGGATGATCTGGATCAGGTCGTCCAGCCCGTTGATGGGATGCGTCATGAAGAGCACGTGGTCCCTGTTGATCGGACCGGCCGGCTGCGCCGGAACCCCCGCGGCGACGAGGTCCGGATCGTCCCCGTGCCCCGCGCACATGCGTGCGAAGGCGTGCTTGCGCTCGCGCCGCGTCAGCGCGTGCGGGTTGTCGATGCCGTAGAGCTCCCGCCACTGCGGCACGAAGCCCAGAACCTCCTCGACAAGGAGGCGGACGCCGTCCGGCGCGTCCTCCGCGATCATCGTCCAATACTCGCGCATCTCGGTCGTGAGGACCACGCGCTTGGCGCGCGGCGCCCCGTCCGGACCGGGCCGCAGGACGGTCCCGTACTCGCAATACTCGTTGTGGAGCGCATGCCGGCCCCGGACGCCCCAGTCCGAGAGCCTGCGCGCCGCCGCGCGGTCGATGCAGAACGCCGGTTCCGCGGGGTCCGCGAACCACTTCACATGCGCGCGCACCGCCCCCGCCAGGCTGTCCGGCTCGAGCGTGAAGAACGGGCTCTCATACTCCGGCAGGAGCCGCCGGTGGTTGTCCGCGACCAGCTCCGCCCAGCGGTTCAGCAGGCGCGGCGAAAGCGTGTCCGCCCGCCCGGGTGGATCGTACATGCGCGTCCCCCCGCGTCAGCCGCCGAGAAGCGCCTCGAACTCCTGCATCACGTGGAGCTGCATGCGGACGACGCCCTCCGCGCGACCGACGTAGTCGTCCGGCAGCATCAGGTCCTTCGCGAGCTGCACGAGGAATCGGTACTGCTCCGCCTCGAACTTCCCGTTGGCGTGCGCGATGCCGAGTCCCTCGAGGATCAGCACGCGCTTGGCGCGGTCGCGGTGGAACACCTTCACGAGGTGCTCCTGGCTGTACGCGTCCTCGATGGCCTCGTCGGGATTCAGCCCCATCTCCGCCGCCATGTAGCGGATCATGAAGTGCTCCTTGTTCGAGATGACCTTGTCGTCCACCTTCGCGAGGTACTTGGCGAAGGAGAGGAATGCGGTCTTCTCGTCTTTTTCGAGCATGTGGAGATACATGGTGCGGTGGTCCTCCGCATCGGGGGTTCAGTCGCCGGAGGGTGCCGCCCCGCCGCGCGCGGGGAAAGGGGGAATCGGAACCCCGGCTGGCAGTCTCGGATGCCACCCCCTCTCCCCTTGCCGGGAAACCCGGCTCCGGGGGAGAAGATCGCCCGCGTGCGCGGCCAGCGCGCGCATCACGTCCCCCCCCGAGCGAGATCCTCCCCGCAGTGTCCGCAGCACCAGCAGCCCCATCCAAGCCCCAGTGGTTCGTCCATCCCGTCGTGGACCTCCTCGTGGGGTGCGGGCTCTGGTCCGCGCCGCTCATGCTGCTGACCACCTTCCTGAACAACACGAATGCTGGGGCCCTGGCCTTCGCATTCTACGTCATCACGTTCTTCTGCAACTATCCGCACTACATGGCGACGATCTACCGCGCCTACGGCACGCGGGAGGACTTCAACAAGTACAAGTACTTCACCGTGCACCTCTCCGTCGTGATGCTCCTGACGGCGGTGATCACGCACGCCTCGCACACGCTGTTCGGGGACGGGGTGAACCTGGTGCCCTACTTCGTGACGTTCTACCTGACGTGGAGCCCGTACCACTACATGGGGCAGAACTTCGGGCTGACGATGATGTTCGCGCGTCGCAACGGTGCGAACCCGAGCAGCCTCGTCCGCAATGCGCTCCGGGCGTCCTACCTCGCATCCTACGCGCTGCTCTTCCTCGCGATCCACTCCGGGGACAAGGGCGAGCCGAACACCTACTCGCTCGGCATCACGCGGGAGTTCTCCGACCCCGCGAGGTTCATCGCGCTCGGCACATACTTCCTCGCGGGCGTCCCCGCAATGATCTCGATGGTGCGCCAGGCCGGGCTGCGCCGCATGGCGGGCGCCATCGTCCTCTTCATGACCCAGAGCATCTGGTTCGCGGTCCCGGCCATTTACGAGGTGTACCTCGGCCAGTCTCCCCCGGCCGTGTACTACAGCACCGGCATCCTCGCCTTCATGCATTGCGCCCAGTACCTGTGGATAACGGGCTACTACACGAAGCGGGAGACGGAGGCGGGCCTGCGCGGGGGCGGGCGCTGGAGGCCGCTCGCCTACTACGGCACGCTCATCGTTGGCGGCATCGCGCTCTTCCTCCCCGGCCCGTGGATCGTCAGCCGCGTGTTCAAGTACGACCTCGCGGAAAGCGTCCTCATCTTCTCCTCGCTCGTGAACATCCACCACTTCATGCTCGACGGGGCGATCTGGAAGCTGCGCGACGGCAAGGTCGCTGCGCTCCTCCTCGGCCAGCGCGACAAGTCCGGCGCGATCCCCTCCAGCGGCGTCACGCAGTACCTGACGGGCATCGGCGGTTGGCTGACCGGGCCCACGGCCCCCGCGCGCATCATCCGCTACACGGGGCTCACCGCGCTCCTCGGCGTCGCCGCACTGGACATGACGTACAACTTCCTGACGCGTCAGAACGCCCCGCTGGAGCAACTCGCCCTCGGCCAGCGCATCAACCCGTACGACACCGCGTCCTACTTCCGGCGCGCGAACCTCCTCGCCGATGGCGGGGACCTCGAGTCCGCCATGGAGGAGGCCCGCCGCGGCATTGCCGTCAACCCGCACTCCGCCTCAGTCCAGCGCCTCCTCCCACTGCTCCTGGCGCAGGAGGGCATGCGCCTTCGCGACCAGCGGCTCCTCACCGAGGCCCGAGCCGGCTTCGCCTACCTTCCGATGCTGTTCCGGCCCGACTTCGCGACGCTCGTGAACTGGGGCCTAGTCGCCGGACTCCTCGGGGACGAACTCGAGGCGCTGGAGAAGCTCGAGGCCGCCGTCCGCGTGGACCCCAACGAGCCCGACGGGCACATGCACCTCGCCGACGCCTACATGAAGCGGCGCGAGTTCGAGAAGGCCGCCGAGCACTACGACTCCTATCTCGCACTCATCCAGGCCAGGACCGGGGGGGGCTCCAAGTCGGACGACACGGAACGCCAGATCGGCACCGCGATGAAGATGGCGGATGCCCTCGCCGGAATGAAGCGCCCGCAGGAGGCGCTGCTCTGGTTCAAGCGCGTCTCGGAGATCGCCGCGGGGATGAAGGACTTCGACAAGGCAAGCCAGGCATGCCTGCGCGCCGCGCAGATCCAGGAGGACAGCGGCTACATCGAGTTCGCCGCCGGCCTGCACCGAGAGGGCATCCGACTCGCCGCCGAGTCCGGCTACGAGGAGCCGCAGGGCCGTGCATGGATGATGTACGCCATGTTCATGCGCCGAAGGCTCGCACCCGGCGACCAGACCCTGGCCGCGCTGATCCACGCGGAGGGACTCCTCCGGGGTTCGATGAGCCCCCTCGCCGAGGACGCCGCCATCCTGCGGGCCCAGTACGCCGAGGGACTCTCGGCGGAGGACATCGCCCGCGTCGAGCGTGAGACGGGCGCCCTGACACGGGCCTCCCTCGAGTGGGTTCCCCAGCGGCAGACCGCGAGCACGAACTGATTCCCATCCGGGCGGAGGGCACGCCCTTTCGTTTCCTCGCAGCCCGCAGGAAAAACCCGACGCAAGGGCGCAGGGGCGCGAAGGCGCAAGGATGGCAGCCAAGGCATTCGCTTTGTTGGTTCCTTGGCGACCTCGCGTCCTCGCGTCCTTGCGTGGAGCTTGTGGCTGTTGATTCGCGCGCCTCGGAGGGAAAGCCTGACGCAAGGGCGCAGGGGCGCGAAGGCGCAAGGATGGCAGCCAAGGCATTCGCTT
>CAZUCD010000153.1:0-8568 GCA_964618855.1 uncultured Candidatus Sumerlaeota bacterium
GCCTTCCTGCAGGAAATCGCCGACCGCCAGGGGCGCAAGCTGCGGTTCGCCGACCGGACCGTCGCGCACATCGCCCTGCGCGACTTCCCCGGAAACGTGCGCGAGTTGCACAACCTGATCGAGCGGCTTGTCGTGCTCTCCTCCGGCGCGATGATTGCACCCGACACGCTGGAAACAGCCGACGGTCTCTTCGGGCACCGTCCGGCCTCGGCCGAATCGGCGCCGGGCGCGGGGGCCCCGATGTCCCTCGTCGCGGAGTCGGCCCGTGCTCTGGCCGACACCGAGAGCGACTACCGCGAGGCCCGCGACCAGTTTGAGCGCGAGTACCTGCGCGCACTCCTTCGCAGGCATGGCGGCAGCGTCTCTGCCGCCGCGAAGGCAAGCGGCATCAGCCGCAGAAGCTTCTATGAAAAAGTCGAAAAACTGGGCATTTCCCTCGACGAGATCAAGGGCCACGGCGCCGAGGAAGCCGAGTCGTAAGTCGAAACTCGAATGTCAGAAAGTCGAAGGGTCGGGAGGTCGAAAGGCCCTCCACTTGCCCCCGGGACCCAGAACCCGGTTCTCCGAATCCCTACCCTCCTGTAGCCTGCATCGACCTTCCGAGGGACTGGGTTCTTGCCACGATCTCGTCGTAGCGTTCGGGTCGTTCGAGGAATGCGTGGCGCATGGCGTCGGCGATGGCGACCCGGTCGCGGGCAATGATCGCGGGCCGCAGGTCCGACTCGGTGGGGGAGAGCAGGCACGGCTTGAGGGCGCCGTCGCTCGTCACGCGCAGCTTGTTGCAGGTGGTGCACTTCGTCGCGGACATCTGCGAGATGAACCCGATTCGCGCCCTCGATCCGCGGACCCGATACGTCGTCGCGGGGCCGTATCCGGTCCGGTTGCCATCCGCGGGCCCGTCCCCCTCGCGCTCGAGTTCCCACCCGAGCAGCGCCAGTTCTCCGATCAACTCCTCGACGGAGATGTAGTTCTCGTCGAAGTACATCTTCCTGTCGAAGATCGGCATGAGTTCGATGAAGCGGACCTCGACTCCGTGTGCATCGCTGAACTCGACGAACCGGGGGAGTTCCGCCGGCGTGAGCGACCGCAGCGCGACCGCGTTCAGCTTCACACGGTCGAACAGCCCCTGCGCCACGCGTATCCCCGCGAGCACACGGTCGAGCGATCCGCCCCGCGTGACCACGCGGAACTTTTCCGCGTCGAAGGTGTCCAGGGAGACGTTCACCCGATTGAGCCCCGCCTCGCGCAGCTCGGGCCCCATGCGCTCGAGGAGGATGCCATTCGTCGTCATCGCGATGTCGCGCAGACCCCCGTGGCGCCGCAGTCCGGCGATCCAGGCGGGGAGTCCCGGCCGCACGGTCGGCTCGCCCCCGGTGATGCGCAGGGCCTCCACCCCGAGGTCGGTCGTGCAAACATCCACGAGGAAGTCGAGGTCTGTCCATGTGAGGCGGTGCGGATACGTTTCCCCGCACCCGCGCACGGGGTTGCAGTAATGGCACGACAGGTTGCACACATCCGTGACGCTGACGCGCAGGTAGCGCAGGCGACGGCCCAGGCGGTCGACGACGGCGGGCTGGGCAGGGGCGTTGACGGGATTCGGCATGTGCATCCTTCGCGCCGCCACCCTGCCCCCAAGCCGGTGCAAGCGCAAGCACCGACGGTTGCGTCCCGGCACGCCCCGTGCTCCCATCTGCCGTCAAGCGGGGGGCGCCCCGCGGATGATCCCCCGCCAATCGCACGAATCCCAGAGACGAAGAACGCCATGACGACACGACCGACCCGATCCCTGCGCTGCCACGCGGCGGCCTTGATGCTCGCCTGTTCCAGTTTCATGCTCACGGGGTGCGCCACCGTGGCCACCGTCGAGATGGCGGCGGCCGACATGCTCATCCCGCCCTCGCAGGAAGCCCAGCTTGGCGCGCAGTACGCCGCGGAGATCGAGAAGGAAGTGCCCGTCTTCAACGACGCCGAGGCGACCGCATGGGTGCAGGACCTCGGCAAGCTCCTCGTCGAGTACTCTCCGCCTTGCGAGCAGCAGTTCACCTTCAAGGTCGCCGCGGACCCGTCCCTGAACGCCTTCGCGATTCCAGGCGGCTTCTGCTACGTCAATGTCGGGCTCATCGCCGCGGCGGACAACGAGGCTGAGGTCGCCGCCGTGATGGGGCACGAGGTCAACCACGTCGTGCGCAGGCACGGCATGCGCGGGCTCGTGCGCGCCTACGGGTTCCAGATGGTCTCCGACCGGCTGACGGCCGCCGGCGGCTCGGCGGGCCAGCTCGCCGCCTTCGTCACGGACACGGGGGGCGTCCTCACCGTCAGGCGCTTCGGGCGCGAGGACGAACGCGAGGCTGACACCTACGGCGTCGAGGCCATGTACCACGCCGGGTTCGATCCGCGCGCCGCCGTGACCTTCTTCGAGAAGCTGAAGTCCGCATCCGGTGGCGGGGATTCGGGCATGCTTGGCCAGTTGCTCTCCACACACCCGGCCACGCAGGAGCGCATCGACAACATCAAGGCCCAGATCGCGACCTACCAGCTCACGGGCAAGGAACGACTCGACAGCGCGCAGTTCCAGCGCGTCAAGGCGCGGGCGCAGAAGTGGCTCGCCGACAACCCGCAATCCCAGGGGTAGCTGCACTCCGCGAATCACGCTGGGCGGCACGGCGGTCAGCGCCGGCGCCGCACACCTCCGCGGGGAATGACACATGCTTGACGCAAAGGAGCAACTCCGCCAACTGCAGCTTCACCTGGCGGAGATCGAGAACCAACTCGCATCGCCCGACGCGGCCGCCGATTCCCGGCGGCTCGCGGAGCTTGGCCGCGACCATGCGCGCCTGACCGAGACGGTCGCCGTCGGCGAGCGCCTCGTCCGCGCGGGGGACCGGCTCGCCCAGGCGCGCGAGATGGCGGCCAACGAGCCCGACGCCGACATGCGCGCGCTCGCCGCATCCGAGATTGCCGACGGCGAGTCCGAGGTCGATGCCCTCACGCGCGACCTTCAGGTTCGCCTCCTCCCCCCCGATCCACTGGACGGGCGCGACATCCTGCTCGAGGTCCGCGCCGGCACCGGCGGCGATGAGGCGGGACTCTTCGCCGCCGACCTGCTTCGCATGTACTCGAGGTTCGCCGAGAAGAAGGGCTGGAGGTTCGCCCCCATCTCGATCTCTCCCGCGGATCTTGGCGGCATAAGGGAAGCGGTCGTCGAGGTATCGGGCGGCAACGCGTGGTCCCTCCTGAAGCACGAGGGGGGGACGCACCGCGTGCAGCGCGTACCCGCCACGGAGACCCAGGGTCGCATCCACACGAGCGCGGCAACCGTCGCCGTCCTGCCAAAGGCCGAGGAGACTGATGTCCAGATCAACGAGAAGGACCTGCGCATCGACACCATGTGCGCCTCCGGCCCCGGTGGACAGGGCGTCAACACCACCTACAGCGCCGTCCGGATCGTCCACCTCCCCAGCGGCCTCGCCGTGCAGTGCCAGGACGAGCGCAGCCAGATCAAGAACCGCGAGAAGGCGATGACCGTCCTGCGCACGCGCCTCCTCGAGAAGAAGATCGAGGAGGAAAACGCCGCTCGCAGCGCCATGCGCAAGGACATGGTCGGCTCCGGGGACCGCAGCGGCAAGATACGCACCTACAACTTTCCGCAGAACCGCCTGACGGACCATCGCATCAACCTGACGATCTACTCTCTGGACCGCATCATCGAGGGGGATCTGGAACAGGTCACTTCGGCCCTGCGCGAGGCGGAACTCGCCGAAAAGATGGCCGAACTGGCGCGGTAAGGGGGGCTATCCCCGCAGGGGAGGCGGTTCCGACGCCAGCACCAACAGCTCGGGCGACCGCAGGACGTAGCGCGCCCCGCACGCACCGCAGGGCGTCTCCTCCGCGATCCGCAGCCGGGGCAGCTTCACTCCGCAGTGGCACACCCACCCCGCCCTCCGCGAGGGAACGCCCACCACCAGCGCAAACTCGGGCACGTCGCGCGTGACGACCGCCCCCGCCCCCACCATCGCCCAGCGCCCAATTGTGATGCCGCACAGGATCGTCGCATTCGCCCCGATCGTCGCGCCGCGGCGGACGAGCGTCGCCTTGAACTCGTCCTTCCTCTCGATGGCGGCCCTGGGATTCACCACGTTCGTGAACACGCACGACGGGCCGCAGAACACCTCCTCCTCCAGCGTCACCGCCTCGTAGAGGCTGACGTTGTTCTGCACCTTGGAGCCCGCCCCGACGCGCACGCCCCTGCCGACGTAGACGTTCTGCCCGAGCTGCACGCGCGCGCCAAGCACAGCGCCCTCCCGCACATGGCAGAAGTGCCACACGCGCACCCCCGGGCCGAGCGTGCAGGGTTGGTCCACCACGGCCGTGGGATGGACGAACGCCTCGGGGCTGTTCATGTGTGCGCCACCTTGCTGAGGATCGATCCGATCGCGGCCTCGTGCGCCCGCCAAGGCTTTGACATCGCGCCGAGCGGACCCACGAGGCCCCCGGCGTGCCGCACCTCCGTGATGACCTCCACCAGCACGGCCAGCCACCCGGGCCACAGGACCGGCTCCAGATTGTGGGGATGCCAGATCACCGTCACAAGCCCGCCATTGCGGCGCGCCTCCCGCGCAAGCGACAGCACGCGTCGCACGGCACCCCGGGGCGAGAGCCCGTCGTCGCGCCGCAACGTGGTGTCCATCGCACACGGAGGCGCCTCGAACGCGCCCTGCGCCAGCGTGAAGGGCATCATGGTCCCCAGGCGGAACCCCGTTCGCGAACCGTACGCGAGTGAGCTGTCCACGATGCGCTCACTCCGCCACGGCGCGGACAGCGTCCCCCGCAGGTAGTGCGCCCTGTGCAGCCGCGCGGTTCCCCGAGTGCGCGCGCGCAGCCTGGACGCCTGCTCGGCGAGACTGGGTCCTCCGGCGCCGGTGGCGTAGCTCGAGTGCAGCCCGACCTCGTGTCCCTCGCGGAGCACGCGGCGGAGTACTTGCGGGAGCGGAGAACGGGCGCCGAGTTCGTAGCTGTCCAGCGTGTGTCCGCGATGGGTCTGCGCGAAGAATGTCGCGCGCGCATCGAGTCCCTCGACCACCTGGCACAGCCCGCGCAGGTCGAGGTGCGGATCAGGAAGGACGCGCGCCGACACGAGTGCACCCCTCGCTGCAAACCGTGCCGCCGTGCGCGGGCCTGCCTGTGCCGCGGCCAGCGCGCATCGGTAGGCGGAACTCCCCCGGTACATCCCCTCCGAGTCGATGTCGAAGGTCACCGCGAGTCCCCACGGCACCGCGTGGGGTGGCCGCGGTTGTCCAGAAAGACGCGACAATTCGGCAGCGACGCCGGCCGCGATGCGGTCCACGACGGGCACGTCGAGCAGGCCCGCCTCGCCGAGCACGCTCGATGATGCAGGAAAGCGCCCGTGCTCATCCCCCGCATCCGAGAACGATTCGTCCCACTGGTCGAGCAGGCCGAGGGCGAGCGTGGGGAGGTCGTCGCCTGCGGCGGCGGAGTCGTCCCCCCGCCGAAAAAGCGCCTCCGGTCGAAGTCCCTCAGACTTCCAGCGGAACAGGAACTCGCGCACCGCGACAAGCCACGCCCCGCGATCCCCGGGGGAGAGCCGCTGCGGCAGATGCAGCTCGCGAGGCGTCCCCATGGGACGGCGGGTCCACGCCAGCGTCGAGGCTGCGCCCTCGCCCGTCGGACACCACGCCCCGGGTTCGATGCCGGTGCGCTGCACCAACTGCCTGAGCGCACGGATGCGGGCAGGGTTCCCCGCCTCCTCGCATCGCAGCCCGATACGCACGCTTGGCGTCAGGTGTCGGAGGCGGTCGGCTGCAGAAACTTCGCGAAGGGGGCCCGGTGCTCGCGTTCCGCCACGAGGCGCCCCGCCGTCAGGAGGCTGTCGAACGTGCCGGCATCCGTCCACCAGCCCTTCAGGATGCTGTACTCGAGGTCCCCCCGGCGCAGGTAGGCGTTGTTCACGTCCGTGATCTCGAGCTCGCCGCGGCCGGAGGGCTTGAGCGTCTTGATGACCTCCCATACGTAGTCGTCGTAGCAGTAGATGCCCGTGACAGCGTAGTTGGAGGGTGGATTTGCCGGCTTCTCGATGATCCCGGTCAGCTTGCGGTTGGCGTCCAGCGACGCCACGCCAAAGCGCTGCGGGTCGGTCACCTCGGTCAGCGCGATGCGTCCCCCGGATTTCTGCGCGCGGAACCCGTCCACGATTGGCTTGATGCTGTTCTCGAAGATATTGTCGCCGAGGATGACGCAGACACGGTCGCGGTCCACGAAGTGCTCCGCGAGCGAAAGCGCCTCCGCGATGCCACCCTCGCCCTCCTGGTAGGTGTAGTGTATGTCCTTCAGGCCGAACTCGCGCCCATTGCCCAGCAGCTGGAGGAAGGAGCCGGCGAAGTTGCCGCCGCTCACGATCATCACCTCCGTGATCCCGGCCTCGACGAGGCACAGGATCGGCCAGTGGATCATGGGGCGGTTGTAGACGGGCAGCAGGTGCTTGTTGGTGATCTTCGTGAGCGGGAAGAGCCGCGTGCCGAGGCCGCCGGCGAGGATGACGCCCTTCATGGTCTGTCTCCTTGGGGGCGGCCCCGGAGGATTCCCTCCGCGATGGCCGCGAGCTCGCGGGCGCGCTGCGCCCACGTCCACTTCTCCAGCACGAGCCGCCGCGATGCTTCACCCATGGTCCGGCGCTCCTCGGTGTTGGCTACGAATCGGAGGCAGGCGCCCGCACAGGCGTCAAGGTCATCCACCGCGAGCAGGACGCCGTTGACCCCGTCCTCCACCAGTTCCTCCGTCCCGGCGATGCGCGTGCCGATGATCGGGAGTCCGCTCGCCATCGCCTCCAGCACCACGTTGGGCATCCCCTCAAATCGCGACGGAAAGGCAAAGACGTCAGCTTCGGCGTAGAGTTCGCGCACGCGTTCGCGGGCCAGGAATCCATGGAACGCCACGCGTTCCGCGATGCCTTCGGACGCGGCCAGCGCCTCGAACTCCGCGCGCCGCGGTCCGTCCCCCGCCACATCCAGCTTCCACTCAAGGTGGGCAGCCTCGCGCGCCACGCGTCCGAGCGACTTCAGCAGGACATCCAGACCCTTTTGCGTCGTCAGCCTCCCGGCAAACAGCAGCCTGCATGCAGCATCCGCCCTCAGCCTCCGGTCCGGCGCCGGGAACCTCTCCGGATCGACACCCCCGCGCAGCACGCCGATCCGCTTGCGCGGGAACGATGGCTGTGCCAGCGCGGCGAGGCCGTTGCTGTTGGCCAGCGCCGCTGCCGATTGGTGGACGATCGCGCGGTTCAGCCACAGCGAACGCCGGTGCATTGCCTCCAACTCCCCGGGCAGCCACCCCGGCACATCACCCCCCTGAAAGTGCACGATGTGCGGAACTTTCCTCAGCACGGACACGGGCCAGGCCGGCATGCCCGACGGGATCGAGTGGAAACTAAGGAGAAGGTCCGGCATTTCCTTCGCCATCAGCAGGTGCCAAAATGCCGCCAGCGCATAGGACACCATCTCGCGCGGGTTCGACTGTCCCGGCAGGGCCCTTTTGGCCCGCAGCCTCGTGACATGAAACCCGTCCAGGTCCTCCTCCCGCGGCAGGTCGCCATACGCCGCCGTCACGACGCGGACCTTGTGGCCCAACGCCGCCAACTCCTTCGCGAGGTAGTAGGAACATGTCCCCCCGCCTCCCCCAATCGGCGGAAACTCATAGTTGCAGAAGACCCACCGGAAAACAGGGACAGGAACCATTTATGTCAGGTGCCGTCGAACAGGTCTGGCAACGTTGCCGAGGCCGGAGGGGTGGCGGCCCCTTCCTTGCGCGGGCGGCCGCGGGGCATGGCAACCAGCCGCCGTCCCGTTTGCGCCTCGATGCCACGCACCCAGCCCGGCGCCCCGCACGGGCGGCCCGTGCGCGTCGCGCGCCGAAGCTCGTCCTCCTCCTCCGTGGGCGCCGGAATGGCGAGCCACCCCACCCAATCGCGCCCGAGCCTGTGCGGAAACGGCCGACTCGGGTGTAGCACCGGGTCTTCCTTGCCAAGGCAGTGGGCCCCGGCGGAACTCCATGGCCATGCCGCCGCGGACTCCGCGAGCCCCGCGCGCACCGGATTGCGCTCGATGTACCTCACGCACGCCCAAAGGTGCCGCTCGTCCAATCCCGCCGAGTAGTAGCGCCCCTCGAACAAGTGCCCTGTCCAGCCGTGCGTCGAGTTCTGCCTCTGCGCAAACCGGCGATGGGCCAGCCCGATGCCCCTCGCCAGGGACTCCGGGTTCCCGGGAACCACCAGCAGGTGCATGTGGTTCGGCATCAGGCAGTAGCCCCAGACCGCAAGGTCCGCCTCCGCCGCGTAACGCCGCAGCAGCAGCAGGTAGACGTGCCTATCCTGATCCTCGACGAACACGGGCTGTCGCCGGTTGCCCCGGTGCGTCACATGATAGGGCAGACCCGGCAGGACAAATCGGGCAACGCGTGGCATGGCGCAGGATGACCCGCCCCAAATCCCTGACACCAGAGAAAAAAACAGGGACAGGAACCATTATTTGGCATGCCAAATAATGGTTCCTGTCCCTG
>CAZUCD010000154.1:0-8549 GCA_964618855.1 uncultured Candidatus Sumerlaeota bacterium
CCGCGATGGCGGTCTTGCCGACGCCGGGCTCGCCGATGAGGACGGGGTTGTTCTTCGTCTTGCGGGAGAGGATGCGGACGACGCGGCGGATCTCCTCGTCGCGCCCGATGACGGGGTCGAGCTTGCCGTCGCGCGCGGCCTTCACGAGGTCGCGCCCATAGCGGTCGAGCGCTTCGTAGGTGGCCTCCGGGTTGGCGGACTGCACGCGCTGGTTCCCGCGCACGTCGGTGAGCGCGGCGAGGAACTTGTCCGCGGTGATTCCGGCCTCCTTCAGCGCGCGACCGGCTCCGCTGCCGGAGCCCTCCTCGACCAGGGCGAGCATCAGGTGCTCGACCGAGACGTACTCGTCCTTCAGGCGTTTGGCCTGTTTCTCCGCGGCCACGAGGGTCTTGGCCAGCACGCGCCCCAGGCTGATCTTGCCGGGTTCGATGCCGGGCCCCGAAACGCGGGGTCGGCGGGCAAGTTCACCCTCCACCCGCGAAACGACGGCACCGGGGTCGATCTCCATCTTCTTGAGCAACCGAGGGACCAGGCCCTCCGGCTGTCCGAGGAGGGCGAGGAGCAGGTGCTCGGACTCGACTTCTGTGTGTCCGAAAGACACAGCACGGGCTTGCGCGTCGGAGAGGGCCTCCTGAGACTTCTGCGTGAATCGGTTAATGTCCATTTTTCAAGCTCCTCGACGCGCCGCCAAGTATCTTTTCGATACGCTTTGGACTCCGGCGCAACCTTCCGGGGAGATGAAAGGGCAAGTGGCGGGCCGGGGAGGTCGGCCCCCTCCGACGACTCTGACCCGACTCCTTTGCGCGCACTCCATCCAGCGGGGCTTCAATCCATGAGTTGCCACTCGGCCACGCTGGTTCCCGGAGGTCCATACTCGAGCCACTGGGTCCATTGCCCTGCGACTTCCGTGCGATTCCCCCTCGGGATGCGGGATGGCATCGCAGCAAAACTCGCCGGGGCGATGAAGGAGGACCCGGCAGCAGCGGCTGCAAAGCTGCCCGCGTTCACGGGAGTATCCGAGTTCCAGGCAAGCCAATAGTCGCCCGCGGTGAGAAGCAGTGACGCCAGTCCGGGGGTACCCGACGGAATGGGGATGCTCAGGGTGGTTTCTGCGTCAAGAGCGGCAACCGGGGGGGACTCCCATAGGAGCTGTGGCGCATACGGGTCGGCTGAGTAGATAGCCATTCGGATGTTCGCGCCCGGCTCGTGAATGTGCATGTTGACGGATGTGACACCGGCATCCGCGGGAAGTGTGATGCGCGTCGCGTGGACGGCGTCCTTCGGCGCGGTCGTGATGGTGTGCAGCCTCGCCGCATCCCCATTGGACGAGCCGTCGCCTCCCACGTGCACCCGCCCCCTCGCCGAGTCCACGACGATGCGGGCGTGGCGCTGGTCTGCGGGAAGGAGGCCAAGCCTGGCCAGGCGCACGGGCACCGCCGAGCCGGCACCGAGGGCAAATCGAACAAGCCCCCCACGCACTCCGACGTAGCCCTCCTGACGCGTGGAATCGATCGCCACGGATTCCAGGATGCCGTCGGATGCATCGAGAGCGCCCGAGGCTTCGTAGGTTGGCAGCGCATCTCCCGCGCCGAGGGAGAACTTCACGAGGACGGGAACTCCCGCCTGGATTGCAGTCATGTAGCCCAGGCCCGTGGTCGCATCCACCACCAGTCCGGCTGCCCCCGATGTGTGGCCCGCGGGGAGCGGCGTGGTCCCCAGGAACGTCGGGGGCGTCGGCGAGGGTTCGATGCGATACTTCGAAATCCGGGGCGGTGTTGCCGAGATTTGAGTGTAAAGGTACCCCAATCCGTCCGTCGCGATGCCCGACATGGCCGACTCGGGAGCAGTGACGGTCATGGAGCCGATCCGCGCCGGGAGGGCGTCGCCGGCGGGTGCGGTGAACATCAGAATGCTGCTCGGCGAGTCGATGTCGACGATGTAGAGCACCGAGTTCGCGGCATCGAGGGCCGCGTACCGCAGGCTCAACTCCCCGGAAAGCGATGCTCCTTCGCCCAGATAGGTTGCCACTGACGCCGGCGCATTGAGTCGGAACTTGCCGACGAAACCGGCAGTGCCACCGCTGTCGTAGCCGACGTAGGCGTGCGTCCCTGTCGGGTTCATCACGAGAAAGCCGCTGAGGGAACCGTGTGGATGCGATGTCCTCCCAACAACCACTGGAGGAAGGCCCGCTGCGGAGTCCGTGGCCTTCACCAGCGCCTGGTTGAATCCGCTGAGCACCAAGAGCACACCGTTTGCCGGATCGAGCGCGAGGCCGTCGAAGTTCTCCGGCAAGAGTCGAACCTGGTTCGTGTAGGAGTGAATCGTCGGCCCCGCGGATCCGATCGAAAAGGATGCCTTTCCAATGGCAGCGGGCAGATAATCCGAGGCCACGTCGTTCTCCAATCCGAAGTGCATGACGCCGTCGACCGAGTCCCCGGAAGCTGAGAGCACTATGGGTGTGCCACCCAGATGATTGGGCAGATTGGTGCTCGATATCCGTGTGGGCGCGGCCGTCCCGGTGGTCATACCGATCTTGAGGATCTTCCGTGGGGCGGAACTCTCGGTGAAGTAGTAGATGGCGGATTCGGAAGGGTCCACAATGGGATGACGTGCATCTCGGTCCGTACCCGTCAAAGTGAGGCTGGCCGTCAACGACGGGGCTGCAGCCCCGGCCCCCGGGTTGAACTTCCGGATCGTGTCCGTGCCCACCTGAAGGTAAAGGTAACCCGTTGCCGCATCGCGCACGATGCTCCAGATGCGGCCGCTGGTGATGGTGCCCGTCATTGTCGCGGAGGATAGACGGGTCATCGCGCCGAGCCCCGCCCCCAAGTCCACCTTCACGAGTTTCCGAACCCCCGTAGCATCGGAGGCGGAGATGAAGGCCAGGTTCGACCCGAAGTCAAAGCATGCGTGCCGCGTCCCCTGTTCGTCGCTCAGGAGAATCAGAGTCTGGGCGGTTGTGGGCAGACCCTCGGCCGTTCCTGCGTCCATCTTGACGAACAATCCGCCACCAAGGCCGCCACTGTCGAAGCCCCAGACGTACAGGGCCAGGCCAGTCGGATCCAACCGCAGTCCTGAAATGAAGGTGAATCCAGTCGATGTCAGGGAGGTCGACCCAAGGAGGTACGGATTGTCGTTACCTTGGCCGAGACCAAACATGTAAATCGTCGCTCCGGCCGCCGCCCAACCCACGCCGCGCGCAGGGTCGAGTTCGATCGCCCAAATCTCGTTGGTGGTCGGCAACTCCAGATGGCCGACCCGAACCGGAGCCGTGCTCCCGGAGGCTATCGCGTGCTTGATGATGCGCGGAGAGTCCCAGCCCGTCCCGAAGTAGACGTGACGGTTTACCGAGTCCGTCGCCGAGACGATGAACTGGTTCTCGTTTCCCAGTTCGCCACGATGCGTCATCCCTGCGCTGGGATAGGATGTCGACCCGACCGCGGTCACTCCTGCTATGTCAGTATGGGCAGGATTCCAAACCGCGCAGGATGCCGTGAGAAGGATCGCGAAAAGGGGTCGCTTCATCGGAGACCTCATCGAGTGGTGGAAGTTCCATCGTGGCAAGGCGAGGATGAGGCAATGGAAAGCACTCGCAAAAGCGCTTTCCTGTCCGGATCGGGCCCGTGCACGAAGCGCAAGGCCCGACTCCCCCACCCCTCCCGGGGGGAAGTGCCAACGGGGACTGGTGCGCGGCGCCTTCGCAATCCTCCGGACTCGGACCTATCCCACCTTCCTGCTCGTGACGGAGAGGCTGGTTGCGTCTTTGAGTCGGATTGAGTAACCTTCCCAACATGCTGTGGGGGGTTCTGACTGCTGGCTTCGGACGCGTATGAAATGCCCATTCCATCTTTCGTTTCGGGACGCCGACAGTCGCATGCGGCCAACCGCTTGGCGCAGCTCGCGCCCGCATTCCTCGTGTGCGCGTTCCTGCTGGGTACCGCCACCGTCGGCGCGGAGGAGGTCGGGCTCGCGCAATCTGCCGGGCCCTCGCACGAGGTTCGATGGGAAGCGCCCTCCGTGAATGCCGGCGATCCGGTGAACTTTGTGACCGGCGAGATGTGGATGTCGGAGGTGGATCTTGTGTTGCCGTGGGGACCGATGTCGCCGGTGCTGGGACGCGGCTACACCACGCGCGGGTTCAGCGAGGCCATCCGCCCCGGGATGCCCCCTGGAGCAGTCGCCGTGAACGTCCAGCGTGGGCTGCCGAGCCTGCGCACGTCGCCGGACGGCACCATGCGCTCGAGCCCGCGGGTCCACTCGGAGCCCCAGTGGCTGCTGACGTGCGATGCATACATCTCGACGCAGGCGTTGTTCACGGGCAACGGGATGGACAGGGCCCTGGTCGCCAACCTGCCGCGGGGACCGTGGTCAGAGTACTTTGCGAACCTCAGCTATACATTCACCCCGGGTCCCCATGCGCCCTTTGCGCACGAACCGGGGGCTCCCCCTGTCCTCGTGCAAAAGTACTGGCACGACTCCGCCTCCGAACTGTGGGCGGGGTTCAAGCAACCCGAGCGGGGTTCGGCGCTGCCGCGGATACCGGCCGGGGGATTCGAGGGATCGTCGGTGCAGTACTCGCTCATCATTCTTGGACTCTGCCACGTCTACTTCGACGCGCGGGGCAGGTTCGTCGGAGTCGAGGATGCCGAAGGCAACGGCTACTGCCAGTCTTTCCTCGAAACAAAGCCGGACCAGAGTCTCGCCCCCGGTGAAACAAAGAACGAGACGCACTGCGTAATGGCGCACACCTCGGGAAACTCCGTCTCGATCATCCACGCCCGCGAAGGAGGGACTTTCCGCAAGTACTGCGACTTTCCCGCCGATGCGCCGAGGCTGCGCGTGGAATACACCTACGACTCCGAGGACACGGACGCGGACAGGCACCTCGTCCGGGACAAGGCCTGGCGCCTGCGCCGCGTTTCGCTCTTCAGCCGGGAAGAAGGGGACGCGGAACTCAGGGAGCGCAAGCGCACCGAACTCGACTACCGCACCAATGCCCTCGACGAAAGCAGGGGGCTGGCCGAGCACCTCGGCTACCTAGTCGTCAACAGCGAGTCGGTCCACAGGTTCGACCCGGCAGGGAGCCAGTCGTTCGTGAAGTGGATGAGATGGGAATACGACCAGGAGATGGAGCAGGAGTACGGAATGCCCTTCTGCGTGCGTTCCATCGTCTGCGACGAGAAGGGCGCACCCAGCTACGACGACGCCTCATTCTCGTACATCGTCCAGCGGTTTCCAGGGCCGGACGGCAACCCGCAGGTTCGGGACTGGAGAAAAGTACTTACGAGGGAGAAGCCGGGCGATCCCCAGCGATCCGTCTACCTCGTCGACGAAGCGCAGAGGCGGATCCTCTCGCACTACGTGCTCTCAGGCGACTGGACCCCGCCCGCAACCGGGGACGTGCTCCCGCCTGCCAACCTCGTGAAGTCGCAGCGGCACTACGAGTACGGCGAATCGGGCAGGGTGGTTCGCGTGCGCAAGGAATAGTCCCCTACGCCCCCACGCCCCGCCTCGCCTTCACGGCCGCGCCGACGAAGTCGCGGAAGAGGGGATGCGGTTCGAGCGGTCGGCTCTTGAACTCGGGATGGAACTGGCAGCCGACGTACCAGGGGTGGTCTCGGAGTTCGATCATCTCGACGAGGCGCGTGTCGGGGAACTCGCCGGAGATGCACAGGCCGTGCTCCTCGAACTGCGGGATGTAGCGGTTGTTGACCTCGTAGCGGTGACGATGGCGCTCGCGTATCTCGGGGACGGCATAGGCCGCGCGGGCGTGGGTGCCTTCGCGCAGGCGGCAGGGATACGCGCCCAGTCTCATGGTCCCGCCGAGGTTGAGCACGGTCTTCTGGTCCAGCATGAGATCCACGACCGGGTAGGGGGTCTTCTCGTCGAACTCGGTGGAGTTGGCCCGCTCCATCCCGCACACGTGGCGCGCAAAGGCGATGAGGGCGACCTGCATGCCGAGGCAAACGCCGAGGTACGGAACGCCGCGTTCGCGGGCGAAGTTCGCCGCCCGGATCTTGCCTTCGATGCCGCGCGATCCGAAGCCGCCGGGGATCAGGATGCCGTCGGCCTCCTCCAATTCGGCAAGCGAGGCGTCGCCCTCGAGCGACTCCGAGTCGACACGGATGACGTCGAGCCTGACGCCGTGGTGCGCAGCGCCGTGGGCGAGCGCCTCGTAGATTGAGCGGTAGGCATCGCGGAGCTCGATGTACTTGCCGACGACGGCGATGCGAACAGTGTCCTTGGCACCGATGATGCGCGCGGTCAGCGCTTCCCACCGGGTCAGGTCCGCGGGGGGAGCGGAGAGCCCGAGCTTCTCAGCAGCCCAATCGTCCAGCCCCTGCGCGTGCATCCGCGAGGGGACCTCGTAGATGACGGAGACGGTCATGGACTCGAAGACGGCGCGCTCCTCGACCGAGCAGAAGAGGGCGATCTTGCGGCGCTGCGCCGCATCGACGGGCACCTCCGTGCGGCAGATGAGCGCGTCGGGCTGGATGCCGATCTGGCGCAGCGCCATGACGCTGTGCTGCGTGGGCTTCGTCTTCACTTCGTCCGCCGCCGCCAGATAGGGCAGCAGTGTGACGTGCAGGAAGAGGCAGTTGCCGCGGCCGAGGTCGTGCGGGACCTGGCGGATCGCCTCGAGGAAGGGGAGCGACTCGATGTCGCCGACCGTGCCGCCGATCTCGACGATCAGGACATCGCACGCCGTCTTGCGCGCCAGACCGTAGATGCGCCCCTTGATCTCGTCCGTCACATGCGTAATGACCTGCACCGTGGCGCCAAGGAAGTCCCCGCGGCGTTCCTTGCGGATGATCGTGTCGTAGATTTGCCCCGTGGTGACGTTGTTGGCCTGCGACATGGGCACGCCGAGGAAGCGTTCGTAGTGCCCCAGGTCCAGGTCGGTCTCGGCGCCGTCGTCCGTGACGAAGACCTCGCCGTGCTGGAACGGGCTCATGGTCCCGGGGTCGATGTTCAGATAGGGGTCGAGCTTCATGATCGTCGTGCGCAGGCCGCGCGAGACGAGCAGGGCACCGAGGGCCGAGGCGGCGATGCCCTTTCCAAGCGAGGAGGCGACGCCCCCCGTGACAAAGACGATTCGGGTCTGGGGTGCAATCATGGCGGCCAAGCCTCCAAGCATCGACGGGATGGCAAAGGTTGCCCATGGACCAGTCTGGACGAAAGGGGAGAAATCAGGGCGCCGAGCGGTCGATGTATGCGCATCGGGCCTTCCTTAGGGGACCTTTCCCTGCGCCCTTGCGGCATGGCGACCTTGCGTCGGCCTGCCAGAAGTTCAGCAACATGAGGCGAGGACGCCTGGGACTCCCATGACGGCCATGAAGGGTCGCTGCTCGCCGGCGGCCCCCCACCAAGGTGCCTTGCCCCGGGTCGGGAAGTCCCGCGAGGCTTCGCGCGGCAAACGCTTAACTCACCCATGGAATGCGACATGACTGCATCGATCAACAGGATCGCCGTGCTCGGGCTCGGCAACGTTGGAACGCTGGTCGCCACGCTGCTGGCCCAATGCAAGTTCGCCGTGACGGGGTTCGACCTGCGGGGCACCCCGTCGAAGGCCTTCCCGACGGAGGCGCTCGACTCCGGCAATGCGGCGGCGTTGTCCGCCCGGCTGAAGGACTTCGACGCCGTGATATCCTGCCTGCCATTCAACCTGAACAAGGGCGTCGCCAACGTCGCGCACAAGCTGGGCATCCACTACTTCGACCTTACGGAGGACGTGGACACGACGAAGCACATCGCCGACCTCGCAGCCACGTCCAAGGGTGCGATGATCCCCCAGTGCGGCCTGGCTCCCGGGTTCATCGGGATCGTGGCGTCCAGCCTCGCGCGCTCGTTCGACGGCACGCTTCGCAGCATCGAGATGCGCGTCGGCGCTCTCCCCGTGCATCCGCGCGGAATCCTCGGCTATGCCTTCAACTGGTCCCCGGAGGGTGTCATCAACGAGTACCTGAAGGAGTGCGAGGTCATCCACCACTGGAAGAAGTCGGGCGTGCCGCCGCTCCAGCACAAGGAGACGCTCGTCATCGACGGCGTGCAGCTCGAGGCGTTCACCACGTCGGGCGGACTCGGCACGATGTGCGACACGTTCGAGGGGAAGGTGAAGACGCTCGACTACAAGTCGATCCGCTACCCTGGGCACTGCGACCTGATGAAGTTCTTCCTCGAGGAACTCCACATGGACGAGCACTTCGACGACGCCGTGCGGATCCTCACGAACGCCAAGCCCCCCGTGGACGAGGACGTCGTGTACATCCACGCGGCCGTCGAGGGCATGGACAAGGGACGGATGCTGCGGCGCGAGTATGTGCGGTCGCTCTATCCGATTGAGATCGGCGGGCGCATGTGGACCGCCATCGCATGGACGACCGCGGCCTCGGCCGTCGCCGTGATCGAGATGGTCCGCTCCGGCGTCCTCCCCGCCAAGGGGTTCGTCCGCCAGGAGGACATCCCGCTGGACAAGTTCCTCGCGACCGAGTGCGGTCGGCACTACGAGGAGGCCCGCGCGCGGCACATGAGTGAGGTCGAGGTGTAGG
>CAZUCD010000155.1:0-8408 GCA_964618855.1 uncultured Candidatus Sumerlaeota bacterium
TTAGAACGCCGGCCTGTCACGCCGGAGGTCGCGGGTTCGAGTCCCGTCGCTCCCGCCACTCCCCCCTCCCCCGGGATGGGGACGAATGGCCACCGCCGACAATCACCACGAGCCGGGCTGATTCCATCGGCCCGGTTTCGCATTTCAAGGACCTTCCCGCTCCCGCATGATTCCCGTCTACGTCGGCTTTGTGCTCCTCGTCCTGGTCCTCGTGACGCTGGACCTGAAGCTGCTGCACCGCCGCGACTCGGAAGTCACGATGGGGACCGCGCTGAAGTGGGTGGCGGTTTGGGTGGGCCTCGGACTCGCCTTCAACGTGGCGATCTACTTCATGTACGAGCACCACTGGCGCGGCCTGGGGAAGGCGCCCAACGTGGTGCTCACCGGCGGGCAGGCGGCCATCCAGTTCCTCACCGCGTACCTGGTCGAGGAATCCCTGAGCGTCGACAACATGTTCGTCTTCGCGGTGATCTTCAACTACTTCCGCGTGCCGCTCAAGTACCAGCACCGCGTGCTCTTTTGGGGCATCGTGGGGGCGCTGGTCATGCGCGGGATCATGATCGCGATCGGCACCGCCCTGATCCAGTCCCTCGACTGGATCATCTACGTCTTTGGCGGCATCCTGCTCTGGACGGCGTGGAAGATGTTCCGGTCCGGGGAGGACTCGGTCGAACCGATGAAGAACCCGCTGGTCAAGCTAGCCCGGCGCCTGATCCCGATGTCGGAGGACTACCACGAGGACCGGTTCACGACGATCATCGACGGCAGGAAGTACGCGACGCCGCTCTTCATCGTGCTGCTCGTGATCGAGAGCACGGACGTGCTGTTCGCGGTGGACTCGATTCCTGCGGTCTTCGGGGTGACGCACGACCCGTTCATCGTGTTCACGTCGAACATCTTCGCAATCCTGGGGCTGCGCGCGCTGTATTTTGCCCTTGCGGGCGTGCTGGACTCGTTCAAGTACCTCAAGACGGCGCTGGTGGTCCTGCTCGCCTTCATCGGCGTCAAGATGCTGGCGAGCGGGCACTACCACATGCCGCCGCTGGTTTCGCTCGGGATCGTGTTCGCGATCCTCGGCACGGGGATTGGCGCGTCGATTTGGGCTGGGCGAACCAAGCCGTAGATGCCGGGGGCGCGGAGCGCCGCCCCGTCAGTTCCTCGCCCTCGCCACCCACCCCGGAGCGGATTCCGTGCGCTGCCGGAGGATGAGGTTCAGCTGCGCGGCGTGGTGCTGGACGTGCCGCATGTTGTAGAGGTGCAGCTCCGTTCGGCTGAAGTCCATCCACGCGGACTTGAAGCGCTCCGCGGCGCGCTCGGGCGTGAAGTTCGCCAGGGCTGCGCGCGCCTTTGCCCGCGTGTGCGCGAGGTACGCCAACAGCTCCGCCGGGGCATAGACCCTCGCCGGCAGCACGCCCTCCGGGTCCATTTCCTCCATGCCGAACGGGGCGGGCGGGGCGAAACCCTCGGGTTTCTCCGACAGGTAGTAGTCGGTCCAGAAGATCGCATGGTGCGCGATGCACCAGAATTCGTGGAATCCCGGCTTGTCTCCCCAGACTTCCGCCGGGCACGCGCGGATCGCCGCCTCCAGCGTGTCGATGGCTGCGCCAAACTGGTTCCAGAGGATGTCTCCGAGGGGCTCGCTGGACATGGCGAAGGCTCCGTGGAATTGGGCATTGATCGGCATATGAACTCCGCCGCATCCATGCGGAAGGCCGCGGCGCTCAGGATGGACTGCTGCAACGGTTGCCCGGGCGCAATGGGTTGCGGGCAAATGGCGCCAAGCGGGGAGGCTGCCGGGGCGGGGCTTCCGCGCACGGACCTGAGTCCCGGAGGAAGTGATGAAACTACGTGGTTGGTTCCTCTCGTTTTCCGGCATACTGCTGGTCCTGTCGGCTGTGATGGCGGGGCTCGCGGCTGCACGCCGGGGGGAGGCGCGCCAGAGCAGGCTCCTGGTGGAGAATGAGTGGAGCGAGTCGCTGATGGTGCTGGCCGCGCACTCCCTCATGATCGACCTGCACGACATTGCGTCGAGCGCTCTGCTGGAGGAGGTCCCGCTGCCGTCCACGGCGCGGGCAAAACTCGAGGCGGCGCACGTCCTGACGGGGCGGCTGCACGAACTGGCCCTCCTCGACACCGGGGGCATGAGCGTCAGCGCCGAGGAGATCGATGCCATCGGGGTGCTCCAATCGAGCCACGCTGCGATGGAGTCCCTGATCGCGCGGGCCGAGGGGCGTCCCATCACCGAGTCGCGCGAAGACCTTGAGGTGCTCCTGCGGGAGTCCGAGAGGTCGATCCGGGCGTTTGGCGCCTTTCAATCGGGCATCCAGGACGAGGTGGAGGCGGCGCTCGGGGACCTGCGCCAGCGTGAGGCGGAGCTCGAGTCGACCATCGTGGGCGGGGTCGTCGCGGTGCTCTTCCTTATCGTGGCCGCATGGGTTGCGGTGGCCCTGGGCATCATCCGCCCCATCCTCCAGCTCGAGCGCTCGGCGCGCAGCATCCAGGCCCACCGGTTCGATGTGCCGGCCTCGTTCAGCGCAGTCGGTGAGCTCGGGGCCCTCGGGGACGCCTTCCGGGAAATGGCCGCGGAGATCCACTCCTTCACGACCGACCTCGAACGCATCGTCGCGGAGAGGACGTCGGAGTTGGAGACCTCGCGCTCGCACCTGCGGTTCATGCTGGAGCGGCTCCCCGACGCGGTCGCGCTGCTCGCCGGGGACGGGAGGATCCTCGCGTCGAACTCGGCTTACACACGCCTGTTCGGAGGGGGGCGGCAGCCGGCTTCCCGCGACGACCTGCCCCACACGGAGCAGGGCTACCGTCGCGTGGTGCTGCCCGACGGGCGCCCCCGCCTCCTGGACCTGCACCGCTACCGGGTGGAGGACGGCGAGGGCGCCCTCGAGTACGCGCGCGACGTGACGCGCGTCGCAGAGGCCGAGTCCGCCCTCGCGGCCTCGCAGAAGCTCGCCGCGATCGGCACGCTCTCGTCCGCCGTCGCGCACGAGATCAACAACCCGCTCACCGCCATAGGCGCAGCGGCCGAGGGGCTGATCGACCGGATGAACGAATCCGGCGAGGAGGGCATCCAGCGCGAGTACCTCGAGATGATCGTGCGCGAGGTGTACCGCTGCAAGGAGGTGACGGACCGCCTGCTCAACGTGCTGCGCCGGCGCTCCGACGCGCGGGGCGAGGTCTCGGTCGGCGAGGTGGTGCAGGAGTGCCTGCTGCTGGCGCGGCCGCTTTTGCAGAAGCGGGGAGTCGAGCCCGAGATCACCGTGGCGGGGGACGACTCGCTGGAGACAGTCCCGGATGCCGTGCACGGGATCGTGCTGAATCTCCTGATGAACGCCTCTGAGGCCTGCACCGCGGGTGGGCGGGTGTGGATCGACGTGCGGGGGGAGCCGGACCGCATCGTGGTCGAGGTGCGGGACAACGGCGTGGGCATTGCGCCGGCGGACTTGGAGCGCGTGTTCGAGCCCTTCTACACCAGACGGCAGTCCGGGGCGGGTACCGGGCTGGGCCTGTTCATCTGCCAGAGCCAGGCGGCGGCCCTCGGCGGGACGCTCGTTGCCGCCAGCCCGGGCGAAGGGCAGGGTGCCACGTTCCGCCTCGACCTCCCCCGCCGGAAACCCATCCCCTCATGACCCGGGAGTTCCCACCGTGAACACGAGCCCCGCCAATCTCCGCGTCCTGCTGGTGGACGACGAGGCAACCATCCGAACCGTGTTCGGAAAGGAACTCGCGCGCATCGGATTTGAGGTGACGACGGCAGAGAACGCCGAAGCCGCGCGCCGGCTCCTCGACGGGGGGGATTTCGACGCCGTGGTGCTCGACATCCGCATGCCGGGGATGTCCGGGGAGGAGTTCCTCCCGGAGGTGCGCAGGAAGCACCCGACGATGCCCGTGATCATCCTGACGGGGCACGCGAACGTGGAACTCGCCGCGGGGCTCATGCGCGACGGGGCGTGCGACCTGCTGACGAAGCCTTGCACGGTCCGGCAATTGGCCGCCGCGCTGGAACGCGCCGCCGAACGCGAGCACCTGAGGGCGGCGACACGGACGCTGACGAACTTCGTCCGGGCGGCGGAGGAGCCCGAGCGCCCGGTCTACGAGTCGGAGTCCATGCGGCGCGCGCTCGCCATGGTCGCCAAGGTGGCCGGGACGGACGAGCCGGTGCTCATCGCCGGGGAGAGCGGGGTGGGGAAGGAACTGTTCGCGCACGAGATACGAAGGCTCGGCTCGCGCGCGTCGGGTCCCTTCATCGCCGTGAACTGCGCCGCGATATCGGCGACGCTCCTGGAGAGCGAACTATTCGGGCACGAGAAGGGCTCCTTCAGCGGTGCCACCGAGCGCCGCATCGGGTTCTTCGAGATGGCCGACAAGGGGACGATCTTCCTGGACGAAATCGGGGACATGGCGCTGGACATGCAGGCGAAGCTGCTGCGCGTCCTTCAGTCCGGCGAATACTGGCGCGTCGGCGGAGCGCGCGCGCTGCGGGCGGATGTGCGGCTGGTCGCCGCGACGAACCGGGACCTGCACGCAGCGTGCGCCGCGGGGAGGTTCCGGGAGGACCTGCTTTACCGGATCAACACGATTGTCATCGAGGTGCCGCCGCTGCGGGACCGGCCCGAGGACGTGGCACTCCTGGCCCGGCACTTTGCGGCGCAGGCCAGGAGGACCGGTGGCCCGGCGGGAATCACTCCAGCGGCGCTGGACGCCCTGCGGGGACACCTTTGGCCGGGCAACGTGCGGGAGCTGCGCAACGCCATCCGCCGCGCCGCCATCCTGTGCGAGGGCGCGAACATCGACTTGGCGGACCTGCCGCCCGCCATTTTCAGGGATGCGCCATCTGATGCCCGCCAAGAAGCCCCGGTGGATGCGTCGCTCACCCTGGAGGAGGTCGAGAAGCGCCACATCCTCGGGGTCCTGAAGGCGAACGGGGGCAACAAGGCGAAGGCGGCGCGCTCGCTCGGCGTCGCCGTGAAGACCATCTACAACAAGCTCGAGTCCTGGGGGATCGAGTCCGCGGACTGATCCAGGCGGCCGTGCATTTTTTCCAGCCCACGGGCAGGGCGTGCAGGGTGGCCCACCGGAACAGTCTGGATTCACCGGAAACTCCGACGGATTGGCGCGGGCACGCAAGTTGCCCCAACGTCGGGCCAAGGTCGGCCCAATCCCCGGCGTGCCCTCCCCGATGCGCGAAGAGACCTGCGATTCCCAAGATGGAACAGCCCCGCGTTCGCTCCTGCTCCGGCATGCGGATGCCCCGCTGTTTCCCGTGGAGCGGGGTCGTCTTCGGGGGCTGAGGCATCGCACGATCGCGGGTGAGGGCCAGGGCGCGCGCGAGCTGTCGCTCTGGGCGGAGGAACATCTCCCCGGCCTTCTCATCCCCGCGCACTGGCACGATTGCGAGGAGATCCTCACCGTCATCTCCGGGCGCATCCTGGCATTCGTCGGCGACTTCCACACGGCGGTGGGGCCGGGCGAGAGCCTGCTCGTGCCGGCCGGGGCGCGCCACGGCTACGAGGTCATCTCGCCCGAGGCGGTCCGGCTGCTCGTCGTGTTCGCCTCGCCGCGCCCGCTCCTGTTCCTCGAGGACGGGCAGCCTGCGGCCCCGCCCTGGGAGGAGGCCGCCCACGCCGCGGAGGGATGACGCCAGTGCTCCGTCCGGGCGGACTCCGCTGGTCGTCCGTTGATTCGTGGGTCATGGAGGACGACAGCCTGCCCGACGCCGGCCGGAAGGCTCGCTAGCGCCCACCCACCAGATGTTCGCGGTAGGCCCACCCAAGCGCCGCCGACGTCAGGTTCATCCCCGCATGGATCGCCACCGCGGGCAGGAGGCTCCCCGTGGATGCGTACGCGAGGGCAAGGACGACGCCGAAGGCCCCGGTCTTCGCAATGCCGTCGCGCCCCTGGTATCCGTGGCACATGCCGAAGACCGCGCTCGAGACAAGCACCGCGAGCCATGCAGGCATGACGCACTCCAGATAGGGGAGCATGAACGCACGGAACAGGAGTTCCTCCGCGAGGGCGGCAGGTGGGACGACGAGGGCGAAGGCCACCATGTCCGCCCGCGTGCGGGGCAGGAGCGCGGCGAGGGGCCCCTCGAACGACGCGACCACGTGCGGGCGCAGCCATTCCCGGAACGGGGGGACGAGGCGTGCCGCGGCCAGCACGCCCGCGCACAGCACGCAGAATCCGACGGCACCCCACGCGCCCCAGGCCGCATGCTGCCCCGCCGGCAGGCGAAATCCCAGCGCATCAAATCCGCGTCCCCGAAGCGGCCAATACGTCAGCAGCGCAAGCGTCGGGAGCAGCAGCATGCCGAGCGAGAGCGCGTAGGTGCGGGGCCGGGATACGCCGCGCATGTCCCCGTGCGCCGCGGGCTGGAGCAGCACGAGCAGCGGAATCGCCCCGGCAACGATGGCGAAGAAAACATGGTCGGCCAGCCCCGGGTTCATCGCGCGCTGCGGATCCTACGCACGTTCGCCGAGTTCCATCCAGCGCTCGACAAGGCGGTCCGCCGCGGCGCGCGCGGCCTCGGCGTCGGCGTGGAGGCGGTGGATGTCCTCGGCGGACGCCTTGACGTAGGTGGCCGGGTCCTCGATGCGGGCGTTGAGCTCGGCGACGCGCGCCTCAGCTTCCGCTATGCGCGCCTCGATGCCGGCGTACTCGCGCTGCTCATTGATGGAGCGCCTGCGGCGCTTGGGGTGGGGAGCGTCGGGGGCCTGCTGCGGGTGTGCGGGGGCGGGGAGGGCCGACTCCGCCTCGCGTGCGTCCTCCGCGCGGGCCCAGGCGAGGTAGCTGTCGTAGTTGCCCTCGACTGCCGCAACCCGCCCATCTCCCCGGAATGCAAGAATGCGCGTGGCGATGCGGTTCAGGAAGTAGCGGTCGTGCGACACCACGAGCGCGCACCCCGTGAACGCCGCGAGCGCCTCCTCCAGCACGCGAAGCGTCGGCAGGTCGAGGTCGTTCGTCGGCTCGTCCATCACGACGACGTTCCCCCCGTTGCGGAGCATCTTCGCCAGCAGGACGCGGCTGCGCTCCCCCCCGCTGAGCAGGCGGATGGGCATCGCGGCGGTTGACTCGTCGAAGAGGAATGCGCGCAGCCAGGCGCGGAATCCGATCCGCGACTCCCCCACCGTCACGTACTCGAGGCCGTCCGCCGCCTCCTCCAGCACCGTCTTCTCCGGGTCGAGGTCCGTGCGCTGCTGGTCCGCATAGACGATGCGCACCGATGGGCCGTGGATCACGGTCCCCGAGTCGGGGGCCAGCTCCCGCAGCAGCAGCCGCAGGAGCGTCGTCTTCCCCAGCCCGTTCCGGCCGACGATGCCAACGCGGTCCCCTGCCACGAGGGTCATCGAGAAGTTCCGGATCAGCTCCCGCCCGGCGATCGAGTGCGTGACGTTCTCCGCCTCGATGATCTTCCCGCCCAGGCGCGGCCCGGACGGTATCATCAGGCGCACGAGGGGGTCCGCCTCCGGGGGCTTCTGATCGATCAGGTCCTGCGCCCGATCGATGCGGCTCTTGGACTTGGTCGTGCGCGCCTTGGGCTGGCGGCGCAGCCAGTCCATCTCGCGCCGCAGGAGGTTCTGGCGCGTGGCCTCCGCGCGTTCCGCCCGGGCGAACTCCTCAGCCTTCGCCTCCATGTAGGCCGAGTAGTTCCCCGCGTACGCCTTCACGCGGCCGCGCCACAGCTCGAACATCTGCGTTGCGACGTTGTCCAGGAAGTACCGGTCGTGCGTGACGAAGACGACGGTGCCTCGCATCGAGGCCAGGTGGTCCTCCAGCCAGTCGAGCGTCTCGGCGTCGAGGTGATTGGTGGGCTCGTCAAGCAGGAGGAGGTCGGCGTCCTCGAGGAGCGTGCGGCACAGGGCGGTGCGGCGGCGCTCCCCCCCGGAGAGCTCCCCGATGATGCGGTCGGGGGCGGGGACGCCGAGCGCCGCCATCACGCGGTCCGTCCGCGTGCCGATCGAGTGCGGGTGGCGCTGGTCGAGCCGGTGCTGAGCCGCGGCCTGCCGCTCCAGCAGCACCTCGAGGTCCCCTTCGCCGCGCTCGAGGTCATGGTGGATGGCATCCAATGCCGCCTCCAGCTCGCGCACCTCTGCGAACGCGGCCTCTATCGTTTTGCCGACGGTCCATTCGTCGCGCAGGTCCCCCCCTTGGTCGAGCGCCGACACGCGCAGCCCGCGCCGCAGGTGAATCTCCCCCGCATCCGGCTCGAGCCTCCCCGTCAGGATCGAGAGCAGCGTGGACTTCCCGGCCCCGTTCGCCCCAAGCAGGGCGATCCGCTCTCCCTCATTGATGGTCAGACTCACGTCTTCAAGGATTGGACGTTCGAGGAAGGCCTTTCGCAGGCCAAGGGCGGTCAGGACGGGATCGGGCATGGGAAGGCTAGGGGTCGGGGAATG
>CAZUCD010000156.1:0-8356 GCA_964618855.1 uncultured Candidatus Sumerlaeota bacterium
ACAAGGAGCCGTTGATGATCGTCGAGGGCCACATGCAGTGGCTCTGGGACGAGACCGGCAAGCGCTACCTCGACTGCTTCGCAGGGATCGTGACCGTGTCCGTGGGCCATTGCCACCCGAAGGTCATGGCGAAGGTCAACGCGCAGAACGCGCTCGTCCAGCACACGACCACAATCTACCTGAACCCGGCGGTGGCGCTCCTCGGGAAGAAACTGGCGTCGAAGATGCCCGCAGGCCTCGACTGCTCCTATATCGTCAACTCCGGGAGCGACGCGAACGACCTGGCGATGCTGATGGCGCGCCTGCACACCGGCAACCACACGATCATCGCGCTGCGCAACGCCTACCACGGCGGCTCCGCGGGGCCGATGGGCCTGACCAGCCACTCGACCTGGAAGTTCAACAACGGGAACGGTGACGGGGTCGTGCATGCCATCAACCCCGACCCGTACCGCTGCCCGTTCACGGGCACGCCCGAGGAAATCGTGGACAAGTGCGTGGACGACGTGCGGCAACTCATCCGCTATTCGTCGAGCGGCAGGGTCGCGGCCTTCATCGCCGAGCCCATGCAGGGCGTCGGCGGCGTGACGTCCCCCGCGCACCCGTCGTACTACGAGAAGGTCTACAAGGTGATCCGCGAGGCGGGTGGCATCTGCATTTCCGACGAGGTGCAGACGGGCTTCGGGCGCACGGGGGACCATTACTGGGGCTTCCAGAACTACGGAGTCGTTCCGGACATGGTGACGATGGCGAAGGGCATGGGGAACGGATGCCCGATGGCGTGCGTGACGACGCGGCACGAGATCGCCAAGGTCATGTCCCAGCGCATCCACTTCAACACCTTCGGCGGCAATCCGGTCTCCTGCACGCAGGCGCTCGCCACGATGGAGGTGATCGACGAGGAAGGCATCCAGGCGCATGCGAAGAAGGTGGGGACGTTCATCCTCGACGGCCTGCGCGGGCTCCTGAAGCGGCACCAGCTTGTGGGCGATGTGCGCGGCAAGGGCCTCATGATCGGCATTGAACTGGTCAAGGACCGCGCCACAAAGGTCCCGGCGAAGGAGGAGACGGCACGCGTGCTCGAGATCGCGCGCGAGCATGGCGTCCTGATCGGCAAGGGTGGACTCGACGGCAACGTCATCCGGCTCAAGCCGCCCATGTGCATCACAATGGACGACGCGAAGTACCTGCTGGCCGTCCTCGACGTTGCGTTTGGGGGTGCGTCGGCGTAAAGGAAGGGTGCGACTTGGTCGTGGCCCCGGCAGGGGGCCACGACATTCGGGGGCGGGCGATGAATTCGCGGGCAGCAGTGACGGTCGTGTTCCCTTCCGGCTTGAAGATCGGTGTGGCACTGCCGCATGGAGAGGGGAGCACGGTCTCCGACATCCTTCGAATGGCCCGCACGGGGATTCCGGCCACTCCCGCGCATGTCACTGTTGACGGCGCACGCATGGAGGACAATGGGACGGTCCACCCTGGCTCGGTCATCGAACTCGAAGTCTGGGACGCTGCACTCGGAGTCGTGGTCGCGGAATCGCCCATTGGGTACTGTGCCGCACGCGCGCACGAGGGGCCTGGGCCCAGGATCACGGTCGACCAGGGAGTCATGGGCGGACAGCCGTGCATCAGCGGCACTCGAGTACCGGTGGCACTGATTCTGGCTCTCCTCGCCGATGGCGTCACGCGTGAACGGTTGCTGGAGGCATACCCGTCGCTGTGCGCCGAGGATGTGGCCGCCGCCCTTTCCTACGCCGCGGAACTCGCGGCAGGCCTCAACACCGTGGCCCGCGGTGCATGAGGATCATTGTGGACGCATGCCTTTCCCCACTTTGGGCCGACTTCCTCAAGGCCCACGGCCATGAAGCCTGTCACTGGGACAAGGTTGGTCCCATGGGCGCCCCGGACGTGGAGATCATAGCAAAGGCGGTCTCGGTCGGCGCCGCAGTGCTGACACTGGACCGCGATTTTGGCGAGAGCCTGCGCGCGACGTCCGCCGCAGGACCGAGCGTGATTCAACTGAGAATGCGGGACGCCATGCCGGAGACCCTCGGTCCGCGCCTTGTCGAGTTCATCGCCGAGCACGGGGCGATGCTTGAAGCGGGAGCCTTCGGAAGTCTGAGCAGGAACTCGAGCAGGATCCTACCCCTGCCTTTCGGCGGGGAGACCACGCAGGGAAAGGAACGAGTACCGTGAACTTCGACACCATCATCAAGGGCGGGACCGTCGTCACCTCGACGGGGAGCTACGAGGCGGACGTCGCAATCAGCGGGGAGAAGATCGCCGCGGTGGGCGCGGGGCTCTCCAAGGTCGCGACTGCGAACAAGGTCATCGATGCCAAGGGGCACTACGTGCTCCCCGGCATCCTCGACGTGCACGTGCACCTCGAGCTGCCGTTCTGCGGCACCACGTCGTCGGACGACTACATAACCGGCACCCGCGCGGGGGCACGCGGCGGCGTCACCACCGTCATCGACTTTGCCATCCCGTACGGCCGCGACGGCAGGTACGACACGCTCTCCGAGGCGGCCGACAACTGGCACAAGAAGGCCGAGGGGCGCTCTCTCATCGACTACACCTTCCACATCTGCGTCACCAACTGGGACACGCACAAGGACCAGATCAAGGGCATGGTCGAGCGCGGGTTCTCCACGTTCAAGGAGTTCATGATCTACGCTTCGGAGGGCTGGCAGTCCGATGACCGTGCGATGTTCGGCACGCTGGAGAAAATGGCCGATCTCAATTCCATGCTCCTCGTCCACGCCGAGTCCTCGCGCGTGCTGGACGAGATGATCGACCGGTTCCACAAGCCGGCGCTGATGAAGAAGTACGGCGCGCGCCTCCACGCCGTCACCCGCCCGAACTTCGTCGAGTGGGAGGCGATCCAGCGCGCCATCACCTGGAGCGAGGTCACCGGCGGGCAGCTCTACATCGTCCACATGTCCACTGCCGAGGGCACCGACATCGTGCGCGATGCGCAGTCCATCGGCATCCCCGTGATCGCGGAAACCTGAGCCCAGTACCTCGTCCTCGACGACTCCGTGTTCGGCAAGAAGGACGGGCACCTCTACGCCTGCTGCCCGCAGCTCAAGAAGCCCGCCGACTGCGAGCGCCTCTGGGAGGGCCTTGCCGGTGGCGAGGTCTCCGTCGTCTCGACCGACACGTGCACCTTCACGCGCAAGCAGAAGGCGATGTGGAAGGGGGACTGGACCAAGATCCCGATGGGCATGCCGGGCCTCGAGACGCTGATGCCGGTGGTCTATACGCACGGCGTCCTCGGCGGCCGCATCAGCATCGAACAGCTCGTCGACCGGCTCTCCACGGCACCGGCGAAGATCATGGGCCTCGGCGACCGCAAGGGCGCCATCCGCGTCGGAGGCGATGCCGACATCGCGATCATCCACCCGAAGAAGAAGTTCAAGGTGGACCCGAAGAAGATGGAGACGAACGCCGACTGGTCCCCGTTCAACGGATGGGAACTCGCGGGCTTCGCGCGCACCACCCTTTGCCGCGGCACCGTGATCGTGGACGACTACAAGGTCGTCGGCAAGCAGGGCCACGGCCGCTGGCTGCCGAGGAAGAGCGCAGGGTTGAGGGGGTAGGGGATCCTCGCCCCGAAAACCTGCGATGGGTTCACCCGCCGATCCGGCACAGATACGCAGGCTCGTCTCCGAGGGCGCGATCCGGCTCTCGAAGCACGCCGAGGACGAATTGGTCGAGGACGGATTTTCGCCCGACGACCTCCTCGGCGCCTTCGAGACATCGCAGCTCGTCGAGGACTATCCCGATGCACAGCGGGGCTCGTGCTGCCTCCTGTTCGGCATTGCTTTGGATGGCCGCCCGTTGCACATTGTCTGCACCAGCGGGGGCGATCTGGTGATCGTGATTACTGTCTATCGCCCGACGCCGCCAAGATGGCCAACTCCCTGGCGGAGAGGTGATCGCGGATGAAGTGCACCATCGTCGGCTGCACCGGCGAGTACGAAGGCCGCCACATTTCCCAGACCTATCGGCTGGACGGCCGGTTGGTGGTGGTGGACGACATCCCTGCGGAAGTGTGCTCCGTCTGCGGCGACATCCTCCTCACCATCGAGACTTCCCGGCGAATCCACGAGGCGCTTCACGGCTCCGACCAGCCCGTGGCATCCGCGCCAGTGTATCGGTTGGCGGTGGGGTAGGACTGGCGGGCCCACGGGACGGGGCGGCCCCGGGAAATCGCTCGGGCCAGACGCTTCGCAAAGATGGTTGCGGGGGCCGGGTGATGGGATGATGGTGGCCAGGTCATTCCGGAGGTTGGTCTCGGCTTCATGCAGCGCAGGGAGCTCATCGCAGTCATGGCAGTGCTCGTGGCGGTTCCGCTCTTCGGGGCGGAGGATCACGGCGTGGACCACGGCTGCCGGCACGAACGCCTTGCGAGGACGGGCGGGCTGTTCCCGGGTTTTACCTGGGCGACGCCGTCGGATGGATCGCAGGTCGTGCGCGGCGGCACTGGCATCACGGATCCGCAGGTGCAGGCGCTCGTGGACCAGGTGGACAAGGACCGCTACTTCGCCGACATCGTGACGCTGGCGGGGTTCGGGACGCGAAGGACGGGCACCACGGGCAACGTCAACGCGCGCAACTGGATCGCGGGACAGTTCACATCGCTTGGCCTGACGGTCACCACGCCCCAGTTCAACGTCGGGGGCCAGCCCACGCGCAACGTCGTCGGGACGCTGACCGGGACGATGTTCCCAAACGAGTTCCTGATCGTGTGCGCGCACTTCGATTCGCTCCCGAGCGCGGGAAGCGCGCCCGGGGCGGAGGACAATGCCTCCGGAACGGCAGCGGTGCTCGAGATGGCGCGCATCGTGGCGCCGTTCGGCTCGCAGCGCAGCATCCGCTTCATCGGCTTTTCGGGGGAGGAGCAGGGGGTCATCGGCAGCACGAACTACGTGGCGAACCTGACCGTGGCCGAGCGCGCGAACTTCCGCGGCGCCATCAACCTCGACATGATCGCCTACACCGGCGACGCCGAGCACGACGTGCTGCTGGAGACCCTGCCGTTCGCGGATTCGCTCCAGAACGAACTCGAGGCCGCCGCGCACGACTTCACGAACCTCACCGTGTACAACTCCTTCGTCCTGCTCGGCGGGGACCACGAGCCGTTCCTCGACGCAGGGCTGCCGTGCGTCCTCGCGATCGAAAACGACTGGGACACGTACCCGGCGTACCACCTCGCGAGCGACACCACGTCCATGGTCACTCGGGAGCTCGGCGCCTCCATCACGAAGATGAGCCTTGCCGCGCTTGTGCGGCTTGCAAACCCGCAGCCGGTGTCGTCCACTGTCGGCGACGATTGGATCCTGATGGGGGACTAGGAACATGAAACTGCTGCTCGGCTTTGCCCTATCGATGCTCGCCGCGGCTGTGCCCGGGGCCGACCTGCCCTCGCGCAGCCTTGCCGGCATGCCCGCCGCGGATGCGGAGCGGACCCAACTGGACGCGGCGTCCGCGTCGTGGTGGGTGCGCGCGGGGGACACGCTCTTCAGCCCCGTTTTCGCGCCCGCGGGCGAAAGCGTGGACGCCGACATCTCCCACTACGGGTACTACCTCGGCGCCGTCCTGCCCGCCGACCTCGCCAGTCGGCGCGTCGGGGGCGGCACGAACTTCCACATTTTGTACTTCCCCGAGGGAGCTCCCGAGCCGGGCGAGCCGGAGCACTGCCTCGCCCATGGCCTGGGCGGGCCGTATCCCGTGCACGCGGGGCTCGAGTGGGACGTCGCGTACCGGCCCGAACCGGGACAGCCCACGACGCGCGACATCAGCGACGCCCAGATATTGCACCTCCTCTCGGGCCTCGATGCGGACCGCTACCTGTCCACCGTGACGACGCTCGCCGCCTTTGGCACCCGCCAGACCGGCACGCAGGGCAACATCGACGCGCGGAACTGGATCGCGGCGGAGTTCGCGTCCCTTGGCCTCACCGTGACCACCCCGGAGTTCACCGTTTCGGGCAGCCCGACCAGGAATGTCGTCGGGACGCGGACCGGATGGCTGAAGCCGGACGAGTACATCGTGGTCGGGGGGCACTTCGACAGCCGCGGCACCGCCGGCGTCGCGCCCGGCGCGGAGGACAACGCGAGCGGCACCGCCGGGGTGTTGGAGATCGCCCGCGTGCTGGGTCCGCTCAACCACGAGCGCACGATCCATTTCATCGCCTTCTCCGGCGAGGAACAGGGACTCCACGGCAGCTACGACTGGACGGGGGACCTGACGCCCGCGCAGCGCGCCAACTGCAAGGGCGCCCTCATCATGGACATGATCGCCTACACGGGGGACGCGGACCACGACGTGTGGCTTTCGGCGGGGTCGGCGGGCCTGTCCCTCAGGACCCAACTCGCCGCGGCCGGTGCGACCTACACGTCGCTGCGCATCATGAACACGACCGCGATCAGCGGGAGCGACCACACGCCATTCCTTTCCCGGGGCATGCCCGCCGTGCTGTCCATCGAGGGCGACTACGACTCCTATGCCGGCTACCACAATTCAGGGGACGTGGCGGCGAACATCACGAAGGAACTCGGCATCGAGGTGACGAAGATGAACCTCGTGGTCGCGGCGCAGTTGGCGGTGCCCGCGCTGGGATCCTCCGCGTCGGATGCGTGGCTGCTGGCGGAGTAGGCGGCCTGCCGGGCGCGGGTCACTCCCCCGCCGCAGATTCCGCCGCGGCGACCTGCGCCCGCAGGATGTCCCTCGCATAGTGCCACGTCGGCTGGAGCCTGATCGCCTCCTCGACGTGCCGGCGCGCGAGGGCGAGGTCCGGCGCGGGCTTGTTCAGGTGCGAGTACGCGAGGTTGACATGGAGCTCCGCCTCCCCCCATGCGGGATCGAGCGGGCCCTTCGGCGCGCCGGCCCCTGAGCCCATCGCCTCGAGCGCACGGTGGTACGCCGCGATGACGTTATCCGGGCCGCCGCCGCGCTCCGCCGGCGCGTTGAAGTACGACATCCCCCACACCCAGACGTAGCGCGGGTTGTCCTGCGCGTTGGTCCGCAGGTCCACCATCCGGGCGCGCAGCCGATCCACCAGCGCGGCGTCCTGCGCGCGCGAAGGATCGAAGAAGAACATCAGCCCCAGGCAGCCCAGCTCCCCTACGCGGGCATCCGTGAAGGCGGGCTCGAGTTCGGCGGAGATGCGGAACTCCTCGGCGGCGGTGGCCGAGTCGGCGGCGAGGTCCGTGGGGGTCGGGGTTTCGTTCGCACCGTTCATCGCGCGGCGCCACTTCGCAAACCCGCGCCAGTAGTGCGCGCGCGAAGCCACCCCCGCGTCGGCTGTGAACGGCTCCGCCTGCGCAAAGAGCGCCTCCAGCGCCGCCCGGTCCCCTGCGTAGTCTGCGGCGACGATGCCGCGCATGATGTCCTCCATCGAGGCGGCGCGCGCGGATTCTGCGGCTGCCATGTCCTCGTGCGCCCGCCCGCGCAATGTCGTCCCGCATCCCGCCACCGCCACCGCAACCGCCGCCGCCAAGAGCGCGCCCCTCATCGAACCGCCTCCGCATGCCAGTCTGGTCCCAGCTTCTGTCATACGCGCACGGACCGGCGCGCATTCAACGCCTGCCCGGCCCCTGGCCTCCGATTCCCCAACTGAAGTCCTCGCCCGCAGTCGCGTAGCCCATGCAGGATGCATCGGGTTCCGATTGGAGGCATGCGATGGCAGACGGGATGAGCAGGCGCGGTTTCATCGTCGCGGGGGCGGGGTTCGGCATCGCCACGGGATTCCTCGGGTTGGTGCCGTCGGGCGCGGATGCGCAGGACGCCGCCCCACCCGGGAACGCCCTGCATGATGACTTCCCACGGCAGGAGGCCCAGGTCGTGGCGGAGGTCGTGGGCGCCTCGCACGCGAAGATCGACCGCGTGCGCGAGCTGGTCTCGGCGCGGCCCGCGCTCGCAAAGGCAGCGTGGGACTGGGGATTCGGCGATTGGGAGACGGCGCTCGGAGCCGCCTCGCACGTGGGGCGGGCGGACATCGCGGCGCTGCTGATCGAGCACGGCGCGCGCCCGGACCTCTTCACCTTCGCCGCCCTCGGCAACGTGGACGCCGTGCGCGCCGCCATCGGGGCCCATCCGGGCCTGCAACGCCTCCACGGCCCGCATGGGATCACGCTGATGGCGCATGCGAGGACGGCCGCGGCACGCGAGGGCGCCACGCCGGCTGAGGAACAGCGCGCGCGCGACCTGGTCGAGTACCTCGAATCGCTCGGCGGCGCGGATGATCGCGCGCCGGACCTTCCGATGACGGACGAAGCCAAGGCCGCGCTGATCGGCACCTACCGGTTCGGGGAGGGTGAGTAGGGAACGCTCGTGGTGGGAATGAACCGTC
>CAZUCD010000157.1:0-8245 GCA_964618855.1 uncultured Candidatus Sumerlaeota bacterium
CAATCTCGATGTCGGCGATCTCGCGGAGCACCTTCGGCAGTCCCAGCGACCGCATCGTCGGTATGTCCATCTTGACGCGCCGGAACACCATCGCGATGGAACCGCGCTGCCAGAAGACGTTGATGCGGAAGCGCCCGATCGCCGCATCCATGAACGCCAGGTTGGCCTCCTTCGTCTTCTCGAAGTCGGCCCATTGCTGCTCGCTCATGATCTCGCGCGCGAAGCGGTCCGCCACGATTGGGTCTAGGCGCTTTCCCCCCGCAGCCTCGAGTGCCCGCAGGCGCCCGTCCTTGTTGATCGATGGGATCGCGCCCACGGCCAGATAGATGTCCGAGCCGTCGATCTGAACCATCTCGCTCAGCAGCGCCTTCAGGTCCATGAAAGCCTCCGTGCGGTCCAAGCCGCGCCCCGTGGTTTCTGGGGAAGATAACCCGCCCGGAGGCGATCGCGGGGCAAGTCTCCGTTCGGCCGGAACCCGGCGGCATAGTTCTGGACCATTTCATCCATTATTGGGTTGCGCTTCGATTCGAACAAACCCAAAAGTCCCCCCGGTACACGGATCTTCCCACGATGAAACTCACCCCGACGACCATAGTCCTCCTCGTCCTCGGCCTAGCGGTGGGGATTGCGGCGGGCATTGGAGGCTACACCTTCATCTACGCCGAGGGGGGGTCCTACATGACGAACGACCCCATGGCCTGCCGGAACTGCCACGTGATGCAGGAACAGTACGACGGGTGGACGCGGTCCAGCCACCATAACGTGGCCGTGTGCAACGACTGCCACGCACCGCACGACTTCGTGGGAAAGTACTCCACCAAGGCGATCAATGGGTGGAACCACTCCTACGCCTTCACGACGGGTGAGTTCCACGAACCCATCATGATCACCGAGCGCAACCGTGCCATCACCGAGGCCGCGTGCCGGGATTGCCACGGGCAGGTCGTCGAGGCCATCGACGCCGTCCCCGCCGGCCACTCCGGGGCCTGGAAGAGCCTCGATTGCATCCGCTGCCACCAAAACGTCGGTCACCTCCACTAGGACGCATGCCATGAGCGCCACCTCACCAGAGTCCCCCCGCCCCCGGCGCACCACCCTTGCGGTGGCAGCCATCGTTGGCCTGGTCACCGCCCTCGCGGCGGCGGGCACAACCGCGCTGCTCATCAACATCTTCGAGCACAAGCAGGAGGCGAAGAACCCATTCTTCAGGGTGGTCGAAATCACCGACCAGACCGAGGATCCGGCCATCTGGGGGAAGAATTTCCCCATGCAATACGATGGCTACATGAAGACCACGGACCAGGTGCGCACCCGCTTCGGGGGGAGCGAGGCTGTCCCCAAGACCCCGACCCAGGCCGACCCGCGATCCGTCGTCGCGCAGTCCAAGCTGGAGGAAGACCCCCGCCTGGTCACCCTGTGGAAGGGCTACGCCTTCTCCAAGGACTTCCGCGAGGAACGCGGCCACGCGTACATGCTCGAGGACCAGACTTTCACGGAACGCCAGAACGTCGTGAAGCAGCCAGGCACCTGCGCCCACTGCCACGCCTCCGTTTACCTCCCCTACAAGAAGCTCGGCAACGGCGACCTCATCAAGGGCTTCGAGGCAATGAACCAGATGACCTACGAGGAGGCGAGAACCCATCTCTCGCACCCGATCACGTGCATCGACTGCCACGACCCGTCCTCGATGGCGTTGCGCGTCACGCGTCCCGGCTTCATGGAGGGCTACGCCGCCTACAAGGCGTCGCAGGGAGTCCCGAACTACGACGTCAACACCATGGCCTCACGGCAGGAAATGCGCTCCTTCGTCTGCGCCCAGTGCCACGTCGAGTACTACTTTCAGGGGAAGGAGAAGCGGCTCGTCTATCCGTGGACCAAGGGCCTCAAGGCTGACGAGATTCTCGAGTACTACGAGGAGAACGGCCACAAGGACTGGGTGCACGAGATTTCCGGGGCGCCCGTGCTCAAGGCCCAGCACCCCGAGTTCGAGCTTTGGTCGCAGGGCATCCACGCGCGCGCCGGCGTTGCGTGCGCGGACTGCCACATGCCCTACACACGAGTGGGAGCCCTGAAGGTCAGCGACCACCACATCCGCAGCCCCCTGCTCAACATCTCCAACGCGTGCCAGACCTGCCACCGCGTCCCGGAGGCGGAACTCCTCGCCCGCGCCGAGACGATCCAGGGGCGCCACTTCGAGCTGCGCAACCACGCGATGGACGCGCTCGTGGACTTGATCGAGGGCATCAAGGCCGCGAAGGACGCGGGAGCCGACGACACCGTGCTCACCGCGCCGCGCAGCTTCCAGCGCAAGGCGCAGTTCCTCCTCGACTTCGCCGAAGCGGAGAACTCGACGGGCTTCCACGCGGACCAGGAAGGGGCGCGCATCCTCGGCCTCTCCATGGACTATTCGCGCAAGGGCTGGAAGTCGCTGGCGGAGCTTGGGAAGTAGGCGTCACTGCGTGGGCGCGGGCATGAACTTGCGCAGGGGCGAGTCGGGTTTGAGCACCTGGTCGACCGCTCCGCGCGACAGTCCGCATGCCTCCTCGATCGACGCTCGGGCTTCGTCATTCCGGCCCAGCTTCAGCAGCATCCCGCCCTTTGCGGCGATGCGAACCGCCTGCGTTTCCGCCGGCAGTCTCAACGCCTGGCTCAACGTGATCGAGCGTTCCTGCGCAGCGAGCGCGTCGTCGAGGCGGCCCAGTTCCCGGAGCGTCGCCGCATGGGACGCGTACTGCATCGCCACGTCGGGGTGGTTCTCGCCCAGCACCTTGAGGCGAATCTCCAGCGACTCCCGCGCGAGCACCTCAGCCTCCTCCTTGCGTCCCATCTGGCTGTACAGGTTCGAGCGCAGGTTGAGCGGGTAGGCAACCCAGTCGGGCCTGTCGGCGTCCTTGCGCAGGATACCCTCCGCCTCGATGTAGAGAGCCTCAGCCTCCCCGTACTTCCCCTGGCGCGCCAGGCAATCCCCAAGGTTGTCCATCGTGATCGCGGTGCGGGAGATCGGGCCCCACGCTGCGCGCCGGATGGCGAGGCACTCGCGCAGCACCTCCTCCGCATCGGCGAGGAGCCCGACCCGCGAAAAGTGCCACCCTGCATTGTTGAGGAGCTGCGAAAACGCCGTGTCCGTGAGCCTGCCCCGCGACTTGGCGATCGCCCCGCGGAAGATGCGCGTCGCCTCGTCGGAGTTCTCGTCCAGCTTCGCAGTCGCCGAGGCGTACTCCGTCAACGCCGCCGTGTAGGACTCGGGGCTCTGGTCCATGATCGTCTCGGCGATGCCCAGCCGCCGGCGCGCCACGGCCAGGGCCTCCGCATAACGGCCACCAAAGTTCAGGATGGAGTACAGGTTCGAGAGATCGGACAACAGCATCGCCGAATCTGGCCCATGGATCGATTCCTTCAGTGCGATGCTCCTGGCGGCGGCTTCCTCCGCTCCCGCCGTGTCGCTCCGGTCGAACGCGTCGAGCGACTTCATCGCCCAGTACTCCGCCAGCGTCTCGCTGGTTTCGGCATCGCACGATTGGATTTCGGCCAGGTACCGCTCTGTCAGGCCATCCTCCCTCTCGGACACGGGAAGGTACTGGCGTGCCGCACGAAGCGCGAGCGCCGCCTCCGCCGCAGGGCATGGGCTCAGCCAAGGCAGGTCGGACGCTATGCGCGGTCCTGCGAGAATCTCGCGGGCCAGCGCGACTCCGTGCGCGTTCATTCCCCCGGATCCGCATAGGTGCATCGCCAGCCCCGACTTGATCGCAATGGCCCTCTCCGGCGGCAGCGTGTCGAGCAGGGCCCGCTCCTCCCACAGTCCCGCGAGAATCCTCTCCGCGGCCACCGCATCCGCGCCCTGCTTGAGCGCCATGGCGAGCACGAGGCGGGCGAGGTAGTGCGTGTCCCCCCCAAGGTCGTGATGCCTTGCGGCCACCTCCTCCGCCCGGCGGGCCAGGCTCACGCTCTCCGTCAGGCTCCCACTCTGGCCGACCGTGCGCGAGGAGGCCATCAGCCATTGCAGGTGCTGGAGGACGGCCTCGCTGTCGGATTCGTCGACGGCCACGTTCAGCCCGAAGTCCGCCACCCTGCGGGCGGTGAACTCGAGGACGTCGGCGTCGCGGCGCGAGTAGGGGTCGAGCTTGCTGCCCAGCTCCACCATCACGGCGAACACGAGCTTCTCGATCTCGCGGTATTGCGCCCGGGCCAGTTCCGCCCGCCGGGTCGCCCTGCCGCGTTGCTCCTGCTCGGCGGCGAGTGCGGTCGCGACCTGCCCGCGCGCCTCGGCCTCCCGTTCGAGGGCACGCTCCGAACGGGTGTAGAGGAACGCCAGCATCACGATCACCGCGAGGAGGAACGGGCTCGCGATCTTCGCCATGCGGAGGCTTTGCGACAGCGCCTCCGTCCGGCGCTTCTCCTCAGCGGCCAGCTTCTCCCGCTCGCGAGCCTCCGCCGCGGCCCGCCGCCGCTCGGGCAGGCTGCGCAGGCGCACGGCCAATTCCCCCGCCGTCGCCAGGCGAAGGGCGGGATCACCGTCCACGCAGTCGGCAACATCCCGCCGGAGCATGTCATCCGCGAGGTCGCGCTCCCACCCCACGCCGAGCGACCGCCTGAAGTCCCCGATGACGGCCTGGTACAGCATGACCCCGAGCGAGTAGACGTCCGCCTTGGTCGACGCGGGTCGTCCCTCGATCAGTTCCGGGGCCATGTACATCCGCGTCCCGGACCGCGACGACGTGCCCGATGACTCGTCGGCCATCGTCAGACCCGACGCCGTGATCCCCCGTTCCTCGAGCAGCCTGCGCTCCTTGACGAGTCCAATGCCGAAGTCCGTCAGCTTGGCGCGCGGACCGCCCTCCCCATCGACAACCAGAATGTTCGAAGGCTTGATGTCCTTGTGCAGGACGCCGACGGAGTGCGCCGCGTCGAGCGCCTCCGCGACCTGCGCCAGCAGCTCCAGGCGCACCTCGAGCGGAACACCTCCGAGCCCTCCCCGGGCATCGGCCCACGCCTCGAAGTCCCCCCCCTCCGAGTACTCGGACTCGATGTAGAAGGGCGGGCCGTCGAAGCTCCAGTCGATCACCCGGGCGATGTCCGGGCGATCTCCCAGCGACTCCCGGATGAGCCTGAAGAGGGTGACCTCTCGTTTGAGTCCGCGCAGGCGCTCCGGATCGAAGCAGAACTTGAAAACGCGCGAGTCGCGTGTCTTTGCGTGGCGCGCGAGCCAGACCTCGCCGAATCCCCCCGCCCCCAGCCGCGACTCCAACATCCAATGCTCGCGGCCCGGCACGGCGATGCCCGGGGCCGGGCGCCATCCCAGCAGGTCCTCCTCACCCGGTCGCAGCGCCCGGCGCGCCTTCTCACCGTCCGGCGGCGGAATGAGGGGCGCGCTCCCCTCAACGCCCACCTCGAACACCTCAACCGGCTCCTCCACGCCTTTGAGAACATACTGCCCGTGGGCTATCCACCGGGCCCCCGGCGGGACCGAGTCGCTCCCCGCGGCCGCGCGGCGCGCCAGGTCGAAGGCGCCGCGCGTGAGGAGCGTCTGTCCTCCGAGTGCCAGCGCCATAACGCGCGCTGCAATCGGCTTGGCGAGCCCCTCGACCTCCAGGCGCCGCGCGCCGCGCTGCACCGTGTCGCTCGAGTTTTCCCGCACGTGGATCTCGCCCAGGTGCACGCCGACCCGGGTCGCCACGCGGTGGCCTCCGAGGACCGATCCCAGTTCCGCCCCCGCCTCCCCGAGCCTGGCGTGCCAGTCCAGCGCGAACCTCACCGCGTCGATCGGGCGCTCGAACAACAGCAGGAACCCATCACTCTTGTCAATCTCCTGTCCGTCGTGCCTCTTGAGCAGCAGGCGCGCCCCTGCATCGTGCCAGGCCCAGAACTTCGCCGCGCGCTCGTCGCCCAGCAACTCCACGAGGTGCGTGCTGTCCACGAGGTCGGTAACGACGAGGGTGCGCAGTACCGCCGAGTCGTGCATCGCCGGGAGCCTGTCAGGGATTGAGCGTGACGATCCTCGGGTTAACCCGGGGTTGCAACTTGACAGTGTGCTGGGACGCGGGGGGGCGTTTGGCGCAGGAACGTCGCCCCAATGGCCCTGCGCATCCCCATACTCATTCTGGCGCTGCTGGCGCTGGTGCTCGCCCCCGCGACGGGGGAGCCCCGCAGGCAGGCCCCCGCCACCGCGCGCAAGATCGACACGGGATCGGGGGACCAGACCCCCAAACCCCCCCAGCGCAAGAGCGTCATCATCATCGACCCCGGCCACGGTGGATACCACAAGGGTGGTGGGAACATAGTCCGGGGCAGGCGGGTCTGGGAGAAGGAGATCACCCTCCAGATCGCCGAGCGCATCGAGCGCATTGCACGCCGCGATGGCCGCTTCGAGGTACGCCTCACACGCCGCGAGGACGTCTACGTGGGATTGGCCGAGCGGACTCAGCGCGCCGAGCAGATGCACGGCGACATCTTCATCAGCCTCCACACCAACGCCGTCGACGGGGACGCCTCCCGCAAGGCGCGCGCCAAGGGCATCGAGTTCTGGACGTGGTCCCCCGACGGCAGCCGAACCGCCGCCGCCAAGTGGCTCGAGGAGCTTGAAAACGACGAGGGCGGCAACGTGCGCGCCGCCAAGCCCCTCCTCAACCAGATGATGATCGACGCGCTGACAGCGCAGGCCCTGGAGAGCCGACGCGTCGCCCGCGCCCTCGAAAGCTCCTTCATGCGTGAATCCTACTACCGCGCCAACTACCGAGGCATCGACGGCGCGCGCTTCAAGGTCCTCGAAAACTACTCCATGCCCTCGGTCCTCATCGAGTACGGATTCCTCACGCATCCCGAGGAGTCCAAGCGCCTCGCCGACCCCGTGAAGCAGGAGGAGATGGCGCGCCTCACCTACGAGGGAATCGCGGCCTACCTGCGCAGCATCGAACGCGAGGACGCCCTCGCCCAGGCCCGCTAGTGCACTTTTCAGAGTTACAAGGCCGTCACGGCCATGTGGAGGAGTCGGAGGCGCGTCTCGCGCCTGCAACTCGCGGGCACGAGAGTTCGCATAGTGCCCTGACAGAGCGGTAAGCGGACTCGGAAGGGACCACGCCCTCGCCGACTTTCTGCGTCAACGCATGAAAGTGGCCAAGGTGAGCAACGGTCGGTCACTTGCTCTGGGTTTTCACCCACCATGCAGGAAGTTCAGCAGGAGGACCGGGCCGCGCATGTTGGCGCGCGCGGAGGCTTCGGGCTCGGCTTCCGAGAACGTGGTCCAGGCGCCTCGGCCATCCTCGGGCGAGACGGCGAGCAGGTACAGGATGGCCCTGTGCCGAAAGGCCGGGTCCTCTGCGTTCTCCGCGTCGCGCGCGGCCAGCTTGATTCTCATATCGAGGCCCCCATCCCGAGGCAATGTCCGCTCGTAGGCGCGCGCGGAAGCCAATGCAGCCTCGAGGTCGGCGATGGCCATCCTCTCGACGATCGGACGCGAGGCGGAGGTGTCCTCGCGTGCCGTCTTGAGCTTGTCGATCGCGGTATCGAGGTCCCCCGCGAGGCACAGTGCGGCGAGGACATCGCGTTCCCTCAACGTCCGACCGAGAGCGCGGACGCCCTCGCGCACGGGGAGGCCTTCCGTGGCTTCGCCCAGGTTGCGCAGTCGCTCTCCCACCCTCGGTGGCCGCCGAGGGGAAGATCGATCCTCGCGAGGTTCGACTCCCGTGCTCAGTTGCGCCGTCTGCGGCTGGATCGCCGGCGCAGCTTCGGCGTCAGGGGATGGTGGGACGGCATGCCCGGCTCCCTCGCTCCATACGGCCCAGGACACGGCCGCAACCATGAGCACGAGCACGGCGGCGATCATGGCCCTGCGGGAAGGCTTGCCGGATTGGATCCGCCCCTCCCCCTGGGCGTCGGCCAGAAGGGAGTCGATTCGCTCGATGAGCTGGGCGTAGGTCGCGGGGCGCCTGGCGACCTCCTTCGCCGTCATCCACTCGATCAGTGCGACGACGCGCCCGCCCAGTGCCGAGCGCAGGCTCTCCGGATAGTCGATGGGGGCGGTCGCGTGCTTCACGGCGGCGGCGACGGGGGAGCTGGCCTCGAACGGCGGCCGCCCCACGAGCGCGTTGTAGAGCGTGACCCCGAGCGCGTAGATGTCCGAGCGCAGGTCCACCGGCTCACCAAGCGCCTGCTCCGGCGCCATGTAGAGCGGCGTTCCGATCCGGCAGTTCGTATCGGTGAGCGACGGGTCGGAGCTTTCGAGCCGCTTGGCGAGTCCGAAGTCCAACAC
>CAZUCD010000158.1:0-8217 GCA_964618855.1 uncultured Candidatus Sumerlaeota bacterium
CCTCGCGCAGCATGTGGAACTCGCGGTTGCTGAGGGTCTGGCTGGGCGCGGTCACGATGCTCTCGCCCGTGTGGATCCCCATCGCGTCGATGTTCTCCATGTTGCAGACGGTCAGGCAGTTGCCCGCCGCGTCGCGCATCACCTCGTACTCGATCTCCTTCCATCCCTCGAGGTACTCCTCGATGAGGACCTGCGGGGCATAGGTGAGGGACTTCTGCACACGCTGGAGGAGCTCGCCCTCGTTGCGGCAGACACCGGACCCCAGGCCGCCAAGCGCGAAGGCGATGCGCATGATGACTGGGTATCCGAGCTCCGAGGCGATGGCGACGGCCTCCGTGGCGGTGTTCGCCGCGCGGCCGGTGGGCACCTTGACGCCGATCTCCGCAAGTCGCCGCGCGAACAGGTCGCGGTCCTCCGTGTCTCTGATGGTCGAGATCGGCGACCCGAGAACCTTCACTCCATGCCGCTCGAGCACGCCGCTGCGGTCGAGTTCCAGCCCGCAGTTCAGCGCCGTCTGCCCGCCGAACCCGAGAAGGATCGCATCCGGCCTCTCGCGCTCGATCACCCGTTCCACGAAGCGCGGCGTCACGGGGAGGAAGTAGACCGTGTCGGCCAGTCCCTCCGAAGTCTGGATCGTCGCGATGTTCGGGTTGATGAGGATGGTCCTGATGCCCTCCTCGCGCATGGCCTTGATGGCCTGGGAGCCGGAGTAGTCGAACTCCCCCGCTTCGCCGATCTTGAGGGCGGAACTGCCCAGGATGAGGGCGCACTTGATCATGGTCTTTTCGGGCCTCGTGCGTCGGGGGATTGGTTCAGCCGGCGAATTCGGCGACGAAGTCTTCGAGGAGGAACTTGGTGTCCACGGGCCCGGGCGCGGCCTCCGGGTGGAACTGGATGCTCCGCACGCGCCCGTCGCGGCTGCGCAGGCCCTCATTCGTCCCGTCGTTGACGTTCACGAACCATGGCTCGTACGCGGCGGGAATTGTGGCGGGGTCGACCGCGTAGCCGTGGTTCTGCGATGTGATGTAGCAGCGGCCGGAGAGCATGTCGCGCACGGGCTGGTTCTGGCTGCGGTGGCCGTACTTGAGCTTGTAGGTCCCCGCGCCGACGGCCCTGGCGATGAGCTGGTGCCCGAGGCAGATGCCAAAGGTGGGGATTCCCGCGTCGATGGCGGCGCGCAGGCTGGCCGTGGCCGCGCCGCACTTGACGGGATCGCCGGGTCCGTTGGAGGCGACGACGGCGTCATACCTTCCACCCGCGATGTCCGCGTTCCACGGGAGCCGGTGCACCTGCACCCCAAGCCGGAGGAGGCTGCGCAGGATGTTGTGCTTGCAGCCGCAGTCCAGGAGCGCCACGCGCCTCGCCCCCGTGCCGATCACTTCGGGCGCCGCGGGGCTGGCCGTCTCCACGAGGTTTCGCTCGTCGTTCTGGACGAAGGGAACGGCCGGGGTTCCCTCGACGTCGATCCGGCCGAGCATCGTGCCGCGCTCCCGCAGGCGGAGCGTCAGGCTCCGCGTGTCGATGCCCGTGATGGCGGGGACGCCCTCGGACTCGAGCCACTGCGCGAGGCTGCGCTGCGCATCCCAGTGGCTGTACTCCTCGGAGTAATCGGCGACGACAACACCGTGCGCGTGGATGCGCGAGCTTTCCAGGAGCGCCTCGACGCCGTGGTTCGGCCGGTACGGGGGCACGCCGTAGTTGCCGACGAGGGGGTAGGTGAAGACGAGTATCTGGCCCGAGTAGGACGGATCGGTGAGCGTCTCGGGATAGCCGACCATGCCGGTGTTGAAGACTACCTCGCCGGAGCGGGGCACGGGTGCGCCGAAGAGGCGTCCGTTCCACTCGGTTCCGTCCTCCAGGACGAGCGTCGCGCGCCGCGCGTCGCGGTGGGCCATCTTCACGATCCTCCGTGTGAGGCGTGGCGACGGCTCCCCGGCTTGGTGGCCGGGATGCCCTTCGCACAAAGCGGGCAAAGGTCGGGACTCCATGTTTGCAGGTCGAGCCCACAAAGGGCAAAAAACGGTTCAGCAGGACGGAAGGAGCCCCGCGAGCGGTCCACGATGGCCGCAAAGCCCGCCACCACCGCGCCCGCCGACCCGACAAGGGGGACAACCTCCAGCAGCGACTTGCCCGTGGTGACCACGTCCTCGGCAAGCAGCACGCGCTCGCCCGGCTGGAGCTCGAACCCGCGCCGGAGCTGGAACGCCCCGCCCCCCTCCCGTTCCGCGAACAGCGAGCGTGCGCCGAGGGCACGCGCCAGGTCGTAGCCGAACAGCATCCCGCCCAGCGCGGGTGCGAGGACGGTGTCGATGCGCCCGGCGGGACCAAGTTCCCCCGCGAGCAGCGCCGCGAGGCGGGCGCCCTCCACGGGGTGCTCGAACACGGATGCGCACTGGCAGTAGCGTTCGCTGTGCAGGCCCGAGCTGAGGAGAAAGTGCCCGCTGCGAATCGCTCCGCAGCGCTCAAGGATGGCGATGGTCTCCTGCTCGTGGGGCCTCATGCGGGGTCCTTTCCGATGATGCGTGCGTTCCATGAGTCGGCGCGCGCGCGGATGAACTCGATTGGGTCGGGCGCGTGGTCAATGCCGCGGATGAGGTCGCGTGTCACGTGGATGAGCGCGGAACCCCTTCCCTCCCGAAGCGCCCCAAGCGTCGCGGCGAGGTCCCCGCCCTGGGCGCCGATGCCCGGAACGAGGGTCGGCGCGCCGGGAACCATCGAGCGAAGCCGGGCGAGGTGCTCGGGCCGCGTCGCGCCCGCGACGAAGCCGCAGCACTCGCGCGTGTCCCACTCGCCGACGCGCTCGACGATGCGCCAGGCGAGGTCGCCCTGCAGGAGGAAGTCCTGTGCGCCGGGGTTCGAGGTCAGCGCGAGGACGAACGAGAGCCGGTCCGCACGCTCCAGGAAGGGCGCAAGCGAGTCCCGTCCCATCAGGGGGGAGAGCGTGGTGGCGTCCGCTCCGAGAGAGTCGAAGAGGGCGACGGCATAGCGCTGGGCCGTTGTCCCGATGTCGCCGCGCTTTGCGTCCGCGATCACGTATCCGCGCCCGCCAATGTGGGCGCGCAAGTCGTGGAGGAGTGACCATCCCGGGGGGCCGAGCGCCTCGAAGAAGGCGAGGTTGAACTTGAACGCCGCGACCCTCCCCGCGAGCGCGTCGACCATCGACCGGTAGAAGGAACCGTAGCCGCCGATCGTGGACGGGAATCCGGGGGGGAGGTGCGCAGGATCGGGCTCGATGCCAACCGACAGGCAACTTCCGGTCCTGGCGATCTCCGCGGCAAGGCGGTCTCGCGCAACGCTCATGGCCGCAGGCTCCCCGTGAGGTCTGCGACCCGCTCCCATGCGTTGCGGTTGCAATACTCGGCGATCCCGTCGAGCACCTCGACCGGCGCGCGTGGATTGGACATGACCGCCGAGGCAATCGCGACGGCATCCGCGCCCGAGAGGAGAAACCCGACCGCGTCGGCAGCCGTACAGATGCCCCCCATGCCGATGATGGGGACGTCGAGGACTTCCGACACCTCATGGACGCAGCGGAGCGCGATGGGCCGGATCGCGGGTCCCGAGAGCAATCCGTCGGGTGAACCAAGGCTCCTCGTGCGGGCGGCGGCGTTCACGTCAAACCCGGGCACCGCCTCAATGAGGGAAAGGACGTCCGCTCCGGCGGCCATCGCCGCAACGGCGAGGTCCACGATGCCCGGTATCGCCGCCGGCAACCTTGCGACGATGGGTCGTTCCGTCGCCGCGCGCGCCGCCGCAAGGTGGGCGGTGCCGCCGGGTCCGCAGCAGACCGCGACCTCGTATCCATCGATGCCTCCGGAGGCCTCCAGGGTTGCAAGAATGCGGGGGAAGTCCGCGGATTCCTCCGCTTCGACGTGAACGATCACGCAGAGCCCGCGCTCGCGCGCAGCGAGCAGGAGGGGGAGCTTCCCCGAGATGAACTGCGCCACGTCCATGCGCCCGAGGTCGCGCGACCGCAGAACGCCCGACGGCGTCTCGACCAGGCGGGGGGCGGAGGCCCCGTCCCTCGCGGTCAGGCCGACCGGCGCGGTCGTGAACCCCCCAAGAATCGCGAGGTCGAAGAACTGGGCGTACTCATCGCCGTACCCGAAGAAACCGGAGGCGGCCAGCACGGGATTGCGGAGCTTGAGCGGCCCCAAATGAACGCAAAGATCGGTCACGGCGCGGCCCCGAGGTCCCGCAATTCGAACCAGGGCCCGTCCGCGCAGATGAGCCGTGTGCCGGTGGTGCAGCGCGCGGGGCATGCCCGGCACGCGCCCACGCCGCAGCCCATGAATGCGTCGAACAGTGCAATGACGCGGGCCCCGCAGCCTTCGAGCATCCCCCCCGCCCAGGCAAACAGGCGCGCGTCACCGATCAGGAGCACAGTCTGCACACCGTTTGCCACGCGGAGTTCCTGCGGTGGCTCGGCCATGTCCAGAAGGGTCATCGCAAACCGCGTGTGCGGGCAGACCTCCTCCAGGAGGTCGGTGAACCGCTCACCAAGAGGCGATGAGGAGACAATGGCGACATGGTCGCCAAGATCCGCCAGGGGCAGTCCGCGCCCCACCGGGCCAAAGGCATCGAGCCCCGTGCCCGCTGCCACGTCCGCAAGGGGCGCATGGCGCGGATCGGCCGGACTGAAGAGCAGTTCCATCGACTGGGAATCCGAATCCCACGCGGTCGCGAGGAACCCGCGAGGGAGGTAGGGGTCGGTCGAGTCGCTGAGGCGGAGCATCACAAACTGGCCGGGCTGGAGCCGGCCCGCGATGGCCTCCGAGTGCAGCGTCACGGTCCGGGTGCCGGTCCAGTTCTTTCGGTTGGACAGCACGCGCACGCGCTCGATGACGGGCGCGGACGGTGCCGTCTCAGGCACGGGACTTCCTCTTTGCTGGGGCTGCGGGTGCGGCCGCAAAGCAGGACTCCTCGCGGTGGACGAGCCTGCCCTGCGCGATGGTGGCGGCGACGCGCGCCGTGAAGTTGCGCCCGAGCCACGGGCTGTTGCGGCTCCTCGAGCGGATGTCGCGCTCCGTGAAGGTCCATGGATGGGACTCGCGGACCAGTGCGATGTCCGCGCATGAGCCGGGCTTGAGCGAGCCCCACGGGGCGCGGACGATGCGTGCCGGGGCGCTCGTCATCCGCTCCACCAGGAAGTCGAGCTTCCATTGGCCCGTTGACACGAAGCGGGTGTGGAGCACGGCAAAGGCGGTTTCGAGCCCGAGGATGCCGAAGGGGGCGCTGTCGAAGACGGTCCCCTTCGCGGTCGGGCTGTGCGGCGCATGGTCGGTGGCGATGCAGTCGATGGTGCCGTCCTCGAGCGCCTCGACGAGTGCCTGGCGGTCCTTCTCCATGTTGAGCGGCGGCTTCATCTTCGCGTTCGTGTCGTAGTGCCCGACGGCGTCCTCCGTGAGCGTCAGGTGGTGCGGGGAGGCCTCGGCGGTGACGTGTATGCCGCGCTCCTTCCCCGCGCGGATGGCGGCGACGGATTCGCGCGTGGAGACGTGCATGACGTGGATGTGCCCCCGCGCCAGGTCCGCCAGCGTGACGTCCCGCGCCACCATGATGGATTCGGAGCAGCGCGGGATGCCCGCCAGGCCGAGGCGCAGCGCGTGCACCCCCTCGTGCATCTGGCCGTCCCCCGTGAGGTTGAGGTCCTCGCAGTGGTCGAGGATGGGAACGCCGAGCATGCGGGTGTACTCTAGGGCGCGGCGCATGATGGCGGCGTTCATGATGGGGCGTCCGTCGTCGCTGAAGGCGCCCGCGCCGGCCGCCACGAGGGACCCGAAGTCCACGATCTCCTCGCCAAGCTGCCCGCGCGTGACCGCGGCCACCGGGACGACGCGGATGCGCGAGAGCTCCGCCGCGCGCGAGAGGACGTACTGCACCCCGGTCGTCGTGTCGCACACAGGGTTCGTGTTCGGCATGGCGAAGACGGTGGTGAAGCCGCCCGCCGCCGCGGCGCGCATCCCCGTCTCGATGGTTTCCGAGCCCTCGCCCCCGGGCTCGCGCAGGTGCACATGCAGGTCCACGAACCCGGGGCACGCGACAAGGCCGGTGGCGTCGATGACCTCCCGCGCGCGCGACTCCGGGATTCCGCGGTCTAGGGCCGCGATCGCGCCGTTCTCGACGAGGATGTCCAACTGCTGGTGCAGCCGCTGCGAGGGATCCACGACCGTGGCGTTGCGGATAAGGAGCGTCATGAGGACTCCTTTGCCTGTTGCAGGAGGTAGAACACGGCCATGCGGACGACGACCCCGTTGGTGACCTGCTCCGTGATGAGTGAGCGCGGCCCCGACTGCACGTCTCGGGTGACCTCGACACCCGTGTTCACGGGACCGGGGTGCATCACGAGCGCCCCGGGCTTCGCGTACTCCAGCCGGTCCTGCGAAAGCCCGAAGAGCACGCGGTACTCCCCGAGCGAGGGGAAGAGGTTCTTGGACTGGCGTTCGAGCTGGATGCGCAGCAGGTAGACGACGTCGGCGCCGCGCAGCCCCTCGCGCAGGTCGTGGGAAACGCGGACGCCGAAGGCCTCGAACCTGTCGGGGACGAGCGTCGGCGGGCCAACGAGCGTCACCTCGGCCCCAAGGCGGGTCAGCGCGATGATGTTCGAGCGCGCGACCCGGCTGTGCAGGATGTCGCCCACGATCGCGACGCGCAGGCCCTCGACCGTGCCAAAGCGTTCGCGCATGGTGAAGGCATCGAGCAGGGCCTGCGTGGGATGCTCATGGCGGCCGTCCCCCGCGTTGACGACCGAAGCGCGGACGTGGCGGGCGAGGAACTCCGGCGCGCCGCTGCTCGCGTGGCGGATCACGATGTAGTCGGCGCCGAGCGCCTCTATGGTCTCGACCGTGTCGAGGAGCGCTTCCCCCTTCTTCACGGCGCTGGTGGAGACGTCGAAGTTGATGACCTCCGCGGAGAGGCGCCGGGCCGCGACATCGAAGGATGTGCGGGTCCGCGTCGAGTCCTCGAAGAACAGGTTCACGACCGTGCGCCCCCGCAGGGTCGGGACCTTCTTGATCGTGCGCTCCATCACGGACTTGAAGCCGCGCGCGTCGTCCAGGATGCGCTCGATCTCGGCGCGCGAGAGATCCTCGATGCCGAGCAGGTCCTTGCGCCGGAAGGGCGCCGGGGTGGGGGGCGTGCGGCGGTGCATGTCCCTCATGGCCGGGGCGGAATTGGAAGCGGAACGCTGCACGGTGGCTTTGGTCAGCTTCGGCGGGCAAGGGGGAGTGCCCCTGGTCCTACCCCAATGTGGGGCGCTGGAAGTTTCCCCTTGTCGCGCGGGTCGGGGAGGGCATTTCATCCCTGCCTTGCTGGGTGGTTAGCTCAGCTGGTTAGAGCGCCGCCTTGACATGGCGGAGGTCACAGGTTCGATTCCTGTATCACCCACCAGCATGTTTCGAGGGGCCCCGAGCGCACCCGGGGCCCCTCGCCTTTTTCACCCCGGGGAACCACGAACATGATCGGACGGCTCGAACGCGCCTACGCGCTGCTTGCGATGCAGTGTGCGGATTCCCTGCAGGAGGAGTATCCCCAGCTCGACGCCGAGGGGCGCTGGATCGCGGGCGGAGTCGCCCTCTTTGCCGGCGTCGGCTCACCCCTGTCGCAGGCCTACGGCATGGGCTTCGACGGCGAGGTTGACCACGACGACTTCGAGGAACTCGAGGACTTCTACGGCGAGCGCGGCGCGCAGGTGATCGTGGACGCGTGCCTGGGTGCGCACCCCTCACTTCTCTCCGTCCTGGAGGAGCGCGAGTACCAGCTCATCGGCAAGACCGACACCCTCGTGCGCGATCTCGACGACCTCGAGGAACTCGATGAGGTCGAGATACCGGGGCTGGAGATCGTCGTGGACCCCGGTCCCCTGTGGGCACAGGTGGTCGCCGAGGGCTTCTATCCCGGCGCCGAGCTTCCGGAGTACCTCCAGGCGATCTTTCACACGTACCTCGACATCCCTTCGTCCACATGCTTTCTCGCGCTGCTTGACGGTGAACCGGCGGGGGGCGGCGCGCTCGGGGTGTTTGACGAGATCGGCATGCTGTACAGCACGAGCGTCCTGCCGGATTATCGCGGCCGCGGGATCCAGAAGGCCCTGCTGCAGGCGCGCCTCGGCTACGCCCTGCGCGAGGGGTGCGACGTCGCCATGGTCTTCACCGACCCGGGCAGCACGTCGCAGCGCAACGTGATGAAGCAGGGCTTCGAGATAACGCACACGAAAGT
>CAZUCD010000159.1:0-8154 GCA_964618855.1 uncultured Candidatus Sumerlaeota bacterium
GCGAGCTTGTTGCCCGCCGCCGCGATGTCCCGCTCCCCGACATGGTCGCGCACCGGGCCGGCGGGGGCGGGGCTGAGCTCGACCGTCATCGTGCGCGTCGTGAACTCGTCGGCGTTCAGGACGAATGCGTAGTTTCCGCCCCCGCGCATGGAAGTGGTGGAGGCCGCGAAGGGCGCGGACGCGCGCGCGTCCATCGTCCCCGCCGGAAGCGAGGCCAGCAGCGGCTCCAGCCGGTCCACCAGCGCGTTGAACCGCACGTACTCCGGCAACTTGTCCGTCGGCTGGTTGTCCGGCCCGCGCAGGCCCTCGATCGAAGTGATCGAGGAGTGCGTGAATGTCATCGTCCCCTTCGACCCGACCAGCAGCCCCCCGTGCAGCATCGCGCGGTGCATCGCGGGCGTCACCGCGCGGAACGGGTCGAGGAAACCCGGCTCCTCGAACCCCTGCGGCACGAACCATGAGGGGCGCCCGAGCGCCTCACCCGCCCGGACCAACTCGTTCACGCGCGGCAGGTGCGCCAGCAACGCGTCCGTGTCGGGCACGGCATTGCTTCCAAGGAACACATAAATCTCGTGCAGGAACGCAGGCGACTGGATCACCCCCAGTTGCGACGGTTGGATCGTGGACCCCAGCGTCGCGAGGCTCTCCCCTCCCAGGTCCGGCGCATGCGACAATGCCCGGTGCAGCCTTCCGACCAGCCGCGCGTCCTCCTCGCTGAACGGCTCGTCGAAAACATAGACTCCCCGCAGCCACGGATGATCCACGAGCGGCGCAAGCAAGCCGCGAAGCTTGTCGAGGTACTCGGTTTCCGAGAAAACATCCGTCAGCAGGAAATCGCGGGCCAGCCGGTGCGCTTCCGGCACCGACACGTACACCGGAAACTCCTCATCGGCGAGGATCGCGGCGGCGTCCGCCAACTGGTCGACCCTCAGGTTGAGCACCCCGAGCTCGTATCCGTCCGCCTTCGCAGCCTGTATCCCCCTCCGGATGTCCTCGCTGTCCTCGCTCGCGATGTACCAGATCCACGCGCAGCGCGGAAACTCCCCTTCGTACGCGACTGGCGGCCACTCCGGCGGATCAGGCACCCGCTTCAGGTGGAAGGGCTTCTCGACCGTGACCACGTTTCCATCCCGGTCGGTTGCGCGCACCCGCGCCGTGTAGGAATCCGAGGTCACGGCCGCACCGTCCCACTCGAAGACTGCCGTCTCGCCCTGCAACGTCGCGGTGAGAGATGCCACCGTACTGCCCGAAGAGCGAATCTCCAGAGTCGCACTCGACAGCCTGTCCTCCCAGGCAAGCGTCACGCGCAGCGGCGTGTCCGGACTGGAACCACCAGCGTTCCATCGCTCCGGCTCGACACGGATGAAGCCGCGGGAGATGTCCGTCAACTCCACGGCAGAACTGCTGGTGTTCAGGATGCGGCACTCGAGTAGTCCCGACGGCGCGGCCCCACCGGGCCTCCCCACGGGTACCACGACACGCGATTCCCCCGCTGGCACCGGCGCGCTCCCCGTCGCCACTCCGGCATCGTCCGCATCCGACCGCGCGAGCCACGTTTCCCGCACCTCCAGGCCCGTCGCCATGGCGGCCTGCGCGCGAGCGGCAACAAAATAGTGCTCGCCGCGCCTGCCGGTCACCACCCGCTGCGACGCCCATCCACCCGGCGGCAGCAGCACGCCCCCCGGCACCGCGGTCGCACCATCCCCGAAGGTCCAATCCTCCCCGATGTCGGGGGATCCGTCGGCGAACTGCTCGCGGTACAACTTCAGGTCGTCGAAGCGCGGCCAAGTGTTCACCGCCGCCCCGCCGAGGAGCATCTGCACCCGCGCACATCCCCCCGCCAGGTAGTGCGGTGTCCAGAACTCGCTGTAGACGCCGGCACCCCCGGGGATCGGCGACGAGGACCCCGGCGCTCCGAGCGAGGCCCCGGTCCCATCGGTTTGGATGAACGTCGTCGAGGCGCGTTCACCCTCGAACTCCGGCCTCGCGAAGCCCACGACCGCCACATTCTGCAAGGGGGATGCGGGCGCATCCATCAGCACGTTGTAACCGAACAGCAGGGAGCTCCGGACGGAGTACTCACCCGTACGAGCAAGCGCCGGGTCGCGTTCCCTGAAGGCGCGGCGCAGCTCGATCCAGCCATCCGGGGGAGCGCCCTCGGCCCCCGACTCGAACCCGCCGTTCGAGAAAGAGCGCACCGTTCGCGTCCCGGCCGGCGCCCTCGACTCCAACACAGCGCGGCCAAGCTCCTGCTCGGACAGCGGAGCCGCCCCGGGGGCGGGCTCCGCGTGCGCTCCGCTCGTCCCGGCCAACGCCGCGGCGAACCAAGCTGCACGTGCGCGCAGTGCCAGCCCCCGCATCAACGGGCCGCCTCGCCACTCTGGCGCTTGAACAGGTAGCCGAGCTTCTCCGCCCCCCAGACCTGCGCGCCATTTGCATCAAACCCACGGTCCCAACTGCTGAACCTGCCGTCGAAGATCTCGATTTCCGCGGTCGCGTACGATGCGCCGTTCAGGTCTGTCGCGCATCCCTTCCCCCGGGTGCCGCCCGCATAGCGCTCCCCGTCCCACCGCAACGCGACATCGCAGCCTTCCTTGAGGTCGATCTCCCCGGGTACGATGTCGGCCAGCATGTCCGTGTGGATGTGCGCGTTCACGAACTTGGCGGGGTCGCGGAGCGTGTGCACGGCCGAAACAAAAACGTCCCCATCCTTGCGCAGGATGTACACCCTTTGCCGGTAGGGTTTGGCGGGGTTCGCCATGGCGGCCTGCTCGATGTAGAGCGCGTTCGGGATGTTCGGCAGCCGCCGCAGGTGCACCTCGATCGGGAAGTGCTCCTCGATCGCCTTGCGCCCCGGGTCCTCCAGGGAGGCCGTGTTGTCGAAGTCCCCCTCCATCCACTCCATCAGGCGCACGAGCCCCGGGTCGTCCGACCATTCGGGCCTCGGGGGCTTGTTGCCCCCGCATGAGCTTCCCACCATCAGAACCAGCAGTATGGCCAATAGGCGCCCCATCGGAGGTCCCCCTGAGCGATCTCTAGTCACTGCGCCCCAAGAGGATGCCAACGGGCCGACGGCGAATCAACTGGCGAAAACAGTTGCCATCCAACCCCCTCAGCCCCTTCCATCCCCGCCGGTGCTGCTGTAGCTCAGTCGGTAGAGCACGTCCTTGGTAAGGACGAGGTCATCGGTTCAATCCCGATCAGCAGCTCCACCCCCCCAAAGCTCAGGTTTCGCGTTTCAGGTCACGGGTTACGGCCCGGTACCATTTATGGCCCAATGGTACAGTTTTGCCCCCCCTACTGCGACCCCTAATCCCCCGTTCCGGAGTTCCCCGAACGCCCCTCCATAAAGGGTTGCGTCCGCAAGTCGGGATTCCCCAATCTCCCGGAGTTCATCAGTAGTTGCACGACGCCGTCCCAGCGGACCCCACCGCCGGGCGTCGTGCATCCTCCCGAGGAGCAGCATCCCTTGAAACCGACATCGAGGCGCCGGCCGCACCTTCGCGCCCGCAGCCGCGGCGGGAGCATCCTTCTCGAATTCGCACTCGTCAGCATCGTCCTCTACGTGATGCTGGCGGGTATGCTGTCGTTTGGACGCATGTACTACTCGATCCAGACGGCCCAGATGGCCGCCGACATGGCCGCCCGGGAGCTCTCCCGGATGCCCCTGGCCGCGACGGCCACTTTCGAGCAGGTCCGCGACAACCCCCTCTCCGACTTCTCCACGCGCATCTACAGCGAGGACTTCCTCGCCATCGACATCGGCCCGTGGATCAGCGGCCCACCGCAGTCGCTCTTCCAGTATCTCGACTCCCTGAACGTCCCCATCGTGAACCGGATGCTGGTTCCCGTCATGACGATCAGCAGGGTCGGCGGCGGCGCACAGACGATCCTGCGCATGCCGGGCGCCCTCGTGACGAGCCCAACCGCACCGAGCGGCCTCACCGTCGAGGTCCCGCTCGTCGTCTCGCGCGACGGCCAGGGACACGAAACCATCGTCTGGCAGCGCGTGCTCGAGGAAATCGGGGACGACCCGTTCCCGATCAACTCGCCGGAGCAGGGCCTCGTTGCCCTTCAGCTCAACTTCGCATTCCAGGCGGCCGAGTCCGGCAACTTCCGCGACCCAGGGGCAGGCTTCCCCTTCGAGCCGAACTACGGTTTCCCGAACGAGGCCGACGACTCGCAGGTGACGGCCCCTGGCACCTCCACAGGCGGAACGCCCGTTGCCCCCGATGAGCAGCGTGGCGCCTTCACCGGCATCTTCGGACTCGGGCAGATTTCCCACGCCACCGTGGACCTCGTTCGCCCCTACCGCAAGGTGGTCACCTCGAACGCGATCTACCGGCGCGAGATCTTCCAGTGATACCGGCATCACCGGCCCTCGCGGCCGGGCGGCGCAGGCGCGGCACTGTCCTCGTCCTCTCGGTGTTCATGATCCTGATCTTCTTCGGGTTCATGGCACTGATCGTTGACCTTGGCAACGCGCGCGTCGGCCATCGCCAGATGCAGGCGGCCGCGGACCACGCGGCGCTCGAGGGTCTGCGCGGACGCGACAACGGCGCCACGAACCGGCGCCTCGACGCGCAGAATGCCGTCCGCAACTACTTCGACGACAACCTCGACCCGTCCTCCTCCGACAACGGCTTCTTCAACGCCGGGAAGTCCCCATTCTTCGTCTCCCCCGTGCCCGATCCGCTCCACGGCAACGAGTCCATAGGCGGCTACAACACCTACGACGACCCGATCCTGCAGGTGAACGACGGGACCGGCTCCTCCCCCGTGCCGAACGAGCCGCACGGCGACATGCTTGCGGGCGACTACGACCCCGCGCAGCGCCACGACGAAGGATACAATTTCGGCAACTACTACCAGCGCGACGACTTCGTTCCGCACGATCCAAACATCCCCGGCCCCGCGCCGAACTCGTTCCTCGTCCGCATGCGCCGCACCTCGGACGCCTTGGGCCTCGACGACCTCGCGGGCGTCAGCTCCACCGGCCCGGTCTTCCACTTCCTGTGGGCGCGCGGGGCGCTCTTCCGCGGCACGGCCGGCTTCGATCCGCTCGAGGACGGGATGGACATGCACGCGACGGCGATCGCGGACGCCCAGCCGGCGCTCTCCGTGGGTCCGAACCGTCCGCTCAACGCCGTGACCGGCGCCATTCCGGGCGCGAGCTCGGTCGCGTTCACCCTCGCGTACTACAACGCAATCCCCGTGGCGCCGGCCTTCGACCTGGTCACGATCAACCCTGCGGGCCAGGTTTCGAGCACGACCATCACCCCGGGCGTCCCGCGCGATGGCCAGATCATCCGCAAGACGAACCTCACGGCGCTGGTCGGCGCGGGGGGCACGACCCTGAACGTAGGGACCACGGCGATCTTTCCTCCGGCCCCTTTCAAGGTGCGTGTGAACAACGAGATCATGGAAGTGACCGCCACGACGCCGACCACGCTTTCGGTCGTGCGGGGCGTGGACTCCTCGATCGCCACGCCGCACATCGGCGGCGCGCAGGTGCACCTGTTCGACGTCGTGAACATCGGGGACGGGATCGTGAACGCGCCCCGCTTCCCGGCAGCCAACATCTTCTTCGGAACCGAGGTTTACGCACCGGTTTTCGCGAACCTCGGGGGACCGGCGGGGGAGCGCGTCGTCGGCTTCGGCCGTGTCGTTCTCGTCCCGCTCGTCGGCAACCTCTTCACCGTCTCGCGGCAGCCCGACATCATCGGGCCGTCGAACGCGATGGGTGTCACCGCGCGGCAGATGGACCCCGCGCTCACCACGGCAAACATCAACACCATCTTCAGCCTGCGGCAGTCGATCGCCGGGCCGCTCCGCGCGCCCGTCCTCGTGCGCTCCTACGGGCTCTGACCGCACCCAGGCAAGGCCAGCACCCTTGGTAGAAACCACCCCCGGCATCCTGATCGTCGGCTCCGACGCAAGCCTCCACGCGGAGGTTGAGGCCGCCGTTGGCCTCATCGCCGACCTCAAGCCGATCACCCACTTCGCCTCCGACCACCGCAAGGGGATCGAGGCCGCCCGCAGCCGCCAGCCGCACGTCGTCCTCGTCGAGATGACGCGCGACCTCCTTGGCCTGCGCACCTTCGTGGAGGAGGTCTCGCTCGCCTCCCCGGGCGCCGCCGTCGTCGCCGTGTTCTACCCGAACATCTTCGGCCCCGACGTTTCCGAGGGCCAGGTACTCATCGAGGCCATACGCGCAGGCGTGCGCGACTTCATCCGCCGCCCGATCTCGAGCCGCGAAGTGGACCAGTTCCTCGACCGCCACTTCCGCAAGTCGGCGCTCAAGCCCACAGGCCGCGGCAAGGTCGTCTCCTTCTTCACCTACAAGGGCGGGGTCGGCAAGTCCACGCTCGCCGTCAACACGGCATGCGCCCTCGCCAAGCGATTCCCCGAGCGCGTGCTGCTCATCGACGGCTCGATCCAGATGGGCATCTGCGCCGCGATGCTGAACCTGCATCCCGACACGACCATGACGGACGCCGTGCGCGAGGCGACGCGCCTCGACGAAACCCTTGTCCGCCAGCTCGCCCTGCACCACCCCTCGGGCGTGCACGTGCTCGCCGCGCCCGTCGACGCCCGCGAGGGCGCCACAATCGACGACGACGTCATTGCGCGCGTCATCAACCTCGCGCGCCGCTCCTACGACTATGTCGTCGTGGACACGTTCCCGATGATCGACGTGACCATGCTCGCCATCCTGGACCTCTCGGACTGCGCCTACCTGATCACGGAGGGCGTCGTCCCCGTGCTGCAGGGTACGGTCCGCATGCTCAAGGTGCTCGACGAGATCGGCCTGGGCAAGGAGCGCCGCCGCCTCGTCCTCAACCGATACTCGAGCTCCATGGGGCACCTCGATCCCGAGGAGATCACCAAGCGCCTCGGCATCGAGTTCGACCACATCGTCCCCTACGAGAAGGACCTGATCACCGCGGCCAACGTGGGCGAGCCGTTCATCCTCAAGCCCTCCATGTTCTCGGGCTTTGCCAAGGCCATCGAGCGAATCGCCGACGAAGTCTCCGTCCGCCCCGTCACGCACATCATGGGCACCGAGCGCACGCGCGTCGGCGCGAACGGGAAAGGGCCATAGGCGATGGCGATGGACCGGCGCGCGGCCACCTCCGGGGAACACGTGAACTTCGCGACGCGCGACGTGCTGGCGCGCACGCGCGTCACGATCCCGCACGTGCGCCTGCGCCAGCGCGGCGACCGCCAGGTCGCCTCACTCGCCTTCGAGCAGCCCGAGGCGCGCGAGGCAACGCTCGGCCCGGGACGCGCCACCTACCTCACCGTCAAGAGCGAGCTCCACAGCCAGCTCCTTAACGAACTCGACCGCACCGGGCGCCTTCAGGCAGGCGAGGAGAACATCCGCGCCTTTGTCCGCGAATTCGTCGCGCGCGCCCTCGCGACGGAGGACCTTCCGCTCAACGACATCGAGCGCCGCCGCCTCGCCGAGGATCTCGCCCACGAAACCATGGGCGTCGGTCCCCTCGCACCATTCATGTCCGACCCGGCCATCTCGGACATCCTCGTCGTCGGGCCCCACCGGGTGTACGTGGAGCGCTACGGCCGCATCGAGCCGACCGAGGTCCGCTTCCGCGACAACGAGCACCTCATCCGCCTCATCCAGCGCATCGCCGCAAACCTGGGCCGGCGCATCGACGAATCCTCGCCCATGGTGGACGCGCGCCTCCCCGACGGCAGCCGCGTCAACGCCACCATCCCCCCCGTCAGCGTCGACGGGCCCACGCTCTCCATCCGCCGCTTCGGCGTGCAGCGCCTGCGCATGCGCGACCTACAGCGCCTCGAGATGCTCTCCCCCGAGATGGAGCAGTTCCTTACCGCCTGCGTCCGGGGAAAAAAGTCGGTGCTCGTGTCCGGCGGTTCCGGCGCCGGCAAGTCCACTTTCCTCGCGTGCATGGCCGAGGCCATCGACCCCGTCGAGCGCATCATCACCATCGAGGACGCCGTCGAGCTCCAGCTCGACCAGGAACACGTCGTCCGATTCGAGACCCGCCCCCCCAACATCGGGGGGAAGGGCCAGATCACCATCCGCGACCTCGTCATCAACAGCCTGCGCATGCGCCCGGACCGCCTGATCGTCGGCGAGGTCCGCGGGCCCGAGGCGCTCGACATGCT
>CAZUCD010000160.1:0-8118 GCA_964618855.1 uncultured Candidatus Sumerlaeota bacterium
TTGGAAACACGGTGATCGTGGTGGAGCACGACGAGCAGACGATCCGCTCCTCGGACTACGTGCTGGACCTGGGCCCCGGGGCGGGCAGGCTCGGCGGGGGCCTGGTGGCCCACGGCACCCCGGCACAAATCGAACGCAATCCGTCCAGCCTGACGGGCCGGTTCCTCTCCGGATCGGAGTCCATCGCGGCCCCGGCGGCCCACCGCCCCCGCGGGAAGGGGTCGCTGCGCATTGCGGGCTGCACGCACCACAATCTGCGGGGCGTGACGCTGGAGATACCGCTCGGACTGATGGTGGGCATCTCCGGGGTGAGCGGCGCGGGGAAGTCCTCGCTGATCATCGAAACACTCCTCCCGATCCTGATGCACCACTGCTACGGCTCGACGGATGCGGCGGGGGCGCACGGGCAGGTGGAGGGGCTGGGGCTGGTGGACAAGGTGATCCACGTGGACCAGGCCCCAATCGGGCGCACGCCTCGGAGCAACCCGGCGACCTACACGAAGTCGTTCGACGTGATCCGCCAGCTTTTCGCGGGCACGGAGGAGGCGCGCATGCGCGGGTTCGGGCCCGGGCGCTTCAGCTTCAACGTGGACGGGGGGCGATGCCCAGACTGCCAGGGCGCGGGTTCGCGCAAGGTCGTGATGAACTTCCTGCCTGATGTCCACGTCGAGTGCGAAACCTGCGGTGGCAGGCGCTACCGGCCCGAGACGCTCGAGGTCCTCTACCGTGGCAGGAACATCGCGCAGGTGCTGGACATGACGATCGAAGACGCATGCACACACTTTGAAGGCGCCCCCCAGATCAGCCGCATGGTGCAGACCCTGAGGGACGTCGGGCTCGGCTACCTCACGCTGGGGCAGCCGGCGACAACGCTGAGCGGAGGGGAGGCACAGCGCGTCAAGCTCTCCCGCGAGCTCTCCAAGCGCAACACGGGGCGCACCGTCTACATCCTCGACGAGCCGACGACCGGGCTGCACTTCGACGACGTCCGGACGCTGGTGCGCGTGATGCAAGAGCTCGTGGGCGCGGGCTCGACCGTCGTCGTGATCGAGCACAACCTCGACGTGCTGAAGTCGTGCGACTGGATCATCGACATGGGCCCGGAGGGTGGGGCGGAAGGGGGCTCGATCGTGGCGCAGGGACCGCCCCCCGTGGTCGCCGCCGACCCGGCGAGCATCACCGGCAGATTCCTCGCACCACTCGTTGCGCCCGCGGTCCCGGCGCAGAAGGATCGCCCCAGGCGCAGGGCCGCCAAGACCGACTCCAAGCCATCAAAGGGAACCAGAAAATGATCGAGATCATCTCGGGCACGAACCGCCCAGACTCCAACACCCTCAAGGTCGCCAGGGTCATCAAGGGGCTCTACGACCGTGAAGGGCGGGCGGCTCGCATCCTCGACCTGCAGGACATGCCGGCCGAAGTGTTTCACCCGTCGGCGTACGCCTCCAAGCCGGCAGCGTTCATCCAACTCTCCGACCGCGTCCTGAACGCCGATGGGCTGCACGTGATCGTGCCTGAGTACAATGGGTCCTACCCGGGCGTGCTGAAGTACTTCATCGACATGCTGAAGTTCCCGGAGAGCTTCGAGCATCGCAACGTGGCGTTCACGGGGGTTGCCGCCGGTGTGTGGGGGGCGTTTCGCGCGGTGGAACAGCTCCAGATGGTCTTCGGGTACCGGAATGCCTACGTCATGCCGGAGCGCGTCTGGCTGCCGAAGATCCACGGCCTTTGGAATGCCGACGGGACGGCAATTGCCGACGAGGCCCATGCGAAAATGCTGACGAACCAGGTGAAGGGGTTCATACAGTTCATCGACCTGCGCAAAGCAGGGGGCCGTTGAGCCTTCCGCGCCGGGAGTGATTTCCCCGCGGGGAATGGAGCCGGTCCGCGACCGCCGTGCCCGGCCGGGTGGGATGCGTGCCTCCCAGGTGGAGGGCCCATCCGGCGGGCCGGCGGTTTGCGATTCCCTACGCCGTCGGTTCGGCCTGCGGATTGTGGGTTGTGGGAGCCCCACCCGGCCGGATGTGGAGCATGCGCCTGAACATGCCCATCAGGTCGTCGAGATAGCTCTGGCACACGGGGATCACGACCAGCGTCAGTATTGTCGATGACGTTAGGCCCCCGATGACGGCGACGGCCATGGCCTGCCGCAGTTCAGCCCCCTCACCGAAGCCGAGCGCCAGCGGCAGCAGCCCGAGGAGCGTCGTCGAGGTCGTCATGAACACCGGGCGGAGGCGCCTGCCGCACCCGACAATGATCGAGGCTCGTCCCTCAAGCCCCTCCTCCGCGCGCACCTGGTTCACGCAGTCCAGCAGCACGATCGCGTTGTTCACCACGATGCCCCCGAGCATGACGATGCCGATGAACGCCATCACGTTGAGCGACTGCCCCATCACCAGGAAAAGCAGGACCACGCCGACGAGCGACATGGGGATCGTGAACAGGATGATGAACGGCTGGATGAAGCTCTCGAAGATCGAGGCCATGACCATGTAGACGAGCGCAATCGAGAGGATGAGCGCGAATCCCAGCTTGCCGAAGGCCTCGGCGCGACGCTCCTCCTCCCCGGTGAACCGGATGGAGTAGCCGCGCGGCTGGCGCTCGTTGGCGAGCGTCCGGCGCGCCTCCCCTATCGCGTCGGAGAGCCGGACACCGTCGAGGTCGGCGTACACGAGGGCGATGCGCTCCTGGTCCCGGCGGACAATCTCGCGCGGGCCCGCCACCTTCTCGAACGTCGCGACCGACTCCAGCGGCACGACCGCACCGTTGGGACTGCGCAGGGTGATTCGCTTGAGCATGTCCAGCGTCTCCTCCCCGTAGTCCACCTTGACGCGCAGGTCGAGGTCCCCCTCCTCGCGCTTGATCTGGGTGGCGACGGTTCCCTCGATGCGGCGCTTGAGGGTTTCGCCGATGGTGCGGACGTCGAAGCCGAGTTTGCCGAGTTGGACGCGGTCGAGTTGGATGCGGTACTCGGGCGCGCCGGCGAGGATGTTCGTGCGGACGTTGATGATTCCGGGGAGGCCGGTAAGCATGGCCTGGTAGCGGGCGGCCAGCCGCGTCAACTCATCGATTTCCGAGCCCCGGATCTCGAGGACCAGCGGGGCCCCAGCGTTCCCGAGCACCTCGAGGATGCTCCCCTGCTCGAGCGTGAACTCCGACTTAACCCCCTCGAACCTCTCGAGGGAAGGCTTCACCGCCTCGACCAGCTTCGTGGAGGAGAATCCGGCGAGCCCCGCGGCGATGGTCGCCGTGGTTGGGTGGTCGCGGCTGTCGAGCGTGATGAAGAAGTCGGCCGTGTTGGGGCCATTTGGGTCCTGGGTGTCCGCGTTGATGGCGCCCTCGTCCTCGCCGACGCGGACGAAGGTGCGCTGTATCGCGGGGCGATAGGGCTCAAGTGCGGCGTTGACCGTCTGCGCGATCTCGGCCGTGGCGCGTATCGGGGTTCCGCTGGGGGCAACGATGCGGAGCGCGAGCTGCCGCGCATCCGTGCGGGGAAGGAACTCGCGGGGAATGCGCGGGACGAGGGAGAGGCTCCACGCGAAGAGGCCCACCGACGCGGCCAGGACCAGGAGCCGGTACCGGAGGCACTGGTCCAGCAGGCGGGTGTACCAGTTCCAATGGATCGAGCCGGGGGGCGCCTTGTCGATCATGCTCGCGGGGGGTGTCCCCAGGAACCGCGCCGAGAGCATCGGAATCAGGAGGAGCGCGACGACGAGCGAGGCCAGAAGCGAATATGTAACCGTCAGGGCCTGCTCGCGGAACAGAAGCGCGGCAATGCCCTTTATGTAGACTATGGGAAGGAAGACGACGATGGTGGTCAGCGTGGAGGCGATGATGGCGGCGCCGACCTGGCGGGTGCCCTCGCGGGCGGCCTCCATGTTCGATTTACCCTCGTGGCGGAGGCGGTAGATGTTCTCCAGCACGACGATGGCGTTGTCCACGAGCATGCCCACGCCGAGGGCCAGCCCGCCCAGCGACATGAGGTTCAGCGTCAGGCCCTGGAAGTACATCGCGTTGAATGTCGCGATGACGCTGATGGGGATCGCCACGGCGATGATGACCGTGGTGCGGAAGTCCTTCAACGCCACCAGAAGGATGATGATCGAGAGCACGCCCCCGATCAGGGCGTTCGACTTCACTTCGTCCAGCGCCGAGGTGATGAACTGCGACTGGTCGTTCGAGACGACGATCTCGACGCCCTCGGGGAGGACTTCCTTCAGGTCGTCGATCTCCTTGCGGATGGACTTGGCAACGTTGACGGTGTTCCCGCGCGCCTCCTGAAAGAACGAGAGCGCGACGGCGGGCTTGCCATCGAGGAACACGACAGATGTCTCCTCGCGTGGAACCAGACTGACGGTGGCGACATCGCGGAGCAGGATGGGAACATCGCCCGTGCGGGTCACGACGACGCGCTCGACCTCCCCGATGTCCGTGAACTCGCCCACCGCCTTGAGGAGGTAGCGCCTCGCCCCCTCCTCGACGTACCCGCCCGCCGCGTTGACGTTGTCGGCCTGGAGCGCGGAGATGACCTGCTGCACGTCCACGCCGTAGTTGATGAGCTGCGACTCGTCGACGAGGATGCCGAGTTCGCGCTCGACGCCACCGGCGAGGACAACGCTTGCCACCCCCTCGAGGCGCTCAAACCTTGGGCGCAGGGTGTTCTTGGCGAGCTTCTGGAGGTCGTCGAGAGAGGTGTCCTCGCGACCCTTGAGCGCGAGGGTCATGACCGGGATGGCGTTCGGGTCGTAGCGCACGACGTTGACCGACTCGATCTCGTCGCTGCGGTCGCGCTGGATGTCCGAGACGGCCTTCTTTACGTCCAGGAACGCGAAGTCGAGCGGCGTGTCCCAGGAGAACTCCGTGATGACGACGGCGGTGTCCGCGCGGGCGATGCTCTGGACATCCACGACGCCGCGAAGCGTGTACAGGGACCGCTCGAGGGGCTCGCAGATGCGGCGCTCGACCTCGAGGGCGCTGAGGCCCTTCGTGCGGACCGTCGTGGTGACCTTGGGGGTGCGGATGTCGGGGAAGAGGCTGGTCGGCAGACGCGTCAGCGAGATGTACCCGAGCAGCAGGACGCCAAGGAAGATCATGGTGACCTTCACGGGGGCGTGGACTGCGAACTTGGACAGGGACATTGGGCGGGGGGGCGGGCTGCCTGAATGGTGACCGGCGAGGGAGGGTGGTTGGATGCCCGGTGCGGCGCAACGGTCGAGCGGCGTCTCGCAGGGGTTGACCCCGGGTGGTCCGGGGGGGGAATCAGTGGGGCCATGCGACCCGTACACCGGCTCTCCATACGCGCGGCGGCCCTCCTCCTTCTCGCGCTCGGCACGATTTCCTGCGCACGGGCGGACAAGTGCCATGTCGAGGAGCCGCGCTACCAGCGCATGCGGCTGCTGTTCGAGCGCACGGGAAGCTTCCAGCGCGTCGCGGACGCGATGAAGGACGAAAAGTGGCCGCGCTGCGAACGCAATGAGTTTGCCTACCGCCTGCGCAAGGACCTGTTCCTGAACCCCGAGGACTTCGAGTACGTGCCCGTCGGCAAGGAGCCCACCTTCGCCGACCGGTCATGGTACATGGAACTCCACGACGAGATCGGCGGCGGCGTGGACAAGAAGAGCCGCGACCTCCTCCGGGACAAGACGGACAAGGACCTGATCGGGCGGTAGGGGGCGCCGGATACGGCAGGCTGGATGCTTGACGGCACCGGCTCCCATCCGCGACGCTCCCCCCTTGGGGCCGCGAGGCTCCGGGCATTCCGCACGCAGCAGACCCTCATTGTCGTCCACGCCTGCAACCTCGCCTGTGCAGTCCGTCCTCGGGTCCCTGGACTCGGGGATCCTCCGCGCGTGGCGGTTCTTCAAGTCGCTGAAGATGGGCATCCTGCTCCTGGCGATGATCGGGGCGGTCTGCGTGTACGGCACCATGGGGTACGCGAGCAACGCGGCCCTTGGGAACAACCAGATCCCGATGGCGCGGAAGATGGTCTTCCAGTCGCCGTGGTTCGCGGGGCTTCTGGTGCTTTTCGCGGTGCAGCTCGTGCTGTCGACCTGGCACGTGACGCTGATGAGCCTTGGGATCGGCAGGCGGCGGGAGTTCCGCCGCGACCCTGGCTACTTCGAGCCCTCGGGCGGTGGGGCTCCCCGCGCCACCGTCCCCTTCAGCGGCACGGACGAGGAACTGCACTCGGAGCTTTCCCGGCGGTTCAGCCGCGTTCACCGCGACGGTGACGCGTGGTTCGCCCACCGGGGCCTCCGCACGAGGGTCGGTCCGACGGTCGTGCATGCGGGGATGATCATCGTGCTCGCGGCCGGCCTCGTCCGGTTCATCATGGTCCAGTCGGGGCGGATCGTGAGCGAGGGCCGCTTCATCGCCGCGGAAGGCGAGTTCTCAAACGCAATCTGGGAGCCCGTGGACGAGTCGCTCTCGATCGGCGGGGGAAACGTCAAGGCACGCGAGATTCCGGGGCAGCACTACATCCGCGTCCTGGACTTCGACGAGGACCAGCACGCGAACATCGGCTCCCCAAAGTACTTCAGTTCCCTGGTCGAAATCACGGATCCCAGCACGGGCGTTATCACGGTCCGCCAGCTTGACATGAACCACAGCACGGCCATCGAGGGGCTGGAGTTCCACCAGGCCGGCTACGAGGCGATGCAGGAGGAGCGGCCGACGCGCTTCCTGTTCGACGTGCGAAGCCGGGCCTCAAAGGAGCGCATCGCCGTGACGGATGCCTCCGCGAACACCCCTGTGCGGATTGGCGAGACGGACTACCATCTGATTGTGGACGGGACGCATGCCGGGGCGAAGTGGCAGATCTTCCGCCGGGACGACCCGATGGCGATCCATGCCTCCGGGATTCTCGGTGGGACCGGCGGTGCCACGATGGCCCAGTTCTCCATCGTCGCCTTTTACCCCGACTTTGCCATCGACCGCGAGAAAATGGAGCCGTACAACGCGAGCGAGGAGCCGCGCAACCCGGCGGCGCAGCTCGTGACATTCGTGAATGGGGATCCTGCCAGCGTGGACTGGCTGTTCCTCGACAGGGAATTGGCCGCACTCACGCCGCCCCAGAATCCCCACCTGCGGTTCGACCTGCACGACATACAGGTCCCCGCCAACGCGGAGAAGCCGGATTGGCAGACACCCGGCGCCGTACGGTTCCTGGTCGACGTGGCGCCGCGCGACGGTTCGGGCACGACGCAGACTCTGGCGCTGGTTCTGGGCGAGAAGAGCCCGCCCCGGCCCCTCCCGGCACGCCAGGCCGATACTGCCGCCGCGACAGGAAGCGAGAAGGACTTCGAGGTCCTCCTCCTCGGGCCGACGACTCGCTACATGACGATCCTTTCGGTCACGAACGAGCCGACCACGCCGCTGACCACCGGTGGCGTGATCGTGATCCTGATCGGCGCGATCATGACCTTCTCCGGACGCTATGAGGCGCTGTACGGCCTGCGCGACCCCAGGACGGGGGAACTGAAGCTCGCGTTGGTGCCGCGCTGGGGGTACGGCACGCAGGCGGCACGGCTATCGCTCGGGGAACTGGTGGAAGCCCTCTCGCGCGGCCGGGGCGGACGGCTCCTGGAGCCATCCGTTGCCGCCGCACCCGACGACGGCATTGCGCAACCGCAGGCCCTCGCGGAAGGATGAAGGTGAACGATACGATGCGACCAAAGACACACGCCCTCCTGGCTGCCCTCCTCCTGCTGTTCGGTATGGTGCGGGGTGAGTCGCTTTCGGGCGACCCGGGCTCGCGGTTTTCGACGGTTCCACACAACGCGGCGCTGGCTCGCGAGGTTGCCGCGAGCGGGATCGATCGCATGGTGGTCATGACGGACGGCATCATGGAGCCGCTCGAGTCCGCCGCGCGCGTGAAGCTGGACGAGCTGACGGGCCGCCAGTCGATCCACGGCCAGGACCCGTCGTACTCGCTGCTCTCGATGGTCTACCAGCCCGAGAAGTGGTGGGACGCGCGCATCCTGCCCGTCGAGCATCCCCGGATAGCAAAGCTGCTCGGCGCGGACGACAAGTTCGTCAGCGCGCGCTTCGTGGCCGAGAATCCCGGCCGGGCGGAACTGCAAAAGACCGCGTCGGATGTCTTCGACCGCAAGCAGGTGC
>CAZUCD010000161.1:0-8117 GCA_964618855.1 uncultured Candidatus Sumerlaeota bacterium
TGCCGGCGAGACTGAACCCCAGCAGCGCCCGACGGGAGAATCGGGAAGCCTCCCTTCCCAGCTCCAGCCCGACCCAGTAGTCCAGCAGGGCCGAGGCATACATCAGCACCATGAACCGAACGTCCCACCATCCGTAAAACACGGCGCTGGCGAGCACGATGAGGATGTTCTGCCGGCCGCGGTCGAGCCTCCAGTACAGGAAGAAGATGCAGGCGACCAGGACGAGGAACGGCAGTGAGCAGAAGTTCATCGGCGATTCGGCTGCGGGGACCCTGCGGCGGATTCGGGGATGAGTCCACGGTGCCTGCCGGGGCGAAAGACCATTCGCGGTGAAGTTCCCGGCGGAGATGCGCGTTGTGGATGGTGGCGGCCGCCCCGTTCCCGCTTGTCCCAGCGGACCGGGGGGGCAACCGTTCGGACATCCAGCACAGGGGACCCTCCTGCACCATGGCAAGCATCTCCCACTCGGACAGGCTCAAGCGGCTGCGCGCCTCCATGAAGTCGCGCGGGCTCGACGCGTTCCTGATCCTCGACCGCACCAACACGCGTTACATCTCGGGGTTCGGGGGGTCGCACTCCGTCATCATCGTGGACGCCAAGTCGGCGAGGTTCGTGACCGACTCGCGCTACGCGGAGATCGCGGCCGGCATGATCGACAAGTCGTTCAAGGTGATTTGCCAACCGCCAAAAGGTACCAGCGACTTCTTCCGCGGCCTCTTCAAGGGGAGCGGCTACAAGTCGATCGGCTTCGAGCAGTCGATCACGGTGCAGCAGTACGAGTCCTACAAGGGGCTGGCCCGCGGCAGCAAGCTTGTGGGGGCGCAGGACCTCCTCCTGGATCTGCGCGCCGTCAAGGACGAGGCCGAGCTCGCGATCATACGCAAGGCGACGAAGCTCGCCGACGACATGATGGCCCTCGCGCTGAAGTCGTTGCGCATCGGCATGACCGAGTGGGAACTCGGCAAGATCATCCGGCGGGCGGCCGAGGACCTCGGCGGCGAGGGGGAGTCGTTCGAGAACATCGTGGCCTCGGGCCCGAACGCCTCGAAGCCGCACCACCGGGGGAGCGCCCGCCGCATCCGCCGGGGCGACATGGTCACAATCGACCTGGGTGGAGTGTACAAGGGGTACTGCTCCGACCTGACGCGCACGGTCGCCGTGGGGTCGCTCAACAAGAGGTTCGAGCACATTTACAACGTCTGCCTAGCCGCGAACGAAGCCGCGATCGCCGGCATTCGCCCGGGAATGCGCGGCGAGGAGGCAGATGCCCTTGCACGCGAGGTCATCGTCAAGGCTGGGCTGGGCCAGTACTTCGGCCACGGGCTGGGCCACGGCGTCGGCCTCGAGATCCATGAGGCACCGCGGCTCTCCCTCGAGGCCAAGAATGTGCTCAAGCCCGGCCACATCGTCACCATCGAGCCCGGCATCTACATCCCGGGCTTCGGCGGTGTCCGCATCGAGGACTACGCCCTCATCACGGAGAAGGGCGCCAAGGTGCTGTCCAAGAGCCCCAAGAACCTCATGGTGCTGAAAGGCTGACCCCATGCCGCACGTCGTCCTGGAGGGACCGCTCACCCCGGAGGAGGTGTGGCTCGGCTTCAAGCCGCTCCACTTCTCCGAGTCAGGCATGCAGTTGAAGGTCCTGGAGTGCTACCTGAGGGAGGACAAGTCGGAGGCGCTCGTGGTGGCGCTCACCGTCGAGCGTGGATTCACCAAGCGGTTCTTCCTGCGGATCACGGGCAAGGACGGCCGCCTGACCGTCTCCCTCGAGAACTTCGGCAGCCCGGAGAAGAGCGACGGCGTGAAGCGCATCATCGGGCTTTGCGGGTGGTACCTCATGGAGGCGGACACGCGCATGACGCTAGCCTCGACGGACATCGCACCCTTCGTCGGGGGCCCCCGGTCGGAATGATCCCGCCCGGGCAGGAGGCCGCCGCACCCGCGATGCGCGTGGTTGTCGAGATGGGGGAACTGCCCAAGCCCCTTTCGGTGCCCGACCTCTTCGGTCGCGAGGGGAGGCTTGCGCTTGAGATCGGTTTTGGGAGCGGCATCTGGCTCGCAACGGTGGCCCCGCAACACCCGGAGACGAACTACCTGGGCCTCGAACGGGACAGGACCCAGGTCCTGCGGACGAAGGAGAAGCTGGAGAAGCGCGGCATCCAGAATGCGCGGCTCGTCTGCTGCGATGCCCCCTACTTCCTCGAGGACTACATGCCCGACCGGGCAGTCTCCGAGTGCCACATCTACTTCTCCGATCCGTGGCCGAAGAAGCGCCACCACAAGCGGCGGCTCTTCTCTCCGAGGCTGCTGCCAATCCTGGAGCGCATCCTCGCGCCAGGCGCGCCTCTCCACGTCAAGACCGACGTCACCGCCTACTACGAGGTGATGGTCGAGCTTCTCGACCCGGCGCCGTTGCTGTCCAAGGAAAGCGATCTGCGCCTCGACCTCGCCCCGGCAGACGGGGACATCATCACGAACTTCCAGCGCAAGGCCATCGCCGCCGGGCACCCGATCCACGCGATGCTGTACCGCAGGCGGGCCTGAACAACGGCAACCCAAGGAGCCAACGATGCCCCTGATCCACGGTGTGAAGACGAAGAAGTTGGCGGTGCACTGCGATGAACGCGGGCGCTTGATGGAGATGCTCCGAGCGGACGACGCCGAAATGGATGTCCGATTCGGGCAGGTCTACCTCACGACGGCCTACCCGGGTGTCGTGAAGGCCTGGCACTACCACCAGAAGCAGACCGATCACTTCGTGTGCACCCGCGGCATGATGAAGGTGGTCCTCTTCGACGACCGCGAAGGATCGCCCACCCGGGGCACGATCAACGAGTTCTTCATCGGCGAGCACAACCCGATGGTCGTCGAGATCCCGCGGCTCGTCTACCATGGCTTCAAGTGCATCAGCGACTACGAGGCGACGGTGATCAACATCACCACCGAGTGCTACAACTACAAGGAACCGGACGAGTTCAGGCTGCCCCCGCACGGTGGCCCGATCCCGTACGATTGGGCTCGCAAGGACGGCTGAGGCCGTGCTTGATTGCGGAGTCTTTCCTCCAAGGGGGCCCATGATGCTTTCCTTCACGCACACGATCGTCTTCGTCTCGGACATGCAGCGTTCGGTCGCCTTCTACCGGGACACGCTCGGCCTGCCCCTGAGGTTCGACTCCGAGTGGTGGTCGGAGTTCGAGACGGGCGGGACACGACTCTGCCTGCACAAGGCAAACCCCGGTGAGCCCGGAGTGCCGACGGCGCGCGGTACGTGCCACGTCGGATTCGCAGCCCCCGACCTCGATGCGTTCCACGCCCGAATGGTGTCCGCGGGGGCCCGAGTCGTGGAACCGCCGAAGATGCAGGAGTTCGGAGCCCGCATGGCCACCTATGCCGATCCGGACGGACTCTGCATCAACATCGCAGAGCCGCACTAGGGAGCCGCCCGTCCGTGAAGCCCTTCCTCTACTCGACGCTGCCCCTGCTTCTGTTCGTCCAAGCTCAAGCGGCACCCCCACTACTTCTCGTTTCCTTCGAGGACATCGAACGCGACGGTCGCTACGTCGAGGGTTCTGTCGCACAGCAACCCGCGACGGAACGAAGCGGGGAACCGACGCCTGCGGGCAGGCGTTGGCTGCCGTTTGGCATCGGTGGGGGGGCAGTCGTCGCCGCCGAGTCGGGGGCCCCATCGGGAGGCCGGGTGCTCGCATTCTCGGGGGCCGCCGCCCTTGAACGCGACTTTCCCGGGCACGAGTCCGGCATCCGCTGGGTGGAAGGGTGGCACCGTGGCAGCGGCGGCGAACTCGCGCTCGCGGAGGCAGACTACCCGACGGCGGCGGACGGATTCCCCGCGGCCGCGCTTGTCCACTTCAGCGCACCAAACGGAATCGAGCTTTTGGACGGCGACGGCAGCGGCGGCGGGACGCCCGTCGTGGCCCAGCGTCCAGCATGGCGGGGAGCCGGTGGCACCTGGACGCGCGTGACCATGCGCATCGACTATGGCGCGCGCGAGTGGGTGTGTTACCTCGACGGAGAAAGAGCCCACCAGGGCAGCCTTGGATTTCGGGACAACTCGGCGACGCCGACCGGGCTGCACCTGCGGGCCGGAACGGGAGAGGCGGCGGACGCACTTCGCGTGCTCGTCCCAGTTCCCGGCGATGCCAACACCGATGGAGTTGTCGACGCCGCGGACGTTGTTGCCGCCCGCCACTACCTTTCATACGATCCCGCGACCTACGACATCATCGGCGTCGGAAATGTCTCAGTGCAGGGCGCGGTCGATGGCGAGGGCCGGCCCATCGTCACGGAGCAAGACATCGAGCACCTGCGGGGGATGATTCTCGGCACGCACTGAGGCGCTTTCCGCGCTTGTCACCCCGGCGGGCCATTGGGAGCATCCCGCGACTCGACAGCACACCCGGGGGACCGCCTTGGACATCAGCGTCGTCGGTGCCGTCATGCACGACGAGATCGTCACGCTCGACGGGCGGACACGCAGCTCGTTCGGCGGGATCCTCTACAACGTGCTCGCCCTGTGCATGATCACGCGGCCGACGGACTACATTCGGCCGTTCTGCCAGGTGGGCGCCGAACACCTCGACATCCTCTCGCGTCAGTGCTTCTCGCGCCACAGCCAGATCGACCAGTCCCACGTGCGCATCAACCCGAAGGGCACGGACACCAACCGACTCACCTACCGGACCGCCAGCGCGCGCGACGAGGAAATGACGATCCACTCGGATCCGTTCGACCCGGAACGCCTGCTGGCGGCCGCAGGCTCGGACGCAATCCTCGTGAACTACATCAACGGCAGGGAAGTGCCACTCGAGACGCTCCGGTGGCTCAGGAGGAACATCCGCGGCATCATCCACCTGGACATCCACAACCTCGGCAAGGGGGAGGGCACGGGACGATTCGACGGCTGGCCGGAGTGGGTCGAGAATGTCGACGTGGTCCAGTTCAATGAGTGGGAAGCCGAGCGCTTCTTTGGCGAGGCGCCAACCAGTCCGGCGCGACAGGAGCAGGCCATCCTCAGGTTCCTTTCGGTGCGCGGGCCCAAGGCCGCGGTGCTGACATTGGGCGAGGGCGGGTGCCTCCTCGGGCACGTCCGCGCCGATGGAACCGTGCGCATCATGCGCGTTCCCGCGATCAAGCCGGAGAGCGTCGTGGACACCACCGGCTGCGGGGACTGCTTCTCCGCGGGCTTCGTGGTGGGGTGGCTTCGCTGGCGCAGCTTTCCCAAGGCGGCACTTTTGGCCGTGACACTGTCCAGCCTCAAGACTCGGCTCTTCGGCCTGCAGGAACTCGCCTCGCTCAGGGACGTCGTGGGGGCGATGCAGAGGCAGTTTGGCGACACCATCGCCAAGATCGACGCCGGATGGGACGGCGAACCAGAGGTCCACAACCAGGCCACATGACCCAGCAGTCCCCCAAGACGCTCAGCATCATCATCCCAGTCTTCAACGAGTACAACACGCTCTCGGAGATCCTCCGGCGTGTGTTGGCGGTCGAGCTCCCCGGCGGCATGGTCAAGCAGGTCATCCTCGTCGATGACTTCAGCACGGACGGGACACGTCGGCTGTATCCCGAACTCCGGCCGCTCGTCTCCAAGATCGTGCTGCACCGCAGGAACCAGGGGAAGGGTGCCGCCATCCGCACGGGCCTGAAGCATGCCACCGGCGATTTCGTCATCATCCAGGACGCCGACCTCGAGTACAGCCCCGACGAGTATCCGAAACTGCTTCAGCCCCTGCTGAACGACGAGGCGGACGTCGTTTACGGGTCGCGCTTCCTGGGCACGGGGGAACGCCGCGTGCTCTACTTCTGGCACACCGTCGGCAACCGCGTGCTCACGCTCCTGTCCAACATGTTCACCAACCTGAACCTTACCGACATGGAAACGTGCTACAAGATGTTCCGCCGCAGCATCCTTGAAGGCATCCGGATCGAGCAGAACCGGTTTGGGTTCGAGCCGGAGATCACCGCCAAGCTCGCGAAGCGCCGCGCACGCTTCTACGAGATCGGCATCAGCTACCACGGCCGCACCTACGAGGAGGGGAAGAAGATCGGCCTGAAGGACGCCTTCAACGCGCTCTACTGCATCATCCGCTACTCGAAGGCGACCTCGCGCGACGTGGGGCGCCAGACGCTCGAGATACTCGAGAGCCATGGCGAGTACTCGAAGTGGATCTGGGCGCACATCAAGCCGCACCTGGGGAGGCGCGTCCTCGAGTTCGGCGGTGGCCTGGGCTCGCTGGCGCGCTTCGCGCTCGACCGCGAGCATCTCATCGTGACCGACTACAACGAGGAGTACGTCGAGCAGCTTGACCGCAAGTTCGGGCACCTGCCCAACGTGCGCGTCCTGCGCATGGACATCACGGATCCGCCGAAGGAAGTCCTCGGCGCGGATCTCGACACGGTGTTCTCCAGCAACGTGGTGGAGCACATCGAGGACCATGCCGCCGCGCTGCGCGGCGTGTTCTCGATCCTCAATCCGGGGGGCACTTTCATCATCCTCGTGCCGGCATTCATGCAACTCTACTCCCCGATGGACGAGAACCTCGAGCACCACCGACGCTATACGCGCAACACGCTGACACGGGCGCTCCGCGACGCCGGCTTCATCGTGGAGGACACCCACTACATGAACCTCGTTGGAGCATGCGGCTGGTTCGTCGCGGGGCGCATCCTGCGCCAGTCCGTCATCACACCGTTCAACGTGTTCGTCCACAAGTTGATCGAACCGCTGAACCGGCTTGTGGACGGCATGTTCGGCAACCGGCCCCCGTTCGGCCTGTCGGTCATCGCCGTGGCGCGCAAGCCGAAGTAGGCCCGGGCGCGTCAGTTCACCTCAACCACGCGCGCCTCGGGCAGGAAGTGGAGGTCGAGCCGCTTGCCTGGCGAGTCCTCCGCGAGCGAGATGACCTCCATCACGTCCGCGGGGTAGGATGGATTTGCCGCCCCAAAGTCATAGTTGCCAGCGGGGAGGTCCCTGAAGACGTAGCCGCCGTCGTTGCGGGTCCGGACGGAGCGCCTCCACCATCGCGAGAGCCGCTCGACGCCCGACTGTGGCGCCGTCAGCAGCCCCATTCTGACCCTCTGCCGTGCCAGCGCCGGGCCATCCGCGCGCTCGAGCGCACGCCCAGCGACCACCTTGGAACCGGCAACAACAGCCACTCGGGATATGCTCCCCCGAACGGGCGCGATACCGTACCATGCGGACTCGCCTGCCCCGTTTGGGGCCCGAACTGTCACGAGGTAATCACCCTCGGCGATGTCTTCCGCGATGAAGCCATCACCCGAGGCCTCGGCCTCCACGCGCTCGTTGAGTCTTGGTGTGTTGTCGGACTCGAGCGGATAGAGATCGACGATGGCGCGGGCGATGTCGGCGCCCGGGGGACCGATGAGGCGTCCCTCCAGGCGCGAATCCGCCGCGAGAGTGAACTCCACGGGGGCAGGCTTGTCGCGCATCAGCACGACGTCGGTGGACTGCGAGACGCGCCTGGTGCCGACGGTTCCGCTGGCGATGGCCTGCGCCGTGCCGGGCCGCAGGCCGGTGATCCGGAACTTGCCGGCCGAGTCCGTGGCGGCGACGCGGCGGTCCGCCTCCCCCTCCTCGCGAATCTCAACGCTGGCACCCTCGATGCCGCGCCCTCGTCCGTCGCGCACAACCCCGCTCAGTTCAGCGCCCCGTTCGAGGCGGACCTTTCCCTCGTTCGACTCCTTTCCTGCCATGACGCGCACCAGATGGCGCTCCGCCCGCAGATACTCGGGGTGATGAGCCGTCACGGTCCACAGCCCCGGCTCAAGGGGGCCCAGTACGATCGTTCCGTCCGCCGTGGCCCGCGCCGTGTCGCCCGACTCCGCCACCGTCGCCACGGCGCCGGGGATGCCGCGGCCGCTCTGCGCATCAACAACCCGCAGTCTCAGGCGTCCACCTGTTCGCAGGGACACCTCGGGCCCGCGAGTCTCGTCAGGACTGGAGACCGCGAAGGACTCGGATTGTTCGGGGAGGTAACCGGGGGCCTGGACGCGAAGGCGGTAGATGCCCGGAAGCAATCCATCGAACCGATAGTCCCCACCGCGGAACTCCCGCGACGCGATCGTGCGAACACCATCCG
>CAZUCD010000162.1:0-8056 GCA_964618855.1 uncultured Candidatus Sumerlaeota bacterium
GGGCAAACTTGTAGAGCCACTGGCCTCCTGTCGGCACCTCCACCAGCAGCTTGTGCACGACGCCCCGGTACTCGGCGCACGTTACGATGTTGCCGCGCCCAGGGACACGCTCGCCCGGATCACGAAAGAAGGGCACCCAAGCTGGAACTCTGTTGAAGGACCAAGCACCGAGGACCGCCCCGTCGGGATCACCCTCGAGGGGGACAATGACGAGGCCGGGAACCGATCTGTCCTCTTGCGAAGCCATGATCCTGTCCCCGGCCTGTGGCGGTTGAACTGGTTTGCCGCTGGAGGCGCGTCCGTACGTCCCTGCTCAGGCGTCCGCTGGCGCGGGCACGCCGTGCTCCGCCTCGTTGTAGAGGCGCTCGGGGTGCGTCCGAAGGTCCCACACGATCCCGAAGAACGAAAGCACCTTGAGAACGTAGTGCGAGATGTCGATCTCCCACCAGTACATCCCCTGGCGCTCGGCCGACGGATAGCGGTGGTGGTTGTTGTGCCAGCCCTCGCCGAGGGTGATGATCGAGAGGAAGAAGCTGTTGCGCGAGTGGTCCGGCGTCCTGAATCGGCGCCGGCCGATGATGTGCGCGAGCGAGTTGATCGAGAAGGTCCCGTGGTAGAGGAACACCGTGCTCACGAAGAAGCCCCAAACGAGCATCTGAAAGGCGGTGACGCCGAGCTCCGGCATCCAGAGCTCCAGCGCAACGCCGCTGTAGAAGATTGCCACTGCAAGCACGATCGGCGCGATCACGCTGTAGCGGTCAAGCCAGCGGAGCTCCGGGAACTTCGCGAAGTCCTTTATGTCATCGATCCGCGTCGCGTTGTACTTTTTGCACAGGATCCAGCCCACATGCGCCCACCAAAGGCCGCGCAGGCCCGGCGAGTGGATGTCCTCCTCCGTGTCGGAGTGACGGTGGTGGTGCCGGTGGTGTGCGGCCCACCACAGCGGGCCGAGTTGGGCCGAGGTCGCCCCGAGGAACGCCAGCAGGAACTGGAACACGCGTCCGGTCTTGTACGACCGGTGCGAGAAGTACCGGTGGTAGCCACCCGTGATGGCAAACATGCGGATGGCGTAGAAGAAGAGGCACGCGCCGAACGCGGTCCAATTCCAACCCGCCCAGAACACCATCAGGGCGGCAAGGTGCACGCCCACGAAGGGCACGCCCCCGACCCAGTCGATCTTCTCGTCCTTGGTTCGTGCCTTCCCAAAGAAAGTCACGCGGGAGAAGTGGCTGTCATCCGCGGCCGCTCCAATGGCGACCTTTCCTGTTTGTTCCATCGTGCTGCCTCGCTCTCGGTGAGGGTTTCGTTGTTGGGCCGAGTGAGCACCAACTGCAAGTTTCCGAGTGTGCGGGTGCCGAAGGCGGTCTCGCAATAGGAGAGGTAGTATTCCCACGTGCGAACAAACTCTTTACTGAAACCGAGCGCGAGGACCTCCTCTCGGCGCGCCATGAACCTCACGCGCCACTCCCTCAGCGTCGGAGCGTAGTGGTAGCCAATGTTGTCCATCTGCTCGACCATCAGCTTGGAGGCTGATGTCATTGCACTTGCGATGGATGTTACGGAGGGGAGAACCGCCCCGGGGAAGATGTGTCGCTGTATCCAATCGCAACGTTTGCGGTACTCGTCGTACCGCTGGTCCGGGATCGAGATGGTCTGAATTGCCACAAGCCCGTTCGGCTTTAGCAGCCGATCAAGCGCGGCGAAGTAGTCCGGCAGGTTCTCGTGGCCGACGGCCTCCAGCATCTCGATCGAGACGATCCTGTCGAACGAACCCTGCACCCGGCGGTAGTCGGTGAGCTGAAGGTCAATCCGTTCCGAAAGCCCCGCAGCTTCCACGCGCCGGCGCGCCAACTCCAGTTGTCGCTCCGAAAGCGTGATCCCCGTGACCCGGCACCCTGTCTGGCGCACCGCTTCCATGGCGAAGCTCCCCCAGCCGCACCCGATCTCAAGGACATGCGAGTCGGACCGGATGTCCGCCTTGCGGATCATCTCGCGGAGCTTGTTGCGCTGGGCCTGCGCGAGTGATTCGTCGGGGGATCGGTACAGCGCGGACGAGTAGGTCATGCACTCGTCCAGGAACAGCGCGAAGAACTCATTGGAGAGGTCGTAGTGGGCTGAGATGTTCCGTCGGCTCCCCCGCAGCGAGTTCGAGTTCAGCGCGTGCGCCAGGCGGTTGCGCAGCCGGCCCACCCATGCCCACGCGTAGTGCGTGTCGTCCGCCGTGTCGCGATTGGCGACGAACCACTCGATCACTCGGGGCAGGTCCGGGGTGTCCCATTCCCCTTCGGTGTACGACTCCCCGAAGCCGATGTCCGCCGAGACGAGGCATCGCGTGAAGAACCCATGGTCCCGAACGAACATCTCCGCGCGTGGCCCAGCCGACTGCGGCGAGCCGAACACGACCGTCGAGCGGTCGGGCAGATGCAGGGTGAGGGCCCCCTGGTTCGCGCGTTCCAGGAACGCCAGCACCGTGGACTGGGCGAAGCGTTGCAGGAACGTGGGCGGGGCGGCGGCGACCGTCATCGCGCTGGAGGGGGCTGGCTTCGTGTACACGGGTAGTCCTCGTTGATAGTGCAGCCTCGCCGCCTGCCACAGTATCCTCGGCATGGTCAGTGCAGCCGAAAGGGGATAACGGGCCAGCGTCTTGGCCAGATTCGGGCTTGTCAGTGGGGTGGCTTCACCCACGAGACGCGTCAGGAAAGAACCGTTCCCGTCCTTCACCACGTTGATCCGGATGTCCAGCCGGTCCCGGATGTCCGAGCACTGGAAGTCGTAGTCCCCCGCGATGTCCAAGAAGGGGGAGACGTGGAACTCCTTCGACTGGCGCTCGCAGAGCAGGCCCGTGCGCGAATCGGGGACGAGGTCCTCCAGCACGTGGAGGTGGGTCTCGCCGAAGGTGTTGTTGATCTCGGCGAGGATGGCCGCAATGCGCCCATGCGCATCGTAGCAGTAGTAGAAGCTCACCGGGTTGAAGACATGGTTGAAGTACCGGGCATTCGTCACCAGCTCGATGCGCTCGACGCACCGCGCGACGGCGGGGGAGAGCCTCTCGAGCACGCGCCCGCGCAGTGTCGGCGTCCCGCTCCCGCGAAGGTGGTCGGACTCGTGGAGCGCGACCAGGCTCACGCGGTTGTGGCCGAATCCCCGCACGCGCCGCTGCAGCTCCGGCAGTTCGTCGAGGTCGAAGGCGTAGTAGTACAGGGGATACCGGAAGGAGTGCCGGACGGGGGCTTGCCGCGCATGCGACACGTGCCCCGTGAAGATGCGCGACCTCACAGCTCCACCCCGAAGGCGCGGCCGACCTCCACGGCGGAGCGCACAGCGTCCTCGTGGAATCCGTACCCGAAGTAGCTCCCCGCGAACCACGTGCTGCGGACGCCCTGCAGGCGGGGGAGGGCGCGCTGCGAATCGAGCGCCGCGCGATCATAGAGCGGGTGCGTGTAGTTGAACTCCCGGATGATGCTGCCGGGCGCATACTCCCCCGCGCGGTTCAGCGTCACCAGGTAGCGCCGTCTCGTTCTCAGCCCCATCAGCCGGTTCATGTCGTACGTCATGGACATGTGCTCGCGTTCGTTCCCGCCGCGCTCCCGCGTGTAGTTCCAGGAGGCCCACGCATCCCGCAAGGGGGGCATCACCGAGATGTCGGTGTGCAGGACCGTCCGGTTGCGCTCATACCGCCATGCGCCCAGGAGCCGACGCTCGTCGTCTGTCGGATCCTCGAGCATGCGCAGTGCCTGATCGGCGTGGGATGAGACCACCACGGCGTCGAACTTCTCGGCCGGCCCATCCACGAGGCGGACGGACACGCCATCCTCCAACCTGAGGATGCCCGCCACAGGAGTGCGCGTGCGCACCGTTCCGGTGAACTTGCCCAGGAAGGCGCGCACGTAGCTCTCGCTCCCCCCCACGACCGTCTGCCACCGGGGCCTGTCGGAAAGGTCGAGCAGCCCGTGGTGGTCGAAGAATCGGATCATCGTCTCGGCGGGGAACCTGCGCATGCGCCCCGCGGGTGTGGACCAGATCGCCGCGCCCATAGGCAGGACGTAGTCCCGCGCCACGCGGCGCGAAAAGCCATGCTCGCGCAGGAACTCCTCCATCGTGATCCCCTCGAGCGCACCTTCGTCGAGGTCCTGCTTGGCCACCCTGCCGAACCGGACGATCTCCGCGAGGAACCGGTAGTACCCGGGGCGCAGGGCGTTGGAGCGCTGGGCAAAGAGGCCCGCGAGATTGGTGCCCGCGTACTGGAATCCCGAGCGTTCGCAGTGGAAGCCGAACGACATGTCGCTGTAGCGCCAGCGGACCCCCAGGCGCCTTAGGAACAGGTGGAGGTTCGGGTACGTCCTGTCGTTCAGGACGATGAATCCCGTGTCCACGCGCGTCCCGGCATCGGGACCCGATGGCACCTCGACGGTGTTCGTGTGTCCGCCGACGTAGTCGTTCGCCTCAAGGAGCGCCACATCATGTTTGCGCGAAAGCAGCCACGCTGAAACGATGCCGGCGACTCCACCACCCACGACGGCCACGCGCATGCGCCCGGTGCTCATCGAGCCACCTTCCTGCCAATGAGGGCGTGGTAGAGCGGATACGGGAGGATGCGCATGAACTTGAATGTCCAGGAGAATGGCGCGGGGAAGTGCACCTCCATGCGCCGACGCAGGATTCCGTCGGCGATGATCCGGGCCGCCCTGGCCGCTGGGACTAGGAACGGCATTTCGAAATCGTTCTTGTTGGTCAGGGGGGTCTCCACGAACCCCGGATTCACGATGGTAACGTCCACGCCCCGGGACATGGTGTGGAACCGGAGGCTTTCGAGGAAGTTGATGACGGCGGCCTTGCTGGCGCCGTACGCCGCCGCGCGCGGCAGTCCCCGGTATCCTACCAGACTGGAGACTCCAACGACGTGCCCGCTTGCCCGGGCGATCATCCCGGGCAGCACGCCCTCGATGGCGTGCAGCACCCCGCCGTAGTTGAGCCGCATGATCGCCTCGTACTCGTCGCTGTCAAACCGCTCGTGCGGCTCGCTTGGGACGTAGGTCCCCGCGTTGGCCACCACGATGTCGATGGGCCCGTGGGCTTCGGCGATCGACTTCGCCGCGGCCAGGGTCTTCTCCCGATCCGTCACGTCGCACGGGACGGCGAACGCCGCGCCCCCGGCCGAGCGGATGCGGCCGGCAAGCGCCTCCAGCACGTCCGCCCGCCGCGCCGAAAGGTGCACCTCAGCCCCCCGCGTCGCGAGTTCAAGCGCCAGCGCCTCGCCGATTCCGCTGCTCGCACCCGTCAACCACACGCGCTTTCCCTTGAAGTCCCCCATCAGTGCGCCACTCCCGGGATCCTGGAGGAGCCCAGGGCCTGCGCGGCAAGGATCGCCGCTCGCCGGCCCGAGAGCATCGCCCCGTGCAGGGAGGCGCTCTCCGTGTGGTCCCCGCACACGACTATCCTCGCCGACGCGAGGCGCGCACGGCCCTCTCCTGTCCTGGCGCCGGGCAACTGCGAGGGCTGTGCGTGCGTGACGCGGTAGGTTCGCAGGTACTCCCAACGCTGCGCCGCGCTGCCGAACCAGCCCTCCATCTGGCGACGAACGAGCGCGACCAACTCCCCTTCCGTCTCGCGGGGCAGGCCAAGCACGGTCGCGGAGATGAGATGCGCGCCCTTTGGGGCGAGACCGGGCGAAAGGTTGGTCGGCACGCACAAATTGTTCACCGGGCCGCGCCCCTCGCCGTTCAGGGCAAGCCAACCGCCCTCGAAGGGTGCCGCGCCCGCCGCGAAGTACAGGCAGGCGACCCCCTTTCCCGCGCGGGGGGGCACGGCGCGCTCGCCCAGAAGCCGCGTCGCTACCGGAGCCTCAGTCGCCACGATCACCGACCTCGCGGCGACACGCTCGCCCGTGTCCAGGGTCACCCCCATGTCATCAACCGCCGCCACACCGCAGTTCAGTCGGATGGTGCCTTCCGGGAGCATGCCGGCCAACTGGTCCGGGATCGCCTGCATGCCGGCGGCGGGAATCGCCGTCTCCCCCTCCGCCATCATCCTGAGCACGAAGTTCATCATGCGGCTGGAGGTGGAGAGTTCCCGTTCGAGGAAAATCCCCCCCAGGAATGGGCGGAAGAACGCATCGACCATCTCCGCGGAGAACCCGCCCACCCGCAGCGCTTCGGCCGTAGCGACCTCCTCGGCGCGAAACAACGACTTGAGGCTACCGGCGCGCGCCTTCCGCACCAGCCGCAGCACGCGCATCTTGTCGGCTCCCGAGCCGACCGCGTTCCCCATGGACTTCATCGCGAGAAAGGGGCGCCGGGACGGATCCGCCACGGTGTGCCACGAGCCGGAGCGGAACACGCGCGCGCCGGGTTCAAACGCCCTGAGATCGAGCGCCACGTAATCGAGCATCCTGCGGCACTCGGGATAGGCCTTCAGCAGCACCTGGAACCCGCGGTCCATCGCGAATCCGCGCACCCGGTCCGTCCGCACCCTGCCCCCGACGCCATCCGACTTCTCCAGCACGACGGCATCCAGGCCGACCCGCCGCAGGTGGATGGCAGCGCACAGGCCGGCCAACCCTGCACCCACGATGATCGTTTCGGGAATCTTCATGCGGAGCCGTCCCCCATGATCGTCCAGCGCGGGCTCTCAACGGGCCCCATGGCTCCAAGAGCAAGGGGGATGCCTTGTTTCGGGATGGGGTCTTGAAGAAAAGAAAAGTCCCGGCGGATCGACTCCGCCGGGACTCAGTACTCGGGGGATCGGGGCCGGTCAGGCGCGGTCCACGTAGCTCCCGTCCTCCGTGCTGATGCGGATCTTGTCGCCAATTTTCACGAAGGAGGGAACCTGCACCTTGAAGCCCGTCTCGATCGTGGCGTCCTTGAGAACCGCGTTGGCAGTGTTGCCCTTCACGACGTCGCCGATGGTGTCGGTGACGGTGAAGACCATCTTGGAGGGAAGCTCGACGGAAATGGCGCGCCCTTCCCAGAACGCCACGATGACCTCCGCCTCGGCCGCGAGGAAGTTGGCCTGGATGCCGAGGAAGTCCTCCTGGAGCGTGAACTGCTCGTAGGAGGTGAGGTCCATGAAGTGGAAGCCCTCGGAGTCCTTGAAGAGGAACTGGCAGGTCTTGGTTTCGTAGTCGGCTTCCTGGATGTCGGCGCCGGCGCCGCGGAAGGTCATCTCGACGACCGAGCCGTCCTTCACCTTCTTCATCTTGGAGCGCACGAAACTGCGCAGGTTGCCCGGAGTGCGGAGGTCAAAGGTCTGGACGATGTAGAGCTCGCCATCGACGACGACCTTCATGCCGGGGCGTAGTTGGCCCGGATCGACTGCTGACATGGTGCGGATTCCTTGAAAGTTCGCGGTGGACGCCGACCGGAGCGTCGGCAAGCCCGAAAGTGTCCACGCCCGCCCGGAGGGTCTGTCAACCCCGGAGAGCACACAAGACGGGCCCGCGAGCGAAAAAATGTCGCCCCATCGATTCCTGCTTGCCCGTGTGGCGCGCCCATGGCCATGCCAGCCTCGGGCTCCTGATGCCCATTATCCACAACATCGGCGAGTTGGACGTTGACAAGGGACGGGGGGTCCCCCCTCCAATCCTCCCCTTGCGCGAGCGCCGGTTTCGCACCGCACGCGCGCAGCAGGTCCCGCGCCCATGGTCGCGCGGGGAAAACCCCAGAGGAACATCATGGCACGCACGTATCCGCTCACCAGCGTTCGCAACATCGGCATCATGGCCCACATCGACGCCGGCAAGACCACCACCACCGAACGCATTCTTTTCTACGCCGGCAAGATCCACAAGATGGGCGAGGTGCACGACGGCGCCGCGACCACCGACTGGATGGAGCAGGAACGCGAGCGTGGCATCACCATCACCTCCGCCGCCACGCGCTGCGAGTGGAAGGGCACCCAGATCAACATCATCGACACCCCCGGCCACGTGGACTTCACGGTCGAGGTCGAGCGCTCCATCCGCGTCCTCGACGGCGCCGTCGCGCTCTTCTGCGCCGTCGGCGGCGTCGAGCCCCAGTCCGAGACCGTCTGGCGCCAGGCCGACAAGTACGGCGTGCCC
>CAZUCD010000163.1:0-7980 GCA_964618855.1 uncultured Candidatus Sumerlaeota bacterium
TCACAAAGTCACAAAGTCAAAAGGTCGCAAGGTCACTTAGTCCAAAGTCACTTAGTCCAAAGTCACAAAGTCAAATGCCGGAGGCACTCTGGTCGAGAGTTTGCTGGCAAGCGACGCTCCCGTTGAATCCCCCAGCCACCGATTCCACGCCCCTCTTGCCGCTTGGTGGTTCCTTGTGCATGGTGTCGAAATCTGCGGCGTGAAGGAGTCGGGCGGCGCATGGCGCTTCTGCTTTTCCTCGCGGTGTCGGGCGCGATTCTCGCCCTTGCCTACCGCCTTGTTGGACGGTGGCTGGCGCGGACGTTTGTGCTGCGCACGGAACCGGACACACCCGCGCACACGATGCGCGACGGGCTCGACTTCGAACCGACGCCGGCGTCGCGCCTCTTTCCCCAGCATCTCTCCGCAATCGCGGCGGCCGGGCCCATTGTCGGGCCGATCCTCGCCGCGATCTACTTTGGCTGGGGGCCGGCGTGGCTGTGGGTGATCCTCGGCAGCATCCTGATCGGTGGCATCCACGACTTCACGGCGCTCGTGGCGAGCGTCCGGCACGGCGCTCGATCCGTTGCGGCCATCGTGCGCGAGCACATGAACCCGCGCGCGCACCTGCTGTTCCTGCTCTTCATCTGGTTCGCGCTCGTCTATGTCATCATCGCGTTCACGGACGTGACCGCCTCGACTTTCGTCGCGAAGGCGTCCGTGGAGGGGGGCGACGCCCCGGGCCCGGCTGTGGCCACGTCGTCGTTGCTGTACCTGCTTCTCGCCGTCTCGATGGGGTTCTGCCAGAGGCACCTGGGGTTGGGCGACGTCGCGGCGAAGGCGATCTTCCTTCCGCTCGTGCTTCTCTCCATCGTGGCGGGGCCGTGGATGCCCCTGGCGATGCCGGCGACCCTCGGGCCGCTCACGGGGCAGCAGGTCTGGGGCCTGGCCCTGCTGGCATACTGCTTTGTCGCTGCGATGGCGCCGCTGTGGGCGCTCCTGAAGCCGCGCGGCGAACTCGGAGGGTACTTCCTCTACGCGGTCATGGCGGTGGCCCTCGCGGGGATCGCCGTTGGCGCCCTCCGGGGGACAATCGCGATCGAGGCCCCGTTCTTCCGGGGTTGGACGGGCCGCAACGCCGCGGGGGACGTGATGCCGCTGTTTCCAATCCTGTTCATCACGGTGGCCTGCGGGGCGTGCTCCGGATTCCACGCGATCATCGCGAGTGGCACCACGAGCAAGCAGCTTTCCTGCGAGGCGGAGGCCCGGCCCGTCGCCTACGGGAGCATGCTGCTTGAGGCGTTCCTCGCGTGCATCAGCCTGGCGACGGTCATGATCCTCGCCGACCCGAAGGGCGTGCCGAACACGCTCTTTGCGGCGGGAGTGTCGCGGTTTGGTGCGGAGGCGGCCGCGCCCTTCGTCGCCAATCCCGAGGCGCTTCGGGGCATCCTGATGCAGTTCGCCCTGCTCTGCTTCGCGACGTTCGTCTTCGACACCCTGGACGCCTGCACCCGCTTGGCGCGCTACATCCTCATGGAGCTGCTCGGCTGGACGACCCGGGCGCAGGCCTTCGCCGCCACCGCGATTTGCATCGCGTTTCCCCTCGCGGCCGTGTGCATGCCGCCCCTCGTGGTCGACGGAAAGCCACTCCCCCTGTGGCAGCTCTTCTGGAACATCTTCGGCGCGAGCAACCAGCTCCTCGCGGCGCTGACGCTCCTCGGCGTGACCGTGTGGATGTCAAGGCGCGCGCTCCCCGCATGGATTGCCTTCTGGCCGACGCTCTTCATGGTCGTGATGACACTCTGGAGCCTCGCGCTGATGCTCGGACCATACCTGACGCTTTGGGACTCGGGCGCTCCGATCCCCCTCGTGCGCCACGTCCAGTTCGGCATCGTGGTCTCGCTGGTCATACTCGCGGTTTGGCTCGTCGTGGAGGCCATCCTGACCGTGCGCGCGGTGCGCCCCGCCCATGCCGGTGGTGGGCTCGCGGCACCAGGGCTCGCGAACCCGGAGTAGCCCCAGCCCGGCGCGGACCGCCGATTGGGCTCGCGTTTCTGGCCGGTCTGCGTCACCATTTCGATGCGTCGCAAAGGAGGCCCGCCATGACACGCTACATCGTCTACCGTTCGGCCGGCGCCCTGTCGCTCGGCGAGGAAGACCCCGAGCCGCACTACGTCTTCATCCGCGAGGATGACATCAAGACGGGGTTCGTCGTCCCCGGCAGCGATCCCATGCTCTGCCACGAACCGGAGGGAGAGATCACCGCAAACAACCTCGAGGAGGCGCGCCGGCTCTACAAGGAGCAGCGCGACAACGCGTTCGGCTGAGCCGGGGCCGGGCGCCGTCCCGCGGGCCTGAGCGCGCTACGCCCCGCTGCGCAGGACGGCGAGCAACTCGACGTAGCCCCGCGTGCGGAGCGCGGAGGTGCGGATCGCCTCGTCCTGGAACGTGCGCCCGATGTCCGCCAGGAGCTGCAACTGCAACTGGTTGGACTCGCGAGGGGTCAGGATCATGATGATGAGCTTGGCGGGCTCGCCGTCCGGGGCGTCGAAGTCCACCCCAGCCTCCGAGATGCCGACGGCCACGAGGGGCGCCTTCAGGCCCGCGATGCGCGCATGGGGAATCGCGATTCCGTGGCCCATGCCCGTCGCGATGACCTGCTCGCGCTTCCACACCTCCGCGGCGACATCCTCCGCCTTCAGCTCGTGCCCCTTCGTTATCGCGGAGGCGAGCTCCGAAATCGCGGCGACCCGGTCGGTGCCGCGCACCTGCGCGACATAGGCGCCCGCGCTGAGGAAGTCGAAGAACCGCACCACCTTCTCGCGCTGCAGCAGCCGCTCCATCAGGGTGCCCGCCATCACGGACGTCACGATCGCCATGATGACGAGGGCGACGAACGTCCTCTCGTTGATGAGGCCCACGTTCAGCGCCAGCAGCGCGAGGATGATCTCCATCGCACCCCGGGCGTTCATGCCGACGCCGAGCGCCAGGGACTCCCGCGACCCCAGCCCCGACAGCCTCCCCGCCGCGTAGCAGCCGACGATCTTTCCCGCGCACGCGATCAGGATCACGAACAGCACCAGCGGAAGCGAGAAGTGGGAGAAGAAGTCCACCTTCAGGCCGATGCTCGCAAAGAACACGGGCGCGAAGATGAACGAGATGAAGTTCTCCAGCGTGTGCCTCGTCTTCTCGCGCAGGTGGCTCGAGTCCCCGAGCGCGACGCCGAACAGGAACGCCCCGAAGATCGCATGCACCCCGATCCACTCGGTGAACGCGGCGCAAAGCGCGCCACCCACAACCGTGAATCCCAGCACGCCCCCCGGCCACGTGGTGTAGGCCTGGAGCACGGGCAGGATACGGTCCACCAGCCACCGCCCCACAGTCAGGATCACGCCGGCGAAGGCGAGCACGAGCATGATCGTGGTCTCGACCGTGAAGTGCGCCCCGCCGGACTTCCCGATCATTCCGAGGATCACCGCGAAGAGCATCCAACCCGCGAGGTCGTCGATCACCGCCACGGAGATGATGAGCATCCCGAAGTCCGTGCGGTAGATGTTCAGGTCGAGCAGGGTCTTTGCTATGACCGGCAGCGCGGAAATCGCGAGCGCCGTCCCAAGGAAGAGCGCAAACGGAAGCCTCTCGGCCTCCGGCGTCGCACCCAGCCACTCCGGCACAAACCAGCCGCTTCCAAATCCCACCCCGAAGGGCACGAACATGCCGAACACGCTGATGAGTATGGAAGCCCGCCCCTGACGAAGCACGGAGGACAGATCTACCTCCAGTCCGGCAACCAGCAGGAACAGGGTGATGGCAATCGTCGTGAAACCCTGGAGTGCGATCGTGACGTTGCCGGTCCGTGGGAACAGGTCCGCCTGGAGCTCCGGCGCGATGCGACCGAGGATCGTCGGACCGAGGAGCACACCCGCCATCAGCTCGCCGATCACGGCGGCCTGGTCGAGGCGCTTGGCGATCTCGCCAAAGATGCGCGCAACCAGAAGCAGCAGCCCGATCGACAGGAGGAAGGTGGTCAGCTCGGCATGGGACATGGAGGCTATTCCTCCTCCCCGTCGTCCACGCGGTCGCGGTGGAAGAGGATCGCGCAGGGAAGGCGCTCCATCACGACTTCGGTCGGATGCTTCAGGAACCTGTCCCAAAACCGCAGGGGGCGCGCCGGGGCGGGAAACACGAGCAGGTCGGCGTCCGTGCGCCGCGCGTAGTCAACCGTCTCAAGCCCCTCGGCACCGTCGAGGACGAGCGTCTCGACCTCGATTCCCGACAGGTCGAACTCCTCGACGAAGGACCGGAGCTGCACCAGGAGGGACGTCCTGAGCAGCGCCGCCTCGTCCATGTCGGGCTCGCTCTCCGCGGAACGGACGCGGCCGGCGATCCGGTCGTAGGTGTCCGACTCGTAGACGAAGTGGATCGCGGCGGCCCCCGCGCGCCGCAGGAACGGGATGGCGAACTCGAGCATCGCACGGGACGCATCGTCGAAGGCGACGTTGATGACGACATCGCGGAAGGGGCTTCCCTGCCGGACGGGCGCGGTGATCAGGAGCACGGAGCGCGGGACGTTCCGCACGATGCGGCGGGCGACGGAACCGAACAGTCCCTCCACCAACCCTTCGCGCTCGAGGGCACCCGCGAGCACCAGGTCCGGCTCCTCCTCGCTCGCCACTTCCGCGACGACCGCGTGCGGCGTGCCCTCCCGGATGACATACCGTGGCAGGGGAGAGCCCTGCGGCGCCACGGCGAGGAGGGCGCGCTCGACGCCCGCGCGCGTCCCGGCGGTGTCCTCCCCCGCATGCACGAAAAGGATCTCGGCGCTCAGCGAACGCGCAAGCGTCAGCGCCTCGCCCGCGACCGCCTGCGCGCGCGGGGAGAGGGCAAGGCATGCGAGGATCAGGAGCCTGTCGTGTCCGGTTTCCGCCATGGTCCCCTCCGGGCGGGATTGCCGCCAAGGACGTGGAGGCTCGCGATTCCACATGCGGTCCGTCAACCACGGGATGCCTTCAGCGAAAAGTTTTTGTCCGCCCCGGCACGGAGGTTGATCACACTCATCGACAGACCCCGGAGGACGCGCTCCCGATGACACGCATCGCCTGCCTTCTTGCCGCCGCAATCCTCTCCACCGCCATCGCCCACTCCGAGCCCGCGCGCACGCGAAACGCCCCATCCACGAAGCCGGCCGCCACTCCCGAGCTTTCCGAGGACGAGCGTTTCGAACTGGCCGCCGAGTACTCGAGGAACAACGGGGGCCTTTCGGTGCTCGTGATGCGAAAGGGGGACGTCCTCTTCGAGGCGTACCACAACGGACACTCGGCGACCAAACCGGCCAACCTGGCCAGCGGAACGAAGAGCTTTGCCGGCGTCGCCGCCATCGCCGCCGTCGAGGATGGGCTCCTCACCCTTGACGAGAAGGTCTCCGACACCATCACCGAGTGGCAGGCCGACCCTGTGAAGTCCGGCATCACGGTCCGCGAACTGCTGACGCTCACGAGCGGCGTTTCGGGGGGAACCATAGGAAGGCCGCCCACGTATGCCAACGCGCTCAAGGCGCCATCGAAGGCGCAGCCGGGGGCGAGGTTCCAGTACGGCCCCGTGCCCTTTCAGGTCTTCGGCGAACTCATGCGCCGCAAGCTCGCCAAGTCGGGCGAGGACCTGCTGGACTACTACAAGCGCCGCATCTTCGCCCCGATAGGCCTGGAGGTGGGCTCCTGGACGCACGGGCGCGACGGCCATCCGCACATTCCCTCCGGGGCATCCCTGACGGCGCGCGATTGGGCGAAGTTCGGCGAGTTCGTCCGGAACCGGGGAGTGGCGGATGGGGGGCAGGTCGTGGGAGCGGCGGGGTTCGACGAACTCTTCCGCGGCACCAAGGCGAACGCGGGCTACGGGCTCACGTTCTGGCTTCGGGACCTAGATCCCGAGGACACGCTGGTCATCGGCGGATCCGGGCGCTCGAAGCGGAAGGCGAGCGCATCCGATGGCGTCGTCCCGCCCGACTTCGTGATGGCGGCGGGCATGGGGAAGCAGCGGCTCTACATCATCCCGTCGCGCGAACTCGTCATCGTGAGGCAGGGGAAGCTCACTTCGAAGACATTCCGCGACGAGGAGTTCCTGTCCCTGCTGTTCCGCGGGACGAGGGCGGACGGCTCCGAGCCCGATGCGGGCGCCGCGCCGGACTACTCGCCCCGCGCATTCACGCGCCTTGACCGCAACAAGGACAACCTCATCACGCGCGGCGAGATGCCCGTGATGCTCCGCTCACGCATGCTTCAGCACGACACCGATTCGGACGGCGCCATCAGCCTCGAGGAGTGGAAGGCCGCCGCGAAGGGTGGGCTCGACAAACGCGGAAGGGCCCGATGAGAGTCGGTTCGGAGCAGGCACCGCGCAGCACGCAAGGACACCGACCCCCAGCCATGACCAAGCTCATCGCCATATCGACGATCATCATCGCCTCCTCGGGGTGCGGGGGGCAGTCCGGCAAGCATCGCGACACCCCCGCGACTCCAGATGCCCCTCCGGCTACGGTCACCCCGGAGGCGCCCTCTGCACCGGCGGGTGGGGCGCCCCTAATCCATCAGGTCAGCGGCGACTGGTTCCTCACCGGAACCCTCACGAAGGCGCGGCCCGGCGACCCCGAGTGGCTCCTCTCCGCCACGGTGCAGTTCCCCACCGGCGGCTTCGAGGTCGGCAAGCTCATCGTCCGCCAGACACGCTCGTACCCGGAGACCGTGAATATCGTCATCCCGGTGACTCCGCCGCCGAAGGACGCCCTTGTCACGCAGGCCATCACGACCGTGCGCATCGACCAGGCCATCCCCGGCACGGACCGGGCGAGCTTTCAGGTCGATGTGGAAACCGCGGAACGGAAGTAGCCGCCGATGGTCCACGACCGCCTCGACCGATGGAGGCTCCATGCCCCGGCGGGCTCGCGACTCGCCCGCGCCTTCGGGTACCTTGCCGCCATCGATCCGTTTGCCGTGCCCGACGGCCGCGTGGACGTCGAGGGGGACACCATCTTCGCGCTGCACCAGCAATACGACACGCGCGCCATCGGCGACTGCCGGTTCGAGTCCCACCGCACCTACATTGACATCCAGTTCGTCTTCGACGGCGAGGAGATCATGGGCTGTGAGGACGTGGATCGCCTCGCCCTCCGCGACCCCTACGACCCTGCGAAGGACATCGCCTTCTACGAGTGGCCGGCATCCCATTCGAGTGCCCTCGTGCGCGCGGGCGAGTTCGCCATTTTCCACCCGGGGGACGGGCACGCGCCGGGCATCCGGGCCGGTGCCGCGCACGTCAGGAAGATTGTGATGAAGGTGATGGTGGGACCCTGAGGGCCGGCCCCCGCCGCTACCTTCCCGCGTACATCCTCTCGTAGTAGTGCATGAACTCGCCGGTGCGGATGCGGTCAAGCCAGCCGGTGTTTGCGCGGTACCAGTCCACGGTCTCCCGGATGCCGCGATCCCACGGGACAAGCGGCTTCCAGCCGGTCTCGCCCTCGAGCTTGGAGGAGTCGATGGCGTAGCGGCGGTCGTGGCCGGGGCGGTCCTTGACGTAGCGGATGAGGGATTCCGGCTTGCCGAGGATACCGAGGATGGTGCGGACGAGTTCGATGTTGGGGCGCTCGTTGTCGGAGCCGATGTTGTATGCTTGGCCGGTGCGGCCCCCCTCCGCGGCGGCGCGGATGCCGCGGCAGTGGTCCGTGACGTGGATCCAGTCGCGGACATAGAGCCCGTCGCCGTACACGGGGAGTTCCTTGTCCGCCATGGCGTTCGAGATCATGAGCGGGATGAGCTTCTCGGGGAACTGGTAGGGCCCGTAGTTGTTCGAGCAGTTCGTCGTGAGCACCGGCAGCCCGTAGGTGTGGTGGTACGCGCGCACCAGGTGGTCGCTCGAGGCCTTGGAGGCCGAGTACGGGCTGTTGGGCGCGTAGGGCGTCGTCTCGGTGAAGCCCGGGTCCGCCTCCCCGAGCGAGCCGTACACCTCGTC
>CAZUCD010000164.1:0-7940 GCA_964618855.1 uncultured Candidatus Sumerlaeota bacterium
GAACTTGCGGGCCGGCGCGCGACGAGTGCCCTCAACCACGGAGGGCTGACGGACTCCCATCCCATGCAGCAGCTCCTCCCCGACCGCGCCCCGGGCGGCAAACGGCGGGTTCAGCAACAGGAGCCCCCCATCATCGGCGAAGCTGAACCCCTCCTGCCGATGGGGTAGCCACGCCTCCGGGATCAGCCTGCCGGCCCCGTCATAGCCCCACACCAACTCGGCCGCGGCGAACCCCATCGCGATGCCGTCAAGGAGCGCGCGCATCAACCCGTCGAAGTCTGGAATGCGCTCAACAACCCCCTCGCAGAAAGCGCGGGCCGCCTCGTCGCCCGCCGAGTCGCCTCCCGCCACCACGGAGCGCGCCAGGCCCAGGAGCGCATTTTGTCGGGTGCCGAGTGCTGCAAACAGATGTCCGTCCTTTGCCAGCATTTCTGAGAAAAGCTCGTACACCGACGACTGGTGCCGCCCCTGCACCGACTCCTGCTGAAGGAGCACCGCCGCATTCGTCGCTTCCGACGACAGGGCATCGAACCAGCGCTCCGTGGAACTCGGGACAGCTCGGGTCAGGCTTTCGGGGGCCATGGGTCACTCCCGCAGGGTGCGTTGCCAGAGGAGTGACTCCCATCGTCACGGCTGACGAGCCGTGACAGGGCGGACAAAAGCAGGGATCAGGGGACAGGGGCCGGGGGTCGGATTTCGGGAATCGGGGTTCGGGGGCCGAGGGTCTCTGGCCCCCGGCCCCTGGTCTCCGGCCCCCGCGTCATAGTGCGTCATGGCGCGCAGGTGACTGCGCGGGTGCGCAGAAATCGTGGGTGCACGGATGCAACGTTCGCGGGCGAGGGACCACTCAGGGGCAGATTTTGGGCAAGTCGCGACACATCAGAGGAGTGCAACCAAACCCTCGTCAGAACAGCCATTTTTTCTCGCGGCTGATTTTACTTGGGTTAGATGCCTGTCGGACGGGCCGACCAAACTATTGGCACGGATGGTGCTGTCTTTGGAGGCGTTGGAAAAAGCAAATCGGCGGTCGCGGAGAATATCCCCGATCCTCGGGCGTAGGAAGTGAAGGGAAGGCGCAAGCCGCCCCCACCCAGGACGCAGAAAGGAACAGGAACATTTCCACCGATCCCATTAGCTCAGTCATGGTGATCTGAGAAACAGGTGAAGGCGATTCTCCCGGGCTAAAACCCCGGGGTTATCCCACCAGAGAACAACCCTCGCTCCCGAAAGGGACAACTTCTCTCCTAACACCCTCCCACCTCAGGAAACATCCCCTCCACCTCCCTTTTCCTGATTCTCACCCACCAAGACTTCAGAGGCCCCCGGGCAACCGGGGGCCTCTGGTTTTTTCGGCACGGAATGGGTTGCAATGGTGCCCCCCGGCGGGGGAAGTGATCCCCGCAACGGGCGCTGACCCGTCTCCCGAGCGCGGAGGCGGGGTGCATGAATGATTGTCTCCCTTGGTTTTATCGGACTTTGCGGAGGGCTGCCTCCCCGGGCGCATGACGGACTTTCACTGGGCAATTCTGGCGTTGGCGGCGCCCTTCCTGGCCGCGCCCTGCGCGGCCTTGCTGGGCCGCAAGTGGGGCGCCATCGGTGCCGGATTTCCAGTTCTAATCGCCGCCGCCGCCGGATTTTCGGCTCTCATCCGAGTCAAGTCCTCCTTACCCACCGGCGCAAGGCACCCGATACCCGAAACCTCCGTTCCATGGATCCCGGAGTACGGCCTCGACTTCGCCCTCAACCTCGACGGCTACGGCATCTTCTTCGCCCTGCTCGTCCTCGGACTCGGATTCCTGATCGCCCTGTATGGCATCGGCTACATGGCGCACGAGTCCGGGCAGGGCAGGTTCTTCGCATACTTTGCCCTGTTCATGGGGTCCATGGTGGGCCTCGTGCTGGCGGATGACCTGCTCTTGGCGGCCGTTTTCTGGGAGATGACCAGCATCACGAGCTTCCTCCTGATCGGGTTCAAGCACGAGAAGGAGGAGTCGCGGCGGGGTGCGATGCGGGCCCTGCTGATCACGTTTGTCGGGGGACTGTGCCTCCTCGGGGCCGCGGTGCTGCTCCGTCTGGATGGATTCAGCAGCCTCTCCGGCATGATCGCCGATCCTTCGGCGGTGCTTGCGGCGCCCTCGGCGACGCCAGCGCTGTTGCTCCTCCTACTGGCCGCCTTCACGAAGAGTGCCCAGTTCCCGTTCCACATTTGGCTTCCCGGCGCGATGGCGGCGCCGACCCCCGTTTCCGCCTACCTGCACAGCGCCACGATGGTGAAGGCGGGCGTTTACCTCGCAGGCCGCATCTACCCCATTTTCAGCGAGCATCCCCTGTGGGGGCCGCTGCTGGCGGGGGTCGGCCTGACGACGATGGTGGTGGGGGCCTGGCTGGCCCTGGGGGCGGACGACCTGAAGGCGATTCTTGCCTACTCGACGATCAGCCAGCTCGGGCTGCTGTTCGGGGTGTATGGACTCGCCGCGCTCCCCGGGGTGGACGGACTGAGGCTGGACCTGTTCCACATCACGAGCCACGCCTTCTACAAGGCCGCGCTGTTCATGCTGGCGGGCATCGTCGACCATGAGACCGGCACCCGGAGCGCCGCGCGGCTCGGGGGCTTGCTGCGGGCGATGCCCCGGACGGGCGCGATCCTGATCGTGGCGTGCGCCTGCCTGGCTTCGCTGCCCCCGACGACGGGGTTCATAAGCAAGGAGGCGTTCATCGCGAGCCTGCTGAACGCGGGTGGCGTGGCTGCCGCGCTTGGCATTGCCGCGGTGCTGTTCGCTGCGACCTCGACAGTGTTCTTCGCGTTGCGGCTGAGCGCGGGTCTGCTGCTTGGCGGCCTGCGGGAGACACCGCGCGCGCCCCACGATCCGCCCGCGGTGATGCTGATCCCGCCGGCGCTCCTCGCGACCGCCACGGTCGCATGCGGCGTTGGAGGCGCATGGTGGGCGGGCCTGCTTGGCACGCTCGAGCTGCCCGGGGCGATGCAGCACGCGTCGCCCGCGGAGATACACCTCCTCCCGCACGACGCCACCGGCGCCAGGGCGTTCGGCATCTCCGTTGCCGCAATGGTGCTCGGCGCGGTGCTGTATCGCTGGCGCGGGACGATCGTGCCGCGCGCGAGGTCCCTCTCGGACAGGCTGCCGCTGACGGGGGCGTTCGACTTCGCGACGGACTCGGTGACGCCGGTGGGCGCCTGGTTCACGCGGCTGCACTATGACGGTCGGCTGACCACCGCCGTGCTGGTGTCCGTCGTGGCGTTCGTGGTGTGCGCGGGGGGGTCCGCGGCGTGGGCGCTCGGGATGGGGCCGCTGGACTACGCGGCGGGAGCGTCGCTCCCCCTTGGGCCGGCGGTGCTCGCGGCCGTCGTAACCGGCGCCGCCTCCGCGATTCCCTTCATGCGCAACCGACTCGCCATGATCGCGACGCTCTCCGTCACGGGCTACGGTGTCTCGCTGTTCTGGGTGTTCTTTCAGGCACCGGACTTGGCGCTGACGCAGCTCCTGATCGAGACGATCACGCTGTTCCTGCTGCTGGCGGCGTTCCGCTACCTGCCCCCTCTCTCGGGGCGGACCGACCCGCCGCCAGTCCGCCCGGCACTGAGATGGGGCGTCGCCGTGCTCGTGGGCGCGCTCGTGGCCTACCTGGTGCTCGCGATGGGCGCGACGCGCCCAATCGGCGGGCGCATCGGGCACGAACAGCTCCGCACCACCCATCTCGAGGCAGGCGGCGCCAACGCCGTGAACACAATCATCGTGGACTACCGCGGCTCGGACACGCTCGGGGAGGTCGGCGTGCTCGTTCTGGCGGCTCTCGGCGTCGCGGCCCTGCTTGCGGGCCGGAGAAGGGAGGTCGCCGATGGTCGGACACTTTGACTCCGTGATCCTGCGCACGTGCGCGCGGCTGCTGCTCCCGGTGCTGGCTGTCGTGTCGCTCTTCTTCTTCTTCAGGGGGCACAACTACCCCGGGGGCGGGTTCATCGCGGGGCTCATCATGGCGGCGGGGCTGCTGATCCATGCGCTGGCCTTCGGGATCGAGGACGCGCGGCGCATCGCCCCCGCCGCCCTGCCCGTCGTGTACGGGGCCGGGTGGCTGCTCGCCGTCGGGAGCGCCCTCGTCCCGCTCCTCTTTGGGGCGAACTTTCTGGCCAGCTCCCACGTGCACGTTTCACTGGGTCCGCTTGGCGAGGTCCACCTTGTTGGTTCCACCGCGTTCGACGCGGGCGTCTACCTGATCGTCGTCGGCGTGGTGGTGGACCTGATCCTGCGCATCGCCGAGGAACCCGCGCCCGGGGGTGGCCGCGCATGATCGTGCTTACGGCGCTGATGGCGGGAGTGCTCGCGGCGGCGGGGGCGTGGCTGATCATGCAGCGCAACATGCTGCGAATCACGCTCGGCTTCGCCATGCTGTCGAATGCGGCGAACCTGGTCCTGATCGCATCGAGCGGCGACCCGGCCGGCCGCCGCGACGCCATCGCCGAGGTGGACGCCGCAGGGCACTTCGTCGGCCCGGCCGCGGGCTATGTGGATCCGCTGCCGCAGGCGCTCATTCTGACTGCAATCGTGATCTCCTTTGCGGTCATGGCGTACATGATCGCGCTCGTTTACCGCATCAACCGCGACGTGGGACTGGCGGCGGCGGATGACTCGCGCGGGGAGGACGCCACCTGATGCCCCCGGTGGTGCTGCCGATCGCGATCCCCGCACTGGCCGCGGCGCTGATGCTCACGCTCCTGCGCGGCAGGGTGGCCGCCGTGCGCGCGGTGTCCCTGGCATCATGCCTCGCTCAGGTCGCCGTCGCGCTGCTCGCCATGCGCGCCATCGCGTCGGGGGCGCCACCCGCGCTGCACCAACTCGGCGGCTGGGAACGCACGGGTCCCTGGGCGCTCGGCATCGAGACCGGCATCGATGCGCTGTCCGCCATCATGCTTATGGGGGCCTCCGTGATCGGGGCCACCGCCGTGGCGATGCTGCCCGGCCTCCTCCCGGAGGAGGAACGCACGCATGCGCACCCGCTCGTGCAGATGCTCCTGCTGGGCGTGAACCTCACCTTCGTCACGAACGACCTCTTCAACCTGTTCGTCGCGTTCGAGATCATGCTGCTGGCGAGCTACGGGCTCCTCGGCATGGCGGTGAGAGGCTCGCGGATCCGCCACGCGATGACGTACCTGTGCGTGAACCTCGTCGCGAGCACGCTCTTCCTCGCGGGCGTGGGACTGGTCTATGCCGCGACGGGGACGGTGAACATGACGGACCTCGGGCGGAGGCTGTCGGATGCCGGTTCGCCCCCGCCGCTGGCGGTCGTGGGCTGCGTGTTCCTGTTCCTCGCGTACGGAACGAAGGCGGCCGCGGTGCCGCTGATGGGCTGGCTGCCGGAGGCGTACTCGGCGCTGCGCGGTCCGCTGGCGGGGCTCTTTGGCGGCATCCTGACGAAGGTGGGGGTGTACGCCATGCTGCGCGTGCTGTGGGGCGTGTTCGGCTCCGGCGCGTCGCACTGGGCGCTGCTCGGGGTGCTGGTGCTGGCGGCGCCGACGATGGTGCTCGGCGGCTGGGGGGCCGTCTCCCGGCCGACGATCCGCGGCATCCTGACGCTGCACATCGTCGCGCAAATCGGCTATGCGCTCTTCGGCATCGCGGTCGGGAGCCTCGACGCCATTGCCGCGACCATCTTCTTCCTCGTGCACATCATGATCGTGAAGGCCGCGCTCTTCTTCATCGGCGCCGCGATGGAGCACACCACGGCCGCGCCCGACGACGACGTCGGCTCCTTCGCGGGCATGGCGAAGTCGCACCCCGTCCTCGGTGCCGCGTACCTTGTGGCGGCGCTTGCGCTGATCGGCTTCCCACCATCGACGGGGTACTGGGGGAAGGTCGGCCTGATCCGCGCCGGTCTGGACGCGGGCTTCGTCGGCCTGACCGCGACCGCCCTGTGCTGCACGCTCTTCACGGCGTTCTCGCTCCTGCGCATCTGGATGAAGGCGTTCTGGATCCCGCCGATGGACGGCGTGGACCAGTCTCAGTTCCGCGCGCTTCCCCCGCTCGCGACCGGGGGGCTGGCCGGGATCATCGCGGTGATCCTCTTCATGGGGCTTTGGCCGTCGCCGTTCCTGCGGGTGTCGCGCCTGGCGGCGGAACGGCTCGAGTCCTACCACGCGCCTGCGCAGGTCGCGTCCGCACCGGAGGCGCGCCCATGAGGTTCGCCGCGTTCCACATCGCGCTCGCGCTCCTTTGGACGCTGCTCTCCGACGAGCCGGGGTGGCAGTCGCCGCTGATCGGCCTGGTGATTGCCCAGGTGCTCTGGCACGGGGAATGGATCGCCCGGCGGCGGCGCCACATCACGCCGCGCAAGGCCATCGCCGCCGCACGCCTCGCCGCGCGATTCGTCTACGAACTCGTGAAGTCCAACCTGGAGGTCACCGTCGCCGTCCTGCGCGACCCCGCATCCATGCGTCCCTGCATCGTAGCGATCCCCGTGGCGGGCATGACCGAGGGCGCCATCACGCTGCTCGCGAACATGATCACACTGACGCCCGGGACGACCTCGCTCGACGTGTCCCCCGACCGCACGCTGCTCTACGTCCATGCGCTCTTCGGCTCCGACCCGGAGGGGGTGAAGGCGGGAATCGACGAGGCCTTCGCACGGACGATCCGGGAGATATGGTCATGATGCCGGCCATGCTCCTGGCCGTGGAGTTCGAGGGGTCGCTCCTCTGGCACGTGGCGCGCGCCGCCATCGTCGTGCTGTCGCTCGCGAGCCTCCTTCCCCTGCGGCGCGTCATGATGGGGCCGTCCCTGGCCGACCGCTCGATCGGACTCGATGTGCTGCTCGCGAACGCCGTCGCGATCATGGCGCTCTTCTCGATCCTCCACCGGACGGACCGCTACGTGCCGACGATCCTGCTGCTCATCCTCCTCGGGTTCACGAGTTCGGTCGCGTTCTCGCGCTTCCTGGAGACGGGGCAGGTCTTCGAGTCGGAATCGACCGATGACGATGCGGCGCAGAAACCTGCGGAGGACGCCCTCGAGTGAACGCCTACACCGACTTCGTGTACCTCGCGCTCGTGCTTGCCGGTGTGGCGTTCTGCCTGGCCTCGTCGCTTGGCGTCGTCAGGATGCGCGACGTCTTCTGCCGCATCCACGCCTCGGGGATGGGGCAGACCCTCGGGCCCGTGTGCCTGCTGCTGGCCTATGCAATCGTGCATCCCGGTGGCGGGGCTTGGGCGAAGGTGCTGTTGGCGATGTTCTTCCTGGTCGCCGCGACCGCCGTCGGCAGCCACATCATCGGACGCGCCGCATACCGCGCCCACCTCCCCATGCACGAGGGCACCGTCCGCGACGAATGGGAAGCCCGCACGGGCGAGAAGCCGCGCACCTACGAAAGGTGACGGACATGCCTGGTGCCGCATCGCCCGGTGGCGGCACCCGACACCTGATCCGTGCACTCAGCGCGTCTGGTCCACGCCCCCCGGCATCTGGCCGCGGTTGAGGGTCAGATCTTCTCCATCAACCACGCCGTTGCGGGCGGGTTCGGAGGACCCGGGAAGATGCTGTAGCGGCCGAGGTTCGCGACGTTGACGAGCGCGTAGCCCCTGTCCGCGCGGCGGAACCACATCGTCCCCTGCGTCAGCAGGTGCTGGATCGTGTTGCGCTGCTCGATGGCGGAGCGCGTCCGGATGTGGTAGCGCACGTGCGCGCGGTTGCCGCTCTGAAACTCGAACTCGACGTAGGACTGCACGATCTCGCCCTCGGGGCCATTGCGCGAGACGAGCCCGCCGTTGGGGTCGAGCCCGACGATCTGCTCGAACTCGAGCCGCGTGATCTCCTCGGTCTGCACGAGGAACGGGGGAAGGGTCCAGTAGTCCGGGAGCGAGTCGACGATGAGGTCGATGCGCTCGACCTGCGAGCAGTGGAAGCCGTGGACGCTGCGCGGGCCCGCGATGACGA
>CAZUCD010000165.1:0-7761 GCA_964618855.1 uncultured Candidatus Sumerlaeota bacterium
ACCTTAAGAAGGAGGTCGATGCAGGCCGCTTCCGGGAGGACCTCTTCTACCGCCTCAACGTCGTCCGTATCGACCTGCCGCCGCTGCGCGAGCGCCGCGAGGACATCCCACTGCTCGCGGACTTCTACCTGCGCAAGTTCAACGCCGAGCACGGCCGCGAACTGACGTTCCACCCAAAGGCCGTGCAGGCCCTCCAGGGATTCGCGTGGCCCGGCAACGTGCGCCAGCTCCGCACCGTCGTGGAGTCCCTCGTCATCCTGACCCCGGGGAAGGAGATCCTGCCGAAGCACCTGCCCGACGACATCCGGACGGATGCCGAGCCGGGTCACCAGGTGAAGCTGCGCGTCGGGATGACGGTCGCGGACGCGGAGCGCGAGCTGATCCGCGCGACGCTCGCGGAGCTGGACGGCAACAAGGCGAAGGCGGCCCGGTCGCTCGGCCTCGGGCGCAAGACGCTCTACCGCAAGCTCGCCGAGTACGGCATGGAAACCGGGGAGTAGGCGCCACGCAGGGGGAGTGGGGCACGGGCATCCTGACCGCGCATGCCGCGAGAGTGCCGGCTGGGTGCCGCCCGTGGAATCCGCGCTTGACAGTGAAAAACATAAACGATACAGTCATAGGCATGTCACGAAGCAAATAGAGTTTCATTGGCTTCACTTGCGGAGGACGGCACATGAGCAATGACCTGCTGCAGCGCTCGGAACTGGCACCCCGGGCAAGCCTGGCACCCATGGACCCCGGCTACCTGCCCCCGGTTTCCCGACGCCGCATCATGGCGATCGGGAGGTTTGACGAGGCCACCGGCGGCCCAGTCGCCGCCAACCCACGCGTTGGGAAAGTGCTGCAGGCACTCGCCGACTGGATCATCCACGCGAAATCCGAGCTCGTGGTAGCCCTCGCCTGCGACCCCGCGTCGGCCAGCCCGGTGGTCTGGGACCTGATCCGCTCGAGGTTCGACTTCCTCCTCGCCGAGGCCCTCGTCGCAAAGTCCGCGGGCGGGGATGCGCCCGTCCGCGTGCTTCTCCCCCTGTTCAGGGGTGGCCAGCCGGCCGGCATCACGGGACTCATCGCGGACATGCCCGACGGCCATCCGTGGAAACCGATCATCACCCGGTCGAAGTGCGACCCCCTCAATGTGGACCTTCACATGGAGACGATCTACCACGGTCTGGCGCAGTCCTCCCTGGTCCTGGCGGCGGGAGGATCGACGACCACCCGCATCAACCTCAGTTTGGCCCACTACCTCGGCAAGCCGATCATCCCGTTCCCAATCTTTGGGGGTGTCGCCAGGGAGTTCCATGAGGAGCGATTCCTGCACTATCTGCGTCAGCGGGGAGTGCTGACCAACGAACGGGACAGGGACCAGCTCCACCGGGTTCTCGAGCAGGAACAGTACTCGAATCCGTCGCTCGATGACGTTTCGAGGATCGCGGCCGATTATCCCGTGCCCGTCCTTGTCGGCGCTTCGGGACCGCTCGGGGAGTTCAGCCTGTCAGTCATGAAAAGGAGCGCGTGGGTGCTGGGAGCCCAGTTGTTCTTCGGGGTGGCCATGCTGGCCCTGTGCGTCATGCTGAGTATCTGGGCCTGCTCGGACGCCCGTGGGGCATCGAAGCGGGAGGAGCAGGATGTTGTGGCGCAGGTCTTCGCGATTGCCACGCTCATGCTCCTCACGCCAGTCGCGTGCTTCTGTGCCTCAGCGGCAAAGCGTCTGCTGGAGTTCGACGTCGCACGGTCCCGTCCGATCCTCTCGCACACCCAATTGTTCTTCCAGAGCTGGACGCTGGGTCTGTTTGCGGCACTTTACAGCGCTCTGGTGATCCTGCTGATGCAGGGGACGGCTGCACCCGACGGACCCATCATTGTCGCCCCGGCGAACATACTCGGGACCATGAGCGTGCTGACGGCGATCGGCCTGTACTTTGGACTCAATCCGGGGATCGGAATGAAAAAGCTCGAGGACTGGGTCGGGAGCAGGGCTTAGCGGTCCTGTGGTCCGGCGTCGGGGGCGTGGATCGCGCCATCACGTTGCGCCGCGGGATCGCATGTGCAGCGTCGGGGCGTGCAAGCCACCGCCGCCGACGAGACCCTGGGCATCTACATGCACGTGCCGTTCTGCCGGCATGCGTGCCCGTACTGCGACTTCTACAAGCTGGAACTGCGGGACCGGCCGGCGCGCGCGCGGCTTGAGTTTCCCGACCTGCTCGCGCGCGAGTGGGGGCTGCTGCGCAAGGCCCATCCCGGGCTGGCGCAGCGCACCCTCGCCACGATCTACCTTGGCGGCGGGACGCCGAGCACGCTGGTTCCGCGGGCCGTCGGCGCCCTGGTCTCGGAACTACGGGGGTCATGCGCCACCGGCGTTGACGGCGGCCCCGAGGTCACGCTGGAGGCGAACCCCGAGAACCTGACGCCCGCGCGCGCCGCAGCGTGGCTCGACGCGGGCGTCAACCGCGTCAGCATGGGCGTGCAGAGTTTCGCCCCGCGTCAACTGTCGCGTCTGGAACGCCTCCACGGCCCGGAGACGATCCGCAAGGCGACGCTCAACCTGCGCGCGGCCGGGTGCCGGAACCTCTCCGTGGACCTGATGTTTGCTCTGCCCGGGCAGACGGCTCGCGAGTGGATGGACGACCTCGCGCGGGCCGTGGACGAGTTGCAGCCCGAGCACCTGAGCTTCTATGGCCTGACGATCCACGAGGAAACCCCCTTCGACGCGGAGGCGCGCGCGGGGCGACTCGACCTTCCATGTGAATCCGAACAGGCGGACATGTATGAACGAGGCGCGGAGTTCCTGGAGTCGCGGGGGTTCCGGCACTACGAGATCAGCAACTTCGCGCGCCCGGGATTCGAGAGCCGGCACAACCGCAGGTACTGGTCGCGCGGGGACGTCGTGGGGCTTGGGCCATCCGCGCACAGCTCTCTCGGCGCATCGCGGTGGGCGAATCCGGCGGACATCGACGCGTGGCGCGCGGATGTGCTCGCGGATCGGCTGCCCGCGCGCGCGGTGGAGGATCTGTCGGAGGAGGGGCGGCTCGAGGAGGCTCTGTTCTGCAACCTGCGCCGCGCCGAGGGAGTCCTGCGGATCGAGAATCCCGAGCTGTTCGCGCGCGTCCGCGCGGCTGCGGCATCCATGGGAGCCGCATTCGCGCGGGAACACTTCCGAGTGGGCGCCGGGGGAATTGCACTCACGCGACGCGGCTGGCTGGTCAGCGATGCCATCATCTCCAGGATCGCAGCGCACCGGCCCCGTTAGGGCACTTCCTCACGCAATGTGACCGCAATGCCCACGGGAATGGACGGCGAGTGCAGGGGGGCGCCGTCCCGGTGCCCCCCCGCACCCCGTCGGTCGTTAGTTCAACGCCTTCTTGATCGCGGCCTGTGCGTCCGTCAGGGACTTGCTGCCGTTCTTCTTCAGGTCGTCCAGGACGTTCTGGAGCGCACTGCGCTGGCTCTTGAGGCCGTCGAGCTGAAGCTCGAGCTTCTTCTTTGCGTCGCCGGTGGACGCGTCGAGGGCCTTGCTCACGTCCTTGATCTTCTTGTCGAGTTCCTCGATCTTCTCGGCGAGGTCCTTCTTCAACTTGTCGACCGTCGCGCTTGCATCGACGCTGCCGATCTGCTTCTCGGCGTCCTTGGCGGCGGACTTTGCGGCCTCGCCGAGCTTGTCGGCGCTCTTGGTCAGGGACTTCTGCGCGTCCTTGATCGCGTCGGCGGCCTTCTCGGACTCGGTCTTTTCCTTGCAGCCGGCAAGCCCGAGTGCCGCGGCGGCGATCAGCGTGGAGAGGATCATGTGCCTCATGGTCTGCGTCCTTTGTGGATGACTCGTGTCGATCCGATGCGTCGATTCTAGGAAAGGACGGCCGCGGGGCGAGGCTGGTTTGCCACGCCCTCCCCGGCTTCAACCGCTTCAGTGGTGTCGACCTCGCCGACGAGCGTGTGCGAGCGAACCTCCGTGATGCGAACGCTGGCGAGGGTGCCGGCCAGGCGCTCGGGCCCGTCAAAGACCACCGTCTTGTCCGTGCGCGTTCTCCCGCAAAGCTGCCCCTCCCCCTTGCGCGAGGGGCCCTCGACCAGCACCTCGTGGGTGCGGCCGATCTCCGCCTGCATGAGTTCGGAGGAGATGCGGTCCTGGAGTTCCATCAACCGGCGGAGGCGGTCGAGCTTGACGCGGTGCGGCACGTCGTCGGGCAGGGTCTCGGCGCTGACCGTCCCCGGGCGCGGCGAATAGTGGAACATGTAGGCGGAGTCGAATCGCATCTCGGCGAACAGGTCCATCGTGAGCGCGAAGTCCTCCTCCGTCTCCGTCGGGAATCCCACGATGACATCGGTGGTGAGGGCGCTGAGCGGGTTCTCCGCCCGCAGGCGCGCCGCGATCTGGCGGTAGCGCGCCGTGTTGTAGCTGCGGCGCATCAGCCGCAGGATCCGGTCGCTGCCGCTCTGCACCGGGAGGTGCAGGTGCTCCATCACGGACCTGCACTGGGCGATGGCGCTGATGTGGCGGTCGCGCGCGTCCTTGGGGTTCGGGCTCGTGTACCGGATGCGCCAGATACCCGGCACCTGGTCGAGTGCGAGGAGCAGGTCGGCGAAGTCGCGCCCTTCCGCGTCGCGGTAGCTGTTCACGTTCTGCCCGAGCAGGAGGACCTCCCTCGTGCCGGAAGCGGCCAGGGCGGACACCTCGGACACGATCTCCGCGAGGGGACGGCTCCACTCGGGTCCACGCGTCTTCGGGACGATGCAGAAAGTGCACGAGTTGTTGCAGCCGTACGTGATGTTGACGTGGGCGCGCAGTGCGGACCTGCGCGTGGGCCTCGCCTCGAAGGAGAGCGGGGTGTCGATCGCGTCGGTCGCGACGAAGCGCTCGCCCGTTGCGCGGACGGCGTCGATGAGTTCGCCCAACCGCGGGTAGTCGCGCGTCCCGATCACGAGGTCCACGTGGGGGAGCGCGTCGAGCAGGGCGCCCTTCTTTTCCTGCGCGACGCAGCCGGCGACGGCGATGACCATGCCCGGGCGGTTGCGCTTGGCGCCGAGGAGGCTCTGCACGCGGGCCATCGCGCGCGACTCCGCGCCCTCCCGCACGCAGCACGTGTTGAATACAACCACGTCCGCGTCCTGCTCCAGCGAGGTGCGCACCATGCCGCGCCCCTGGAGGATGCCCTCCATGAGCTCGGAGTCGTGGTCGTTCATCTGGCAGCCGTAGGTGACGACGGCGTACTTTTCGTTCATGGTGGTGGGATCGTCGTGGATGGTCGCGCGCCCGTCAAGGCACGGAAGGCTCCCGGACGTGCTCCCCCCGCGATGCACGGATGAGCACCTCCGCGATGTGCCGCGCGGTCGCGTCCCAGGAGTACCGCGAGACGTTCTCCGCCCCGGCGGCCACGAGGCGCGACCGCAGGTCCCCACCCGCGGCCAGCGCCAGCACCCCGCCGTCGAACATGTCGGGCCGATCGGGGTCGAACGTGAGCGCTCCCGCGCCGGCGACCTCCGTCATCGGCTCGCGCTCCGCGATTAGCACGGGAGTACCGAGTCGCTGCGCCTCGAGGATGGGCAGACCAAATCCCTCCGCGAGCGAAGGGAACAGGAGTGCGGCCGCGTCGCGGTAGATGGCGGCGAGCCGCGATGCGGGCTGGTGCTCGAGGATCTCCACGCGCTCCGTGATGCCGAGTTCATCGAGTCGCGCGCGGAACCGATCCCGCGCACGTTCGGGCCCGAGGCCGCCCGCAACCAGCCGGTGCGCGAGCGCGCCGGAGCGCCACATCCCCGCAAGCCTCGCGAGCATGAAGTCCCAGTTCTTGTGCGCCTTGTACAGCCCCAGCGCGAGCATGTAGGCGCCCCCCGCCACCTGCGGAGCCGGCGCGGACTCGGGCTCCACGGCACCCGCGCCGCCCGGTCCCAGTGGCACCCGCAGCACGCGGTGCGCCTTGAATCCGAGGAGAGTTTGGAGCTGGACCTTCACGTGGCGCGACGGGGCCAGCACGTAGGCCGCCGAGGCCGCCAACTGACGAAAGTAGGCGCGGGAGTAGGCCGACGTCCCGCGCCGCGGTGGATGTGTCCAGTGGATCACGTCCTGGATGAAGCACACGAGCGGCACGCCCGGGCGCACCGCCGTCGCATAGTGGGGGGAGAAGAACACGTCGCCGCGGCGCGCACCGAGCTTTCCGACGGAGTACAGCGCCGCCAGCGGCGAATAGATGAAGTCGTTCCATGGCACGAGGCGCACGCGCTCCGCAACGTGCCCCGGGGCGTTGTGGAGGAGCGACTCCACATGGGCGCCCCCGCCCAGCAGGACGAGGTCGAAAGCGGGCGGGTCCGCGAGCCACGCGCGCAGCACGGCATCCAGCACGACGCCGATGCCGCTGTGGCCGGCCATGCGGGCATCGACGAACGCCCTCATGGAAGCGTCCTGCGGGGGACGCGCGCGGCAACCTCTGCGATGGCGGCGGCAAGGCCCTCGACCTGTTCCGCGGTCGTGCCCCGACCCATCGAGATGCGCAGGGCACCTGCCGCGCGCTTGCGGTCATCGGGGAACATGGCGTTCAGGGCGGGTGAGACTTCCATCACTCCCGAGGAACACGCGGCGCCTGAACTGACATCGTACCCCATGGCGTCGAGCGCGATCACGAGGTCGGGTCCGTCGAGCCCCTCGACGGAGATGCTAAGCAGGCCCGGTACGCGTGGTTCTCGACCATTGATGCGGAAGGGGACGCCTGCGGTCATGAGCTTCTTGATAAGGAGGCTCTCAAGCTCCTCCATCGTCCAACGGAACGATTCAAGCTCTAGCGCGGCGAGGGTGGCCGCGCGCGCGAACGCTGCGCAGAGTGCCACGGGCTGGGTTCCTGGGCGCAGTTCGTGTTCCTGCGAGCCACCCGTCATGAGGGGCGTGATGTGGCGGATGCCCGGTCCAACCAGTGCGCCGACGCCGCCGGGGCCGCCGATCTTGTGGCTCGAGAATGCGGCGAGCCACACATCGAGCTCGCTCAAGTCGAGGTCGATCCTTCCCAGCGCCTGGGTCGCGTCGCAGAAAAACCACACACCGCTCGCCGTCATGGGCCCGAGGCGATTGATCGGCAGGATCGCCCCCGTCTCGTGCTGCACGGCCATCAACGTAAACACCTCGAAGTTCCACTCGTCGGGCGCCCCAAACATCGCGACCTCATCCACGTGCAGGAGCGTTCTCTCCGCGCGCCCGGTCTGGGCGAGCCCCTTGATCGTCTCGCGGACGCACGGATGCTCGAGCATCGACGTGGCGATCCGCATCGGCCGCCCCCGCCGGGCGATTGTGTCCGCCATCCCGCGGAGGGCGATGTTTGCGGCTTCCGTGGCACCCGACGTAAAGACCACTTGCTCCGGATCGGCGTTGAGCACGGTTGCGAGTTCCGTGCGCGCATCTTCCAGGATTCGCCGCGCGCGCCTCCCACCCCCGTGCACGGAGGACGCGTTGAGGGGAAGCGGCGCGAGCTCCGCCAGCAACTCCACGCACTCCACCCGCATGGGAGCCGTGGCAGCATGGTCGAAGTGGATGCGTCGCTTTGCGTTCATGCTACCGCGATCCTGGTGGCAAAGGGTGGGGAGCGGGTGTTGGCGCTGGCAGGGGGTTACTTGCGCTTCTTCTTCTTCTCCTCGGGCTTGTTCGTGGAGGTGCCGTTCTCCCCGACCTTTTCGCGCTGCTTCCTGCCGTCGAGGCGGTCGATCTCCTCCTGCATCTGCTTGATGATGCGCTCAAGCTCGAGGACCTTGGCAAGGCCAAGAAGATCACGATCGACAAGGACAACA
>CAZUCD010000166.1:0-7726 GCA_964618855.1 uncultured Candidatus Sumerlaeota bacterium
CCCGCAAGCACCTTTGGCGCACCGAGGCCGAGAAGCTCGACAGGGAGATGATCCGGCTCGTCCGGATGAAGGGCGCGCCGGCGTGAGCCGCGACGCCATCGGCGCCAGGGCACTGGCGGGCTCCGTCGCCGGACGCGTCACCCGGCGGGAGAATCGCCCCTCCTCCCGCGTCCTTCTCGCCATCGCAGCAGCCGCCGCGGCCATCGGCCTCCTTGCCAGCCCCGCCCTCCTGCGGCTGGAGGACCTCAGCTACGATGCGCGCATGCGCATGAGGCAGAACCTCGCGCCGCAGCCGCCCCTGCCCGGAATCGTCGTCGTCGGCATAGGCGAGGAGGACCTGGGCCTTGGCGCGGGGGACCTTACGCGCCGCAAGGCGTACATCGACCTGCTCAACTCCGCACGGGAGTGGGGGGCGAGGCTCGTCGTGTTCGACATCTTCTTCGAGGACGAGCGCGAACTCGACGACCTGTTTGCGCACGCGATTTCGGGGATGCCCAGTGTGCTCGCATGCCGCTTCCGCGCAAGGGCACCCGCCCCCATCGCACCGGATGCACCCCCGCCGGACGATGTCGCCACCCTGCGGGCGCGCATACTCGCGGAGTCCGACCGCGCGGTCCTTGGCTCGATGCTACTCGGCACGGTCCGCCCCTACCTGGACCAGCTCGAGACAGCCCACGAGGCGGCACGCGGGGCGGATCCGGATTCCCCGGAGGCGCAATCGAGGCGCGAGGTCGCCCTCCGTCTGGCATGGATGCACATCGTGAGGCGGGAGGGGCTCGAACGGCTCCAGATGCTCGGCAGTGGGCGCGAGCGCGGCACGGCCCCCGGGGGCACGCCGCCGGTCGTGCAGCGCTACTCGCCGCTCAGCCCGCCACTTCTGTCGCAGGGCGGCCTCTCCGGGTTCGCCAACATCGAGAAGGGGAGCGAGGACGTCGTCAGGCGCGCCCCACTCGTGATGGAATGGAACGGAAGGCTCTACCCAAGCCTCTCCCTTGCCGCTGCCTTGCGCCTGAACGGCGTTGCATGGCCCGACGCCCGGATCGCCTGGGGGGACGCCATCGAGTTCGACTCCGCAGCCTCTCCCGGAAAACGCATCCGCATCCCCATCGATGAAAGCGGCCGCTACCTCGTGAACTTCCGGGGCGCGGAGGAGCACCTCAACTCCCAGCCGACCATCTCGGAGGTGGTCTCCCCGTTCCTCGACCGGGAACGGCAGGCGTCGCGCCTCCCGGACAGGTTTCGCGAGGCCGTTGTGCTGGTGGGGGAGGTCATCACGGCGGGGGAGGGCACGGACGTGGAGCCGATCCCGCTCCAGGCTGCCTACCCCATGGTCGGGCTGCACGCAAACGTGCTCGACAACGTGCTGCGCGGGGACTTCCTGCGGGTGCCGCCGCGATGGGCGGCCCATGCCATCACGGCGCTGCTGCTGGCCCTGGGTGCCGGCCTCTTCCGGTTCCGCAGCGTTCGCGTCACCCTGGTCGCTCTGGGAGGCACCCTCCTGATCTACGCCGGCGGGAGCCTGCTGGCCTTCATGCAGGGCAACCTCGTCCTCCCCGTGGCGCTGCCGCTCGTGGTGTGCCTCTTCGGCTGGGCGTTGATGGGTGCTCACGCATGGGGCGTCTCCGAGCGGGATCGCCGCCTCGTCCGCGAGGTCTTCGGCAAGGCCGTTTCCCCCCGCATCGGGGAGGAAATCCTCTCGCGCATCGAGGACCCGCAGCTCTGGGGCTCCGAACGCACGATCACCGTCCTCTTCGTGGACATCCGGGGCTACACCACGCTCTCGGAGGGGGCCGAGCCGGCAGTGCTGCTTGGCTTGCTCGACCAGTTCTACGACGTCGTGTCCGATTGCGTCTTCCGCAACGATGGGCAGGTGAACAAGTTTCTCGGCGATGCGGTGCTGGCCCTGTTCGGGGCGCTCCCGGAGGAATCCCCCAACCATGCTGAACGGGCGATCCGCGCCGCCGCGCAGGTCCAGATACGCATGGCGGAACTCAACGCGGGTGACGGCTCCGGCTTGCGGCTCCGCACGGGGGCGGGAATCAATACGGGACCCGCGACCGTCGGCATCGTCGGCCGCAGGGAGACGCGGTTCGAGTACACTGCCATCGGCGACAGCGTGAACGTGGCCTCGCGGCTGCAGGGCCAGGCGGCCGAGGGGCAATGCGCCCTCGGTGGCGAAGTGGTGGCCGCGGTGGGCGGACCGGACGCCGCCGTCTTCTCGGAACTCGCACTCGCGCTCAAGCCGGCAGGTTCCGTTGCCGTGAAGGGACGCCGCCAGCCCGTCGAGGTCTACATCGCCGAACCCAAGGAGCGGAAACCCTGACATGCCCAGACTGGTCCTCGTGCTGTGCCTGTTGTTCGGAGTCAGCGGGTGCGGCTCTCCATCCGTTCGCTTCAACAGCGTGTCCCCGTACGCTCCAATCTTCAGCCGGCCCGGGTGGGCGGCATTGGTCCGCCCCGAGGGAGTGGGGGAGGAGTTCGTGAAGGTGTCGCAGGGGGGCGGGTTGTTCGCCCAGTCGCAGAAGGTGTACTGGGCCGGTGCCATCGACGCGCAGGCCTACGCGCGCTTCAAGGCGTGCTTCGCGGGCGGGGCGGTCATCATGGACGAATCCGAGGCGGTCGAGATGGAACGGGTCATCCAGGCCGCGCGGGCGGAAGGCGCCAGCCCTGGCAACGACCCGCGAGCATGGCGCGAGGCCATCGAGCGCGCGCGCGCCGCCTCCACCATCCTGGCCGGCGACGAGGCCGCAAACCGCGCGTGGGAAAACGCGATGAATCCCCCCGCCGTCGTGATTCGGTTCAGCGACGCCGGGCTCGCCTTCGAGAACAGGCGCCCCGTGTTCCGCGCGAAGGCCGTCGCCACCGAGCCACTCACCACGCGCGTCTTCCTCGACCGCACCTACCGCACTCAGGGCCGCACCGTCTCCCCACGCGAGGACTCTGGCGCCCTCTCGCGGTCGCTGCAGGAGTCGGTCTCCGACGCCGTCAACGGCGCGATGATCGCCCTCGCCCGCGACGTCAATGCTGCCCTCTCAGAGTAGCCCCGTGTCCCGCCGCAACCTGCACAGGAAGGAAGGGGGCGAGGTCCTCGACACCGCGGAGAACGACGCCGTGCCGCGCGAGGGACGCGAGGAGATCGCCGTACCGGAATCCGCGGCCGGCATGCGGCTCGACACGTGGCTCTCCCGCCTTCCCGGGTTTCCCTCCCGGTCGCGCATGCAGCAACTCGTGAAGGATGGCCTCGTCCTTGTCGGCGGGGTTCCCGCAGGCAAGAGCCACGAACTGCGCGGCGGCGAGGTGATCGCCATCGAGTGGCCACCGCGCGAGGACGCGTGGCCCCGGCCGGAGCCGATACCACTCGACGTCGTCTTCGAGGATGCCCACCTGCTCGTCATCAACAAGCAGCACGGCCTGATCACGCATCCCGCGCCGGGCAACCCCGACGGCACTCTCGTCAATGCGGTCCTGCACCATTGCACCGACCTGCCGGGAATCTACGGCATCCGCCGCCCGGGCATCGTGCACCGGCTCGACCGGGATACCACGGGGCTGATCGTCGTCGCGAAGTCCGAGCTTGCGATGCGTTCCCTCGCGCGGCAGATCGGCGAGCGCACGGCGAAGCGCACCTACTGCGCCGTCGTCATTGGGGACCCGACGTGGGAGGAGATCACCGTGGACGCCGCGATCGGGCGCGACGAGGCGAACCGGCTGAAGCGCGCCATCGACGGGGCCTTCCCCCGGCCCGCGGTCAGCCACTTCAGCGTCCTCCGCCGCGCCCACCACCACACGCTCATCGAGGCACGCCTCGAGACGGGGCGCACCCACCAGATTCGGATCCACTTCTCGCACATCGGCCACCCGATCCTGGGGGACGAGCTTTACGGCGGGTCCGCGGCCCGGTCGCTCGAACGGCTCCGCCACGCGCCATCCGCGCTCAGGAGTGCGGTCTCCGGTTTCGGGCGCCCGTGCCTGCACGCGCGGCGGCTGGAGTTCACGCACCCGGCAACCGGAGTGCGCATGGCCTTCGAGGTCCCGCCCCCCGCTGACGCGAACGAGCTGATTGCCGCCCTGTGGCCGGGGGAGCCGCTCCCCTTCACCGAGCGAAGGACCGGCGCCGAGTGAGCACCAATCCCGTGTGGACGAGGAACCTCTCGGGACGGACCGCGGCGGTCGTCGGTGCGGGCGTCGCCGGGCTCTCGGCCGCCATCGCACTGGCGCTGCGCGGCGCCCAGGTCACCGTGCTGGAGCGACGCGAGTTCGCGGGCGGACGCCTTGGGCGCGACTCCCGCGGCGAGTACTCCTGGGACCTCGGGCCCTCCATCATCCACTATCCGCAGGCATTCACCAAGCTGTGGTCGCAGGCGGGGCTTCGATTTTCCGACTTCGTGGACATGCGCCCCGTCGATCCCATCTACCGCGCCATCCTCGGTGAAGGGGAGGCCATCGACGTCTGGACCGATCCGGAGAGGCTGCGGGATGAGATCGCGCGCCTCGACACCGGTGACGCGGACAGGCTGGCGGGCTTCATCCGCAAGGCCTCTGCAACACGGCGCGACATCGAGGAGCGGCACCTGCTTCGGCCCCGGCGGACGTGGCGGACGCCCGAGCCCGGCCGCGCCGGCGTCGATGCCGAGTCATCCTACTTCGGCGCCCTGCGCAGGCAGTTCCGGCACCCCACGACCATAGCGCTCCTCGCGCACGCGGCGTGGTGGCTGGGTTTTCCGCCGACGACCATGGCTCCCGCGATGCGGTTCACCGCAGCCACCGAGTGGAAGCACGAGTGCTGGTACCCCGTGGACGGCATGCCGGGGTTGATCGCGGCATTCGTCAGGCTCGCGGAGTTGTCAAAGGTCGCCATCGAGACGAACGCGGACGTCGAGAACATCCGTCCCGATGGCCCGGGCCGCCACGTCGTCTCCGGGACAGGCTTCGAACCCGTCCACGCGGACATCGTGGTTTCGACCGCCGACCCGCTCGTGACCGTGGACGAGTTGCTGGAGGGCGGGCCCCATCGTGCGGCCGCGGCGCGCAGGCTTGGCGCCCGCAGACGCGGGTTCTCGAACCTCGTCGTGCTTGTCGGCGCGCGGAAGCGATGGCCGGGACTCCGCCACCGCACCGTCGTCTTTGGTCCGCTCGGGCTGGAGGAGGAAATGCGCATGATCGATGGCTGGGGGGCTCCCTGCTCGGTTCCCACCGTCGATGTCATGTGGTCGGGCGCGCTCGGCGGGACGGGCTCGCCGGAGGGGAAGTCCTCCATCGTGCTCCGCACGATGGCGCCCCGCGTCACGGCCGAATGGAAGTGGTCCGACAGCGTGACGGCGGACCACCGCCAGAGGATCCTCGACCACGTGGAGAAACACCTCCTCGGCGGGCTGATGAAGCACCTCGACGTGGAGGTGACGATGCCCCCGACGCATTTCCGCGACGAGTACCTGCTGCCCGACGGCGATCTCCATGGGGCGGGTTTCGGAGGCAGGCACGGCGCGATGGTCAAGGCGCCAAACCGGATTCCGGAGATCCCGGGAGTGTACTTCGCCGGGGTCGGGTCGCACCCTGGGCCGCTGGTCTCATGGATGTGCCTGTCCGGGATGCATGCGGCGGAGTGCGCCGCGCGCGACGCAGGCTAGCCGGGTCAGGGCCCCGGGAACAACTCGTCGAGCTTTGCGAAGACCTCGGCCGAGACCTGCACCTTTGGAGCGCGGCAGTTCTCCACCACCTGCTGCGGGCGCGAGGCGCCGATGATGCAGGACGCGACCTCCGGCCTGCGCAGGATCCACGCGAGCGCAAGCTGCGCCACGGACACCCCGGCCTCCGCGGCCAGCGGATCCAGCACGGCGATCCGCGCCAGCAGCTCCGAGTCCTGCGCCTTTGCCTTCACGAAGTAGTTTTGCCGCGCATCCGACGCCCGCGAGCCCTGCGGCAGGGCCGCGTTGGGCCGGTACTTCCCCGTCAGGAGCCCCTGCGCGAGCGGCGACCACACGATCTGGCCGATGCCATGCGCCGCACAGACGGGCATCACACCACGCTCGATACCGCGAGTGAGCAGGTTGTACTGCGGCTGGCTGCTCACCGGAGCCGTCCATCCACCGCGGCGGCAGACCTCCATGCAGCGCTCCACCTGCGACTTGCTCCACTCCGAAAAACCCCAGTAGAGGACGAGTCCGCGCCGCACGAGATCATCCATCGCCCGCACCGTCTCCTCCAGCGGCGTCTCCTCGTCGTAGCGGTGGCACTGGTAGATGTCGATGTACTCCGTCTGGAGCCTGCGCAGGCTCGCCTGGCACTGCTCGAGGACGTGCTTGCGGGAGAGCCCGCGGTCGTTCGGGCCCTCGCCGACGGGGAAGAAGACCTTCGTGGCCAGCACGTAGGATGAGCGCGGCCGCGAGGGGAGCACGCGCCCGAGGAACTCCTCGCACTTGCCCTGCGCGTACACGTTCGCCGTGTCGATCAGGTTGATGCCGCAGTCGAACGCCGTGGCGACGATCTCGCGCCCGGTGTCCTCGTCCACGGCATTGCCAAATGTCAGCCAGCTCCCGAGCGAAATCTCCGACACCTTCAGCCCCGTGTTGCCGAGTTGGCGGTAGCGCACGCGTCAGTTCCTCACCTTCCCCGGAAGTCTCAGGATGCTCCATCCGCGCATGAAGACCTCGCGGGGCAGGCCGATTGCGACCTTGAGCTGGTAGTCTCGCTCGATCACGTTGGGCTCCCGGCCCCAGCGCCTCATCGTGCGCCAGTCGATCAGCCCGCGCATCCACGCCCAGATCCCGAACACCGGCACGGGGAAGTCACTCCCATGCACGAGGCGATCGCAGATCGGCTCCTCGTGCAGCCGGTGGAAGAGGCGCGAGCGCAGCGGCACGAGCAGCGCGCTCTGGTCCGCGTAGAGGTTCGGGTGCTTGCGCATCATCCTCAGGAGCTTGTCAAAGTACTCGCGGTCCCCCGGTGCGCTCTTCCCCGCGCAGTGCGCCGCCACCACCTTGACCCCGCACTCCAGCGGCAACCGCACCACGGCGGGGTCCTGCAACTCCGGCCGGATGATGTCCAGCGTGTTCTCCCCACCGGTGTGCGCGAGGAACGGGAGCCCGGTGTCGGCCATCCGCTGCCAGAACCGCCGGTAGCGCGGCAGGTTGCAGTCCACGTTGTTGCAGTTCGGAAGGAGCTTGAGCATCACCGCGCCCAAGCCCAGGCAGCGGTCGAGCTCGTCCATCGCGTCCGGCCGCGCGGGGTGGATCGAAGCCACCGGCAGGAGACCCGGATGGCGGCTGCACACGTCGAAGACATGGTCGTTCGGAACGTGGAACGTCCCGCGCGACTTCATGCGCCTGCCATTCTCGTCGTAGACCCAGTCCTGCGCGAGGATCGCGGCGCCGCCCAGTGACGAGCGCCCGACGCTTCGCGCGAGGCACTTCTCGAACGCCTTGTCGAGGTGCCCGTTCATCGACCCCGGCGCGAGTCCGATGTGCCGCTCCATGAAGCGGTAGAGCGCGCGGTGCAGGAACGTCGAGCCCCCCTTCAGCACACACCCCGAGCCCGCGGACCCGTCCCCCACGATATGGACATGCATGTCCACCGGCTTGGTCGGGTCGTAGCGGAATCCGTGGGCGTGGATCATGTGCACTCCTACCGCGTTAGTTGGCCCTACCCCTCCGCCGCCATCCCCAGCCCTGCGAGCATCGCGCGGTCGCCGGCGCCGGGGTTGGGCGTCGTCAGCAGCTTGTCACCGGTG
>CAZUCD010000167.1:0-7720 GCA_964618855.1 uncultured Candidatus Sumerlaeota bacterium
AAATCCAGCGCGCGAGGGAACTACCCTGGGCCCGCTCGCGAGGCTCGACCTGCGGGAGGAACTGGACCGTCAGGTTGCCGAGAGCGTCCGCGCAGGGGCGCATGTCGTGATGGGGGGAAAGGTCCCCGCGCGGCGCGGGTTCTTCTATCCGCCGACCATCCTCGACGGCGTCCCCAACGAAGCGCCCGCCTGGCGGGAGGAGACCTTCGGGCCAGTCGCCGCCGTGCGCTCCTTCGAGACGGACGGGGATGCGCTGGCCATGGCGAATGACACACCCTACGGACTGGGCGCGTCGGTCTGGACCGGGTCTTACTCCCGGGTCGCACGCTTCGTAGCTGGGATCGATGCCGGCAACGTCTTCGTGAATGGTCTCGTCAAATCCGATCCCCGCCTTCCGTTCGGAGGGGTGAAGGAATCCGGGATCGGGCGCGAACTTGCGCGCGAGGGCATCCTCGAGTTTACGAGCGCGAAAACGGTATGGATGCGGTAGGAACGGGCCGCAGCGTCCGATTTTCGGGCTGACTGGCACGGTTTTCCCATCCTCTCCCGCCGACCGCGATTCGTCGCGGCGTCATCCAAACAGGAGCACAAGACATGTTCCTCGACCCAATGTACTTCATCATCGTCGGCCCCTTTGCGCTGCTGGGCATGGTCGCGTCGATGCGCGTGAAGGGAACCTTCGAGAAATACAGCCGCGTTGGGTCATCCGCACGCGTATCGGGCGCGGAGGCCGCTGCGATGATGTTGCGCGCCGCGGGGATCCAGGGAGTGCGCATCGAGCGCGTGGAGGGGTTCCTGGCGGATCACTATGACCCACGCACCCGGACAGTGCGTCTCAGTCCCGCGGTCCACGACAGCACATCGCTCGCCGCGCTTGGCGTCGCCTGCCACGAGGTGGGTCACGCGATCCAGCACGCCCGCAAGTACACGCCGCTGGTGATCCGCAACGCAGCCGTTCCCGCCGCGGGGTTTGGCTCCTCGGTGGGCGGGCTGATGTTCATCGTCGGCCTCATTCTCAGCGGCATGGGCATCGCGCTCGGGCAGAGCATTGCCTGGCTTGGCGTGCTTCTCTTCGCCGGCGTCGTCGTCTTCCAGATCGTCAACCTGCCCGTGGAGTTCAACGCCTCCACGCGGGCTAAGGAGATGCTCAACACAATGGGTCTGGTTCGGCCCGGCCCGGAGGCAGCCGCGGTTTCGAGTGTCCTTGGCGCCGCGGCATTGACATACGTGGCGGGCACCCTTCAGGCCGTTGCGCAGCTTGCATACTATGCCTACCTCCTTCTCGGCCATCGGCGGCAGGAGTGAGGGGGACGGCCTCAGGTCCTCGAACAACCCGGCCGCTTTCTGCGGAGGGCCGCATTGGGTGAAAAATGACAGGGGGCGCTCCTCGCGGAGCGCCCCCTCTTGTTGTTGGCGACGGCAAACGCGCGGTTCCCCCGTTCGTCAGCCTTCCTTCTTCTCTTCCGCGGCGGGGGCTTCCTTCTTCTCGTCGGTCGCGGCGGGAGCAGCGGCCTTGGCGGCGGCGCCGAAGTCAACCTCGGCGGTCGGCGTCCCCTTGGGCACGCGGATGATCTCGACGCGCTCGAGCGTGATCGCCTGCAGGGGCTTGTTGGCTGAGTTCTGCGGGGCGCGCGCCATCTTCTTGACGATGTCGAGGCCTTCCTTGGCATCGACGAGCTCGCCGAAGATCGTGTGGCGGTTGTTCAGGTGCGGCGTCGGGACCTCGGTCACGAAGAACTGGCTGCCATTGGTGCCGGGGCCGGCGTTCGCCATGGCCAGCAGGCCCGGGCGGTCGAACTTCAGGTCAGGGGCGAACTCGTCCTTGAACCGGTAGCCCGGGTCCCCACGTCCGGTCCCCGTCGGGTCGCCACCCTGGATCATGAATTCCTGGATGACGCGGTGGAAGACCGTGCCGTTGTAGTACGGGCGCTTGGCCTTCTGGCCGTTCTTCGGGTCGGTGAACTCGCGTGTTCCTTCTGCGAGGTTCACGAAGTTCTTCACGGTCACGGGCGCCTTGTCGGGGAAGAGCTTGAGCTTCAGCGTGCCCATGCTCGTCACCATCGCGGCATAGTAGTCCTTGCCCGCATCGAGTTCGGGCCCCTCGTCAAACGTCTGGGCGACCAACGCCGCCGGGACGATGGCCAGCGCCAGCAGCAGCGCCAGCGCCTTGGTCAGGAATGACTGCGTCTTCACTTTGGGTGCATCTCCTTGATTGGGAGTCGTTTGGGCTCTCCGGGATTCCAGAGAACGTGACTGTCCGTTCGCCAGAGAGGGTTTGGCCCCGGGGCGAAGGGAGTCAAGCGGGGCGAGGATGGACCGAGCAACTCGTGCAACGGCGTGGAAGCCCAAGCTCCGAAGCTGATGGTCGCCGCGATGAGGCTATCGAGGGAAGACGAAGTCGCCGACTTGCCGAACCGGACGGGAATGCGTTTCGCTCACAAACGACTCAATGACCTTGCATTCGCCACATTCTGTCATGGAGACCGAACCCTGACTCTTCCCTCGCCATTACTCGCCGCGACAATCATCGCGCTGGCCACTTCAGGATCGGCTCTCGCCGAACCACCCCAACCGTCCGATCCCGCGCTGCCCACTCACTCAATCCCGCCCATCGCACTGGGTCAGATCGTCGCGCAGACCGGACCAAGCGTCATGTATGTCCATCAGGCCAAGGACAACTCCTACTGGTTCGGCAGCAACGACCGCGGCGTTTACCACTACGACGGCAGGCAACTCGTCAACTTCACTTCGAAGGACGGCCTCGTGAGCGACAGGATTCGAGGCATCCAGGAGGACAAAAACGGCAACATCTACTTCACGACGTACGAGGGGATCAGCAAGTACGACGGTAGCACCTTCACGACCCTAACCGCCATCGACGCCCCCACACCCGCAGGGTGGAGGAAACACCCGGATGATCTTTGGTTCATCGGCCCCGGAGACCAAGGCGTCGTCCTCCGGTATGACGGCCAGACCCTGCACCGGCTCCGCTTTCCGCCGACCGAGCTGGGCGAAGCACACTTCAAGAAGATGCCGCGGTCCGAGTACCCGCACGCGGTGTACAATCCCTACGACCTCTACTGCATCGTTAGGGACAGCCGCGGCGACATCTGGTTCGGCGGAACCTGCGTGGGAGTCTGCCGCTACAACGGCAGCACATTCGAATGGTTGACGGACCCCGTGCTGACTGAAGCGCCAGTGCGCTCCATCCTCGAGGACCGGAGCGGCAACATCTGGGTCACGTACAGCGGGCACGGATCCATCGAGAAACCGAGGCCAATCGCCGACTTCCACAAGGTCCACCTCGACACGAAGGGATCAATCATTGAAGGCATGTGCATTGTGCAGGACGAGGAGGGGAATCTGTGGACGGCCGCACTGGGCGCGGGTGTTTTCAAATGGGTCGGGGACGGGAGCACCCGGTACCCGATCCTCGAAGGCGAGACCCCCATCGAGGTCTTCGCGGTCTACAAGGACAACGCGGGCGCGCTCTGGCTCGGCACCCATAACGGCGGGGCGTACAAGTTCAATGGCACATCGTTCGAGCGGTTCCAGCCGTGATCGGACCGGTCAGGCGAACACGGAAAGACAAACCCCGGGCCAACGCTTTGCGCCGGTCCGGGGTTCAATTCATGTACATGTGGAGTTGGGAGGTGGCTGCCAGCCGCACTCCATGGGTCGCCGCAGTCGGCTAAGCCCCAGGACAGCTACCCCTTCGCCTTCCGCTCGATCACGATCGTGGAGATCACGATGTCCGTGTTCGGCTTGTTCGCCATGTTCTGGGGTTGGGCGCACATCTTCTGGATGATGGCGAGCCCTCCGGCCACGTCGACAAGCTCGCCGAAGATCGTGTGCTTGTTCGTCAGGTGGGGCGTTGGCACTTCCGTGATGAAGAACTGCCCTCCATTGGTTCCGGGCCCCGCGTTCGCCATCGCGAGCAGGCCCGGCCGGTCGAACTTCAAGGACGGATGGAACTCGTCCTCGAATCGATAGCCCGGGTCCCCGCGCCCCGTGCCGGAGGGGTCTCCACCCTGCACCATGAAGCGCGCGATGCAGCGGTGGAAGATCACCCCATCGTAGTACTTCTGCTTTCCGGTGGTGCGCGTCCTGGGGTTCGTGGACTCGCACGTGCCTTCCGCGAGGTTCACGAAGTTCTGCACCGTCCTGGGCGCCTTGTCCGCGAACAGGCGCAGCTTCAGGTCCCCCATGTTGGTCTTGATCGTGGCGAAGTACTCCGAGTTCGGATCGACGGCTGGTCCGGCGGGAATGGGCATGGATGGGACTCCAAAGGGTTTGCCCTGATCGGGCGACAGCGCGGCCCGTGGGTCAATCGCGCTCGCGCCTTCGCCTTGCGTCTGTTCGGGAGCACCCCCGCACTTTGCGCGCGATGCCATCCGCCTTTTCCGCCACGAGATGGGTGCTCTTCGGGAGCATCGGGTTCCGGCTGATAGCAATCGCCGGGCAGTGGGCCATCCTGCGTCTCGTCGACAAGGAGACCTTCGGCTCCTACCGGGCGATCGTGTCCGTGCATCTGATGCTGCTGGCGCTCCTGCCGCTTGGGCTGGACATGCTGCTTGTGCGCGAGGCGACGCGGCGGCACAGGTACTCGGCGGCGCTCTCCATGGCGCTCGGGGCCGCGGGGATGTTCTTTGCCGCCGTCTCGCTCGCTGCGGCCCTGCTCCCCGTGCCGGGGCCCGGCAGCATCGGCGCAACCCTGCTCAAGCTCGGCGGGGACTGGCCCGGGCTCCTTGTCATGGCTCCGATCTTCGCCATCCAGGCGACCAAGCTCGCCATACGCGCCCCACTCTCAGCACGGCTCGACTTCAAGACGATCTCCATCGGTGAGTTCGGCAACGGCCTGATCACGTGGGTCGGGGGGGCTGCCGCCGTGCTGGTGCAGTCCTCAACCCTTGCGCTCCTAGTGGCATACCTGATCGGCGAGATGTTCGAGTGCATTTGGATGTTCCGAGGCCGCACGTTCAGGCCCCTTGCGGTCCTCTCCCCGAGGCGATGGGGAATCGCCGCGAAGCTCCTGCGGCGGCACCGTGCGTTCTGCCTCTTCAACGCGGCGGACCTGACGCTGAACAACGTTGCCGCGATGCTCCCCGGCATCTTGTTGGTCGCATGGGTATCGCGCGAGGCGAATGCCGACTTCCAGGTGGCATCGACGCTGGTGATCCTCCCCGTCATGCTGCTTGTCGGGGCTGTCCACCGCGTCACATTCCCGTCGATCTCGGGGATCGGGGAGGACGAGCTGCACCGCCGCTGCCTTGCGATCATCGGCGCCACGGCGGCGTATGTCGCGCCCCTCGTTTTGTGGCTCGCCTTTTTCTCGGCGACGACCGTTTGGCTTCTCGGCGGACGCCAGTACCTCTCGGCGGCACCCCTCGTGACGTGGATGTCCTGCTACATGCTGTTCGTGGGCATCTTCGCGCCGATCAGCAGCCTTGATGTCGTGCGCGACCGGCCGGAGCTGGGACTGTACTGGAACGCGGCCTACCTGCTCGTCCGGGTGGCGGTGCTCCACCACTTTGCCGGTGGGGGAGTGGTCGCGGCGGTATCCGCAATGTCCATCGCCAGCGTCGCGATGTGGCTCCTGTGGGCCGGGACGCTCGGGTGGCTGCTGCGTTCCGGGTGGACGAGGTTCCTGCACGCCTTCGGGCGGTTCATCCCACTGTGGGCCGGGCTTGGCGTTGCTTTCTGGGGCATTTCGCATGCGGTCGGTGAGCGCCTGATCCTCGCCCCCGCGCTGAGCGTCATACCCGCGGCGCTCTATCTCGCGGCGATCCTGAAGTTCTTCCCGGCCGAGGCGACGATGCTGCGTCGGTTGGCCGGACGATAGTCCCGGCAGGGCCGAAGGCCAGTCCCGGCGCCCCGCATGCCTACTGCTGTGTACGGTTCGTCAGTTCACGGATGATCTTCGCAATCCAGTCGGGATGTGCCGGCCAGGCGGGCGCCGTCACGAAGTTGCGATCCACGATCGCCTTGTCCAGAGCAAGGTCCACGAAGATGCCCCCCGCGAGCGTCACCTCCGGACCAACCGCCGGATAGCACGAGATACGGCGGCCCTTGACGACCCCCGCCGCCGTCAGGACCTGCGCGCCGTGGCATATCGAGGCGATCAGTCGGTCGTGGTTCGCGAATCCCTGAACCAGATCGAGCACACGGGCCGTTAGTCGGAGGTACTCGGGAGCGCGCCCACCCGGGATGATCAGGCCGACGTAGTCCTCGACACTTGTGGTCGTGAAGTCCGCGTTGAGCTGGAAGTCGTGTCCGCGCCGTTCGACGTAGGTCTGGTCACCCTCGAAGTCGTGGACGGCGGTCCTCACCTTGTCCCCCGGCTTCTTGCCAGGACAGACCGCATGGCACGTGTAGCCGAACGCCTGCAAGGCCTGGAAGGGGACCATGATTTCGTAATCCTCGACATAGTCGCCGACGAGAAACAGGAGGCTTTGGCGCTGCACCATGACCTTCTCCAAGTTGAGGGGGTGGGACGCTCGCGGGATTTTTCGCCCACCGGGTCGAGGATGCCAGCGAAAAGGGCGGTCCGCCTCCTCGGAAGCCGTGCGGAAATCCTCACACTTGCGGAATCACGCACGACCACATTGGGTAAGAAACGCTACGACGAGCCTGGTCAAGGGCAACGATGCACAGCATGAATCATTGATACTACAAGCTTTGCACTTCTTGGTAGGCCACCGGAACCGATTCGTCAACTCCGGTATGACGGTTGCCCTAGGGAGTTGCGAGATCACCGCCGAGGCCCCCACCAATGGCAACCCAGCGTCAGCGTCACGAGTTCGAGGACGGCATCGCAGATTACCTCCGCACGGTGTCGAAGAACGAAGTGCTGACGAGAGAACGGGAGCGTGAGCTTTTCCAGCGCATGGAGCAGGGTGACGAGTCCGCAAGAGAGGACATCGTACGCTGCAACCTGCGCTTCGTAGTCAAGATTGCGCTGCGATACAAGGGGCACGGCCTGCCGCTGGCCGACCTGATCCAGGAAGGCAACGTTGGCCTCTTGACGGTGATCGACAAGTTTGACTGGCGGAAGGGGTGCCGCTTCTCGACCTACGCGGCCTTCTGGATCCGCCAGGAAATCCAGGCCGCGCTCCGCCGCCGCGGCAACCTCATACGCCTCCCGGTCCGCAAGGCCCGCCTTCTCTCCAAGATCAACGAGTACATCCGTTCCCGCGCGCAGTACGACGGCCGCGAGCCCGATACCACCGAGATCGCCGCGCATCTCGGCGTCGAGGTTGAGAAGGTCGAGGCGATCATGCCGTTCCGCGATTCGGTCCTCTCGCTCGAGGCCGAGCGCGCCGAGGATGGCAGCACGCTTCTCGACATCCTTCCGGAGGAGGGCGCCGAACTCCCCGGCGACAGGCTCGCCGCCGACGAGTGCCGCGAGGTCGTATGCGATGCGCTCCGGGTCCTGACCGCGCGCGAGCGCGAGGTCATGGTGCACCGCTATGGCTTCGGCGAGGATGGCCGCGCCCTCAGCCTGCGCAAGACGAGTACGATTGTGGGTCTTAGCCAGGAGGGCGTCCGCAGGGTGGAACAGCGCGCGATCGGCAAACTCCAGCGGCCCGGCGTCTCGCGCCAGTTGAGGTACCTACTGACCGCCTGATCCCGCTTCCAAGCTTCGGCCCCGGTCGTCCCCTCCCCGCAGACCGTGTGCCGATCCCCCCCGCCCGGGCTTGACGCCGTCCCCCCAGAACGC
>CAZUCD010000168.1:0-4600 GCA_964618855.1 uncultured Candidatus Sumerlaeota bacterium
GCCTACTTCTCCGATGCCGGAAAGCGTTCGCGCTCCGTCGCCCTCGTGGAAGCGGTCCGCAGGGACCTGCAAGGTGGCGGCGGGGACTACCGCACGCTGGCGGAGATGGTGTCCAACCTGAACCAGGCGCAGGGCCTCTGGCCGGAGAACGACGAAGTAAGACCATTGCTGGACGACGTGCGCGAGAGCTACGCCGCGTTTGCGCTGAGGGAAGGGGACCTGAAGCTGGCCGCGGCGCAGTGCGCCATGATCGGCGACGAAGAACGCCGAAGGGCGGTGGAGGCGCGCGCCGTCCCGGCGAGCGGCGCAGTTGCGGCCCGTGCACGCGTGCTGCGGTTCCTTGAGGGCTCGGCCGCGGTCATGGCGTGGCTCGTCATCCTCGCCGCGGCCGGCATCGTCGCGAGGGAGTCCATGGCGGGCGACCGGGGAGACCGAGGCGCGAATCCGGAGGTGCTGATCCAGGACCTTCGCTATCTGGACGAGGCCATCACGATGAGTGGACTGATGGCCGTCGAATCGCGGGAGCCTGCCTGGTGGCTCCGCCGGCGGGAACTCTCCGAGAAGATGAACTCCACGTTCGCCATCCTCGCGGGAACTCCATTCGGCCGGGAGGAGACGGCGGCGCTGGAAAGGACCGCCGCCGCCAACAGAGCCGTGCGCGAGATGGGATCGCAGGCCATGGAGGCGGACGAGTCCGGCGATGCCGACAAGGCCCGCGAGATACTTCATTCAGACGCATATGGTGCCGCAAAGGCCACCCTCGACGCGTCGATCAGGGAGTTGGGCGCGAACGCCCATGAGGCACGGATGCGAAACATCCAGTGGCGCATGCTGGGGTTGATTCCCACGTATCTGCTCATTCTCGCCATTGCTTGCTACGTGCTTGTTTTCAGGAGACTTAGGCGGAGCGTTCCCACGGAGGCGGAGAGTAAGGCCCAGACCCCCAAGGATACTTAGACGTCACCCGCGGGCGCCGCACGACCCGGGGCTTGCCGCCCAACCCGCGGAATTGGTATCGAGTCTGCTTGCCTGTTGGAACAGGTTTCAAATTCGACTCGCGCAGTGCGCAAGGATGTCCATTCGATGACAAAACTCACCCGCACGACGGGCACTCTGGCCACCCTCGGGGCCGCCCTGATCTTCGCAGGGACCCTCTCGGCGCAGGACCAACCCAAGCAGGATGGCAAGCCGCAGCAGGGCCAGAAGGACGCGCACGGGCATGACCATGCGCACGACCACGGCCACGAACACGACGAAGCCCCGAAGGTTCCCGGCAAGCTGACGTTCTTCGCCGAGAACAAGATGCACAAGGCCAACGGTTCCTTCGCGGACTGGAAGTTCACCGAGGTAAACGTGCCGACGCCGGGATCCACCGAAGGCGCGACGGTTACGATGGAGATCAACCTCGCCTCCGTGGACGCCGGGAATCCGAAGCTCACGGCGCACCTCAAGGCCCCCGACTTTTTCAACATCGAGAAGACCCCGAAGGCGACCGTGAAGGTGCACAGCGCCCAGAAGACCGGGGAGAACACCTACACGGCCACGGCGGACGTCACCCTTGTCGGCATCACGAAGCAGGTCCCCGTCGAGTTCACCATCACCTCCTACGACCCGCCCCGGTTCAAGGGCAGCGCCACGGTGAAGCGCGGGGAGTTCAACATCTACACGCCATACGATCCCGCGAATGACCGGTCCCCCAAGGACGAGGTTCGCGTGGACCTCGAGGCCGAGTTGGTCGCCAGCAAGTAAGCGGCCCGGGCTCCTGCCCCAGCAACCCGCGCCATTCATGCTGCTCCCGCCGGACACCGGCGGGAGCAGTTTTCTTTTGGGAGACTGGGTTCAGCCTCAGCCGACGCGGTACCCGGCCTTCTCGACCGCCTGGCGCAACGCGGCGATGTCCGCATTGCCGGAGATGGTGGCCTGGCGCGTCGCGAGGTCCACCGACGCGGACTCAACGCCTTGAACCGCGGAGAGGGCCTTCTCGGCGCGCTTGCGGCAGTGGTCGCAGGACATGCCCTCGATCATGAGCGTCGTTTTCTGCATGGGAGTTACTCCCTCGATGGTGTGTCGAACTTCTGCCTGAAGTACCTGCGCTGGTCGTTGCGCTTCCAGACGTAGAGTACGTCGCCTTCCTGGTTGGTCGTGTAGATGTAGCCCGTGGGCGCGTCGGAGATGATGATGTTGCCGGAGGGCCCTCCCGCAAGGACGGGGGATGGTGCGGCGATGTTGCGGGCAGAGGGGGAGAGAAGGCCTGCCGCGAGGTTTGCTGCCAGCAGAAGCGCCACAAGGCCGAGCATGGCCGCGAGGGTCTTGGATGAGGACGTGCCGAGCATCGGAGTGCTCCCTGTTTGGGATGGCCCAGGATGCCAGACTGGGCGCGGGCGCCCAACGGAAATCCCCGCTCAGCCGGTGCCCGCAAGCCCCTCGCGCACGAGGTAGCGCTCTGCCTCCAGGGCCGCCGCGCACCCCATGCCCGCCGCCGTGATCGCCTGACGGTAGTGCGTGTCGTGGACGTCCCCCGCCGCGAACACACCAGGAATCGAGGTTTGCTGGTGGCCGTCCACCTTCAGGTATCCGGACTCGTCGGTCGCGAGTGCCCCCCCGAGGAACGCTGTGTTCGGCGTGTGGCCGATGGCGACGAACATCGCGGAAACGGCGATCTCGCGGACTTCCCCCGTGCGGGTGTCCTTGATGCGGATTCCGCGGCACTTCTGGAACTGCCCCTCGGTGTCGCCGACGACCTCGATGGGAGCCGCATTCCAGACGAACTCGAGCTTCGGGTTCGCGAGTGCGCGATCGGCCATGATCTTGGAGGCGCGGAGCTGGTCGCGCCTGTGGATCACGTAGACCTTCGAGGCGAGCTTGGACAGGTAGGATGCCTCCTCCATCGCGGAGTCTCCCCCGCCGACGACGGCAATCTCCTTCTTGCGGTAGAATCCACCATCGCAAACGGCACACGTGTGCACGCCGTAGTTCCAGTACTTCTGCTCGCCCGGGATGCCGAGGAGCTTGGGCGAGGCTCCCGTGGCGATGATGACCGTGTGTGCGCGGTGGGTGTGCCCGCCGGAGTGCAGCTCGAACGGGCGCCGCGAGAAGTCCACCCGGTCAATCTTCTCGTGGAGTATCTCCGTCCCGTACCGGACGGCCTGCTTCTCCATGTTCTCCATCAGGGCGGGCCCGTGGATGCCCTCCGGGAAGCCGGGGAAGTTTTCGACCTCGGTTGTGGTGGTGAGTTGCCCCCCCGCCATGGGCCCCGCGAAGAGCAGCGGCGCCAGGTTGGCCCGCGAAAGGTAAAGTGCGGCGGTCAGGCCTGCCGGGCCGGATCCCAGGACGATGACGTTTCTGACAGTGGGTGTATCGGGCATGTGTAGGGCATCCTTTTGCGCCGGAATGGGCGCGCACGCGACCCATCGGGGCAAGTGTTAGGCCAAGGCGGGTATCCTCGCCGCGGCGCAGCGCGACTTGGTTGACATCCTTCCGACCATCAAGCTCTTTATTGGGCGAGATTGCGCTGCTCCACGCTCATCGACGGAACCATGGCAGTCGTCACGTCCCTCCTGGAAGCACTCCCCGAGGCCGAGGCCCGCGAACTCCAGTCGTTTGGGCGCAAGAAGCGCACGCCTTTCTCCCTGCAGGACCTTTATGAGTTTGGCGAGGACCCCCGGCCCGACATGATGCTCCGGGCCGAGCAGTTCCTCCATTACGAACTCCCCATCCGCGTCGCGATCATGGCGGACCGTCTGCGGAACATGCCGGGGGGGCTATCCGACATGCCCTCGATCCGGCGCGTGCACGGTTGGTACGTCCAGTCGTTCTTCGACCTGAGGAGGTTCCCGTCCCCCGCGAACGACGATGACGGCAGGCGGTTCACCGCCCTCATCGAGAGCATCAAGGTGCGCCACCAGCGCGTCGTTGAAACAGTCGCGCAGGGCATCGTCGAGCTGAAGCAGGCGACCGGCAAGAGCGAGCTGCACGTCGACGTGCAGGGCTTCCTCGACCGTTTCTACTCGATGCGCATCGGGGTGCGGTTGCTGATCGGCCAGCACGCGGCCCTCCGCAACCGGCGCGAGGGCTGGGTCGGGATCATCTGCGCGGCGACGGCCCCCGCGGAGGTTTCACGGGATGCAGCCGCGCACGCCGCCACGATCTGCCGCCAGTTCTACTCCGATGCACCCGAGGTGCGCGTCGCGGGCAACACGCGCCTCGCGTTCAAGTACATCCCCTCCCACCTGTACCACATGCTGTTCGAGCTGCTGAAGAACTCCATGCGCGCCGTCGTCGAGACCCATCGGGGCGTGCGCGCCCTGCCGCACATCGACGTCGTGATCGCCGGCGGAAACGAGGATGTCTCGATCAAGGTGTCGGACGAGGGGGGTGGCATCCCTCGCAGCGGCATGGCGCGCATCTGGACGTACCTCTACTCGACCGCAGAGCTTCCGCCGCAGAGCCCGTACATCGAGGACGTAGATGCCATGGCGGGCTATGGCTACGGGTTGCCGCTGAGCCGACTCTACGCGCGGTACTTCGGGGGGGACCTCCAGGTGATGTCGATGGAGGGCTACGGCACGGACGCGTACCTTCACCTCAACCGCCTGGCGAC
>CAZUCD010000168.1:4700-7695 GCA_964618855.1 uncultured Candidatus Sumerlaeota bacterium
CCCAAACGAAACCACCCCGCCGGTTGCCCGGCGGGGTGGCTTGTTTCGGTTGGTTGCTGGTGGGGAGATCAGCGGCGGCCGGGGCTCGGGAGATCCGCCTCGTCGTCGTCCGTGACCGGAGCCTCCTCCGTCGAGGCGACGGAGATGCTGCGGTAGCGCGGGAGGCCCGTGCCGGCCGGGATGAGGAGACCCATGATGACGTTCTCCTTCAGGCCGCGCAGGTGGTCCTTCCTTCCGCGAACCGCGGCGTCCGTGAGGACGCGCGTCGTTTCCTGGAAGGATGCCGCCGCGATGAACGACTCCGTCTCGAGCGACGCCTTCGTGAGGCCGAGGAGCTTCGGCTTCCCGACGGCGGGTTCGCCGCCGTTCTTCACGACGCGGTCGTTCTCCTCGTGGAACAGCCACTTGTCCACCGTCTGGCCGTAGAGGAACCGCGTGTTGCCGGGCTCCTCGATGATGATCTTCTTGAGCATCTGCCGGACGATCGACTCGATGTGCTTGTCGTTGATGGAGACGCCCTGGAGGCGGTAGACCTCCTGAACTTCCTGCAGGAGGAACTCCATGAGTGCCTTCTCGCCGAGGACGCGGAGGATGTCGTGCGGGGACTTCGCGCCATCGGTGAGCTGGTCGCCGACCTCGACGCGCTCGCCGTGCCGGACGAGCAGGTTTCGGCCAAGGGGGATCGAGTATGTGTGCTCGTCGTCCTTGGTGCCGCCGTCGGGGATGATGGCGCACTTGCGCTGGCCCTTGGAGATGCCGCGCACCTCGAAGACGCCGGCGACGTCCGCGATGGAGGCGCTTTCCTTCGGCTTGCGGGCCTCGAACAGCTCCTCGACGCGCGGAAGGCCGCCGGTGATGTCGCGGCTCTTCGTGCGCGCCTTGGGGACGCGCGCGATGACCACGCCGGGCTTGGCGATGCTGCCGTCCGGGACGTCGCGGTGGTTGAGGATCGTTCCGGCGGACAGGGAGTAGTGCGCGATCGTCTCCTTTTTGTCCTTCGGGTTCACGATCAGGATGCGCGGGTGCAGTTCCTCGCGGTGCTCGGAGATCACCATGATGGCGTGCTCGGTCTCGGGGTCCACCTCGCGGCGCATGGTGACGCCCTCGATGATGTCCTCGTAGACAACAAGGCCCGGGTGCTCGGCGATGATCGGCGCGGCCGACGGGTCCCACTGGACGATGCGGTCGCCCTTCACCACCGAGGCGTTGTCCGGCTTGAGCAGCTTCGCGCCGTAAGGGATGCTCGGCAGGTTCTGGACTTCGTTGTCCTGGTCGTCGAACACCTTGATGGAGCCGGTGCGGTTGACGACGATCATGGAGCCGTCCTCGGACTTGAGGAACTTGAGACCGTCGTACTTGACCGTGCCAGCGGCCACGTCCGCCTCGTACCAGCCCTCGAGGACGCCCATGGAGACGCCGCCGGTGTGGAAGGTGCGGAGCGTGAGCTGCGTGCCGGGCTCGCCGATGGACTGGGCCGCGATGATGCCGACGGACTCGCCCAGGTCCACCATCCTGCCGGTGGCGAGGTTGCGCCCGTAGCAGCGGCGGCAGATCCCGCGGCGCGTCTGGCACGTCAGGACCGAGCGGATCTCGAGTTCCTCGATGCCGGAGTCCTCGATGTCGCGCGCGATCCTGTCCGTGATTTCCTCGCCGGCGCGGACGATGATCTTGCCCGTCTCCGGGTGCTCGACGTCGTCGACCGAGCAGCGTCCGTTGATGCGCTCGCGAAGGGGTTCGAGGATCTTCTCGCCGCGTGCGTCGATGTCCTTGATCGGGCGCGCGGTGATGCCGCTGTGCGTGCCGCAGTCGTCCTCGGTGATGATGAGGTCCTGCGCCACGTCGCAGAGGCGGCGGGTCAGGTAGCCGGCGTCGGAGGTCTTGAGCGCGGTGTCCGCGAGGCCCTTGCGCGCGCCGTGCGTCGAGATGAAGTACTCGAGCACCGTCAGCCCCTCGCGGAAGTTCGAGAGGATGGGCTGCTCGATGATTTCACCGATGGAGCCGGTGACCTTCTTCGACGGGCGCTGCATCAGGCCGCGCATGCCGCAGAGCTGGCGGATCTGGTCCTTGTTGCCGCGGGCGCCGGAGTACGACATGATGAAGACCGGGTTGAACCCGCTCTCCGCGTGGGAGAGCTCGGTCATCAGGTCCTTGGTCACGTCGTCGGTCGCCTGCGTCCAGACCGAGATCACGTTGTGGTAACGCTCCTCGTCGGTCAGGTTGCCGTTGTTGTAGTCCTTGTTGATCTGTTCGAGGCGTTTGCGGCCCTTGTCGAGGATCGCGGGCTTCGTCTTCGGGATGAGCATGTCGTTGATCGAGATCGACAGGCCGCCCGCCTTGGCGTGGCGGAAGCCGTTGTTCTTGATCTCGTCCAGTGCCTTGGCGGTGCGCTCGTTGCCGCACGCCTCCTGGATGAGCGCGACGATGCGGCCCAGCTTCTTGTTGGTCATCGCCTCGTTGGCGTGCTCGAGGAAGTCGATCTCCTCGGGGAGCACCTTGGCGAAGATGAGGCGGCCCGGGCTGGTGAACTCCGTGCGGGTCTTCTTGTCCTTCCCGTACTTCGGGAAGCGGACGAGGATCTCCGCCTGGAGGTGCACCTTCTTGTGCTCGAGCGCGGCGAGGGCGTCCTCGGGGCTCGAGTAGATGCCGCGGCGGCGCCTGATCGGGAACTTCTTGTCGAAGTCCCCCTGCGACATGTTGCCGCGCAGTTCGCGGAGTTGGTGGCGATTGAGCCACTTCTCCCCGTCGGATGTCTTGCGGAGCTCGGCGTACTCGCCCAGAACGTTCTCGGTGCGGAGCTTCGTGAGGTAGAAGCAGCCGAGAACGACGTCCTGCGACGGCGTGGCGATGGGGCGCCCGTTTGCGGGGGAGAGGATGTTGTTCTCCGCCAGCATGAGGAGCTTCGCCTCAAGCCGGGCCTCGGTCGAGAGCGGGATGTGCACGGCCATCTGGTCGCCGTCGAAGTCGGCGTTGAAGGCGGTGCAGACGAGCGGGTGCA
>CAZUCD010000169.1:0-3279 GCA_964618855.1 uncultured Candidatus Sumerlaeota bacterium
GCGTTCTACATGCGCATGAACGACGACGGACGGACGGTGCGCGCGATGGACGTGCTCGTGCCGAAGATCGGCGAGATCATCGGCGGCAGCCAGCGCGAGGAGCGGCTGGACCACCTGGAGCGCCGCATCGTCGAGATGGGCATGAACCCGAAGGACTACTGGTGGTACCTGGACCTGCGTCGCTACGGGACGATGCCGCACGCGGGCTTCGGCCTCGGATTCGAGCGCCTGATCCAGTTCGTCACCGGCATGGCCAACATCCGCGACGTGATCCCGTTCCCCCGCACGCCGGGGAATGCGGAGTTCTGAGGCCAAGGGGGTTTCATGCGGAGGGAAAACCCGGCGAGGATGCGCCCGGAGACGCGGCTGCTACTCGAGCTCGAACGACTGGCGTATCTGTCGCCAAGTCTCGGGATTCCGCTCCTGCACCGTGCGGAAGGGTTCTTCTGAGTCAGCTCCTCTGCCGAAGCACCATCCAGCCAATCTGTGATCGTCAAGTTCATGAAGGGATCTAATGAATTCTTCAGCAGGCATTTGATTGCCTTCGATGAAAAGCCGCAGCGCCTTGCTCAAACGTCGATAGGTACGACGATACCCCTCGGCGAGATGTTCCCTTTGGGCTAACCTCAACAAGCGAACGGTTTCCATCCCCAAAGGATCCTGGATTGCCTTCGTTGGAATGAATCTGGCCACGATGTTCCCCGTCTTAACGTCGTAGTCCAGGTGCTCCCAAGGATCGATGCTTGTGGGGTCGATGAGGAGCGGGTTACCGTCCTCGTCCAAGGGGAAGCCCGTGCCTTTGAGGCGATTGCAGGTGGGGCACGCAAGCAGCAGGTTCTCCCAAACAAACATGAGATCAGGAAACTCGCTCCGGGGCCGGTAGTGCTCGACGTCCGCGCCCTCCGAGTCTTCACAATACATGCATCGGTCTCGTGGCCCCGCCATCTGTCTCAGCTCAGAAAGAACGGGGTCAAACCCCCTCGCTCGCCTCCCGCGGTTCCAAAACTGGTTCAATTGTTCGGCCGTCGGGTTTCTCGCCGCGTCAACCTCCCCCTGCCAACGTTGCAAGAACCGCAGGGAGTTGACTGGCAAGACTCTGCGTCGAATCATGCGCACGGATCAGTCCTCACCCGGTGCCGGATCAAACAAGCGGAGTTGATCGGCCTCCTCCTTCTCTTGGGGGCTCAACCTGGCTCCTGCGCGTTCCTTCGCCCGGAAGGATGCCAGCTTCTCGCGCGCCTCCACTGCCCGGGGGGAGCGGGTGTTCTCCAGCCCGAACGCCGGTCCAAGCAGGATCGTGTCGGACTTGGAACGGACCGCCCGCGCATAATCCTCATCCGACAGCCGGAAAGGCGCCGCCTTGCTTCCCGGTTCCGGAAGGCGGAAGATTCCGTTGGGATCAGCCGCCTGACAGATGATGGGCGAATGGGTTGTCACGATGAACTGGATTCTCGGGAAGTGCTTCTTGAGCCAGAACCCGATCTCGCGCTGCCACTCTGGGTGGAGGTGCGCGTCGATCTCGTCGATCAGCACGACGCCGCTCCGAACAAACGTCACTCTACCTTCGGCGTCCCGGCTGAAGGAATCGGCCGTGCCGTATGTGTTGAAGTAGTGCCTCACAATATCCCCGAGCAGGGCGAGCATGGATCGGTATCCATCGCTCATCTCGCTCCACGCGAGCCGCACTCCATTGCGATCCTTGAGCCACAAGCCATCAGCATCGACTCCCTCCACAGTCACCTGGTTCGGCAGCAAGTCGTGCCTCATGACAAAGAGCAATGTCTCGAGTTCCACTTTACCAGGCGACTTGCTCTCGAGTTCACGATGCCTTAGCCCCTTCATCCACAGGTCAACCTCGGCCAGGGACGCCGCCTCGTTGAACATCGTGACGAAGCGCTCGGTCGATGGAGCGGCCATCTGCCTGACGGCATCGGGAGAAGCTCCGAACATGCGGCGGAATGGCCCGTATCCACAGCAGAAGTAACCCCGCGACTCGGAGGACCAAATCGTCCGGTCCGGGGTTGAATAGTTGCGCTGCTTCCGAGGAGGGACAGCCCTTACCAGCGTGGTCTCTTTCCCTCCGTTTCGAAACTCAACCTTGGCGGGAAAGAGTGGCCCGGGGGCCTTCCCCGATTCGGCGAGCGTGTCATCAGCGTCGTCCCGCGCAACCTCTAACGTGATCGAACCAACGGACTGGGGAGCACCGTCCTGGACCCATCGATGGAAGCCGGGCTGGAGCGCCCGTGCGCCATCCGTCCCGGCGAGGACGATCGCGATGCACTTGAGGAGCGTGCTCTTTCCCGAACCGTTGTCCCCAGTGATGACCGTCCAGCCCGCGTGACTGCCATCTGGACGCGAAAAATCGAATTGTAAATCCTGAAACCCGCGCACATGCGAGATGTGGAGCTTGTGGATGTGCATCGCGGCTACCCCGGGTTCCTCGCTCTGAAGAACTTCACTCTGCCCGCCGGGCGCGTCGAGAATCAAGTGGCACGAATGGGGGCAGCTCAAACTGGGAGCATCTCAATCCCGTGCAGGCACGTGCCTTGCCAGACGCGGAGAGAGCCGATTGCGCCCTTCAATACGCCAAGGCACTCTAGGTTAGTCGGCGCCCCGGCGCGCTTTGGCGCCAGGCGCTGGATCTCCCATGACTCCTGCGCAGAGTTGTCCCCCATCCCCTCATGTCGCTTTCACCGACGTCGGCAGCCTGCGCGCACTCGATGAAACAAAGGAAACACTGCTCCAGACCTTAACGAAGAGATTCGATGACGGAGGCGATCATGGCAGGTGTGGGGGCATCCACGCGCAGCGGATCCCCCCGTTCGCGATTACCGCCGCCAACCCTGTCCATCTGCTTCCGAAGTGCGCCCTCAGATGAAATCTTGCACGCACCCGCCGCAGCTTCAGCCATCGGCCTGGACCGGATTCGCGAGCAGTGCCACCGCTTCAATGATTGGGTGAAGCAGCTGGAGGATTTGCCTCAGTAGTCCAGCCTTGGAGCCCCCAGCGAAAAACCACTGCCGCCCGGGACACTCTCCCGGGCGGCAGTGTTGCTGTGCTGCACCTCAATCGAGGCTACGGTTGGGTTGCTCAGTCCTTGCCGCCGTCGTCGTTCGGGTCGGGGACTTCCGGCTTCACTCGGATTGTAGGGATCACCGGGTTCGCGGCGCCGCCGGTCGTGGGTGTGGTGCCGACGGTCGTGGTCGAGCCCGGGGCGGGGCGGCCGTTCGGATCGGCCTCGTCGCCCTTGCCGGCTCCGTCGTCGATGTCCTTCAGGCG
>CAZUCD010000169.1:3379-7612 GCA_964618855.1 uncultured Candidatus Sumerlaeota bacterium
CGTTCGGATCGGCCTCGTCGCCCTTGCCGGCTCCGTCGTCGATGTCCTTCAGGCGAATAGTTGGCTCGACCGGGTTCATGGCACCGCCGGTCGCCGGGGTGGTCCCGACGGTTGTGTTCGAGCCCGGGGCCGGGCGGCCTGAGGGTGACCACGGCATCGGGTCGGGGTCTTTGGAGCCGTCGTCGATATCCTTGACGCGGATCGTCGGAATCACAGGGTTCATGGGGCCGCCGCTGGTCGGGGTTGCGGAGCCCGTGACCGCTAGCCGCTCCGGCGCGGTCTCGAGGGCGTGCTTCACGGTCATCTTCGCCGTCGCGGGCGAAGCGAACGCCATGGCTGCGGCGATGGCGACGGCAGTAAGGGCCGACTTCGCAAGTCCGCGCGCAAGGCCGGTGGGGTACGGCTGGTTGAGGTCGCTCATTTGAATCGGTGAACCTTTGAGGATTTGTCCTGCAACAAGACAACGCGCGGATTCTTTGCGCGCAACCAGCATAAGTCAATGACAAATTGCATTTGTAGTGCAGGCAGTTCACACAAGCCGCCGCCTGCGGTGGTGGCGTGGCATGCAAGTCCAATTGCTTGAGTCGCGTACGGCTAACGCTCCGCGGCCTCCTACTTCAGGCCCCGAAGTGCAACCCCCAGCCGAACTGCTCGTGGGACCAGCGCGTAGGTTACACGCGGGGGGCGTTCCTCGCCCACGGTCCGAGTGAGGAGGCCGGCTTCCTCGAGGGACTGGAGCGCCAGAGACAGCGCCCTGGGTGTCACTCCGGGAAGGGCGGACCGAAGCTGCGAGAAGCGCGCCGGCCGGGGGCGCAGCACGTCCACCACGGGACAGGACCAGCGGCGCAGGAGCACCTCCTCCCCATTCAGCACGCGGATCTCCCTCATCACAGCGGCGCAGGCTGGCCCAATGCGAGTTGTCTCCGCCGTAGGGAGGTACTCCGGCCGCATCGGATGGCCGTAGCCCGGGTTGTGCTCGGCGTAGCGGTGCACAACGAGCCACTCGAGCGTCTGCGAGAGCACGTCCCTGCTGATGCCGAGGCGGCCGACAAGCTCCGCGAATCTGCAACCGCGGCGCGCGTGGAGTTCCGCGATGATGGGGACGGACCAGCGATGATGGAAGAGTTCGTGAAGCAAGGGAGTTGTCGCGGAGTAGTTGATTGCGGGGAAGGTACCGCTTGACGCCTTTGGCTAGCAAGTATACTTTTCCAACCATCCTCAATCCACCCAACGCAAGGAGCCGCAGCATGCCGAACTTCGAATGGAAGGGCGACCTCACCTGCTCGATCCCCGTCCGCGACATCCGCAAGGCCATCGCGTGGTACCAGGACACATTTGGCTGGAAGCTGATCTACCACGTGGAGGAGCTGCGCTGGTGCGAGATGGCGACGCACATCCCCGAGATATCGGTCGGCCTGGGCGAGCGCGAAAAGCTCGACGTGCGCGACGGCACGACTCTCGTCTTCGGCGTGCGGGACATTGCCGCCGCGCGCCGCGAGCTCGAATCCAAGGGCGTCCGCTTCGACGGCGAGACCATCACCATCGAGGGCATGGTCAAGCTCGCCACCTACTTCGATCCCGACGGCAACAAGTTCATGTTCTCGCAGAACCTGCAGGGATAGGGGCCCGGGATCACGGACGCGAGACCGGGGATCGGGGGCCAGAGGCCTTGGGTCGGGCAAGGGTGGCCGCGCGGGGCCTCAGCCACCCTTCCCCGATTCCCGATCCCCGATTCCCGATTCCCGCAACTTGCGCAGGCTGCGCTCCATCTGCGCGAAGTTGCGCTCGCGGGCCTTTCGTGGGAGCGGCGGCGCCACGCGGGAGCGCTCGAGGTCGATGACCATCGGGGTGCCGTCGCGGGCGATGAAGACGTGCTTGGCGTGCAGGTGCGCGTGCCAGAAACCGGCGGCGTGGAACCGGGCGACGATGGCGCGGAGCTCGTCCTCGAATGCGGCGCGCGCCGCGGCGTCCGGCCCGAGGGCTTGCGCGATCCGGTTCGCCGCGATGCCGGGCAACTCCTCCGTGACGACGAGGTGCCGCGCGCCGAGACCCTCGCGCTTCGTCCCGGCAAAGAGGATCCGCGCGACACTTATCCCCGCGCCGGTCGCGGCCAGGCACGCCTCCCACTCCCCGAGGGCGCGGGAGATTCCGAGCATGTCGCGCACCCTTCGATGCAGGTTCTCCGCGCGATACACTTTGCAGAAGGTGCGAAATCCGCCGATCGCGCGCCGCGCCGTGACGCCCTGCCCGCCTCCGCTGCGCAGGACGTCCCCCGGCTGTGCCAGGATCTCCTCCAGCAGGACCGGGAGCGGGCCGATGAGCGGCGCAAACGAGCGGTGCGCGACCCCGCGCCATGGGCCGACATGGAGTGTTTCAAAGTCGGCGCGCGCGTCGCGCGGGGGCTCCCCCTGCGGTGCGGACGCGAGCAGCGCCGCCACGGCGGGCGTCATCCAGGGACGAGCAGGGTTCGGCGGCGTCATGGCGTGGGCGAGGAACGCCACCGGCGGCGCGCGACGCAAGCGCGAGGTTCCCCTTGCTCGCACCGCCCCGACCGGCGAATTGGTTGGTCAACCAACCAACAAGGCAGACTCCCCATCCTGGGCACGAAAGGAACCACCATGAAGCCCTCCCCCAACCAGTCCCCATCACTCGACGATGCCAGCGTCCGCAAGGCCACGGGCAAGACCCTCGGCGAATGGTACGCGGTGCTCGACGGCCTCGGCGGCACAAAGCTCGGTCGGCGCGACCTGACGCAGGCGCTCCACGGCGTGCAGCCTCTCGATGCTTGGTGGCTCGTCACCATCGTCGTCGAGTACGAGCGCGAGCGCGGCGTCGTGGAGAAGGACGGCAAGCCGAAGGGCTACGGCATATGCGCGACGAAGACCATCGCGGCGCCGGTCGCCAAGGTGTTCGCCGCATTCGCCGACGGTGCGACCTGGGCAAAATGGTTCGGCACCGGCGCCAAGGCCGACGTGAAGGACGGGGGGAGGTTCTCCAGCGCCGACGGGGACGCGGGGACATTCAAGAAGATCCGCGCGGGGAAGGACATCAAGCTTTCATGGGAGAACCCGCGCCACGCGGGGGCCGAACCCGTCGAGGTCGTCTTCCAAGCCAAGCCCGGCGACAAGTGCGTCGTCATGGTGAACCACAACCGCATCCCGACGCGCGCCATGGCCGACGACCTGCGCGACGGCTGGGGGGATGCGCTGGACAAGCTGAAGAAGTTGGTCGAGGGGTAGGGTGGGGGAGCCCTGGACCGTCGGCCGACGATAGTCCCGATATCTGCCTACGGTTCCTGCCCCCGAGCTTGGTGGCGGAGCACCTCCAGCGGCGTGCGACACATCGCTTCGAGGTTCTTTGGGTCCCAGTTCACATCCATCTCGCATACCGTCGGAAGTTCCGTGGTGAGCATTTTGCATCGTGCCGTCATGTCGTCCACGGATTCGACCTGCACGGGCACGCGCAGCGTCAACCCGCGCGGGTGGACCGAGAACTCGTCCCCTACGGCGATCCCCTCCAAGGCGCCCGAGTCGAGGATGACCACGCCGGCTTCGGGGTCGAAGCTCTTCACGCGGCAGAGGCCCCGCTTCGGAAGCCCCAGGCTCCCCCCGATCGAAACCGGGACGTCATTGCTCACCAGTTTCGTCGACCTGCCGTCGGCTCGCGTTGCCGTGAAGTTCGCACGCACCATATAGAGCCCGTCATCCCGCAGCCCCGGGTATGAGTTGTAGCAATCCCTCGGCTTGAGGTGTATGCCCTCGGCACTCCACGAAGCCGAGAACTCCCCACGGGGGGGGATGCTCACCTGCGGCTGCCGGCCTTCAAACTCCCCGCTCCACATCGTCTGCGCCGTCAGGATGGGCCATTTCGGCTCGCACTCGAACACCGACCGACGCCGCATCCAATCCCCGTACGTTCCACCCTCCGTCTTCTCGAACCATCTCCCCTCAAGCGTCACGGTCCCCGTCGTTTCATTCGAGATCGACAATGTGACCGCGTGGAAGTCCTCCCCGGTCTCCCGGGTAGTCACGATTCTCAAGCCGAGTCGCAGGCCGTCCACTGCGGGACCGAAGTCGAGGCATTCGTCCGCCATGGCAGGATGTGCCGCGGATTGGCCAAGGATCACGAGTAGGAGCACGGTCCAACGAGGCATGGAAGACTCCGAGAATCCGGATGGTTTCAGCAAGGGACGCAGCTGGCACGGTGTAGTCAGCAAGTGGAATGCCGTTAACC
>CAZUCD010000170.1:0-7548 GCA_964618855.1 uncultured Candidatus Sumerlaeota bacterium
CGCCTCGTCGGGATCGACTATCTCACCGTCGAACCCCCCGGGGCCGAACCTGAGCTCACGCACCTGCACCTACTCGGCGCCGGCAAACTCATCCTCGAATCAGTCGACCTGTCCGGGGTGGAAGATGGCTTCCACGGGCTCATCTGCCTGCCACTTGCCCTCAGGGACGCCGAGGCCGCCCCCACGCGGGCGGTCCTGATTCCGGAAAGATCCTGACGGCAAGGGCCGGAGGCCCGCAGCAGGGGTCCCAGATCCTACTTCGAGAGGCAGGGGTACTGCGCCGGGGCGCCTGCAAGCGCATCGAGTTGATCCGTGGGCGTTGCAGCGAGGAACTCAGTCCTCGCGAACGACTCCCCGATCAGCGCGCGATTTGCATCGACGCTGAATGGGGCGAGCTGCGCCGTCACGTCCCCCGCCGCCGGCGCATTCATGTCCAGGCACCCGCCCGCTGTGGCGCACGAGAAGTCGATCCGCGCCAGGTCGATGCTCTTGGGTGTCGCCGCCCGCAGCGTCTTCCATGTGATGCGGCCCACCTGCTGCTCATACACGATGCTCCACTTGGTGAAGTCGCCCTGGGCCACGTCGCCCAGGATCCGGAAGCCCGTCTCCACCGCGTCGTCCCCGCTCGCAGTGCGGGTCATCGCGGCCGCCCGGAGGAACCGCGCGACCGAGTCGTTGCCCTTTGGCAGGTCCTCCGCAGCCCCGTGCAGCGTCTCCCGAAGCGCCATCTCGCAGGATTCATACGTGTCGTTGCTCAGGACGCGGGCCGGAAGCTCAGCACCTCCCCGCACGACCGCCTTCCCGCCGATGAACTCGACGATCAGGCTGTCGCCCGTCGCATCGCTGAAGTGGTAGTGCACCGGTGCGCCGGAGCTTCCCCCCTCGACGCGCACCTTCAGGGCGTTCTCCCGGACCTCAGCCGCAGTCGCGCACGTGTCGAGCGCGAACTGCGCCCATTGCAGCACGCTCAGCGATGCGCGCTCGTCCACGGGTTCATACTTCGTCCCCTCGAGCCACATGATGCCGTACGCGAGGCCCTTCTCGTTCATGCCCCCCGTGGGCAGATCCGCGCCATACTGGTTGAACGTGACGCTGCCGTACTTCGAGACCCACTTCGCAGGATTCGGGGACATGAAGCCCTGCTTTCCCACCCCCCGCTTGTTCACCATCACCATGCCCGAATCGACCATCCAGTCGTAGTTCTGGGCGAAGCACTTGCCGGAGGCGGCCTCGAATCCCGCGGTTGTGCAGGCATGCACGGAGGAGGAAATCGCGGTCAGGGCCACGAGGATCGTTGCGAGTTGGGCAGGGCGCATGCGGGGTGCTCCGGGCGGGGCGGATGTTGGATACGAAACTCCCGTCCCCTGCGGGCGAGGGCAAGCCGAGCGCGCCTTACCACGCGTTGACGAAGACACCATCGCGCAGCTTGGGCTCGAACCATGTGGATTTTGGTGGCATCAGGAGCCCAGCGTCCGCCACCGCGAAGAGCTGTTCCATGGACACGGCAGGCATGGCGAACCCGATGGCTGCCTCCCCGGCGCGCACCGCGCGCTCGAGCTCGCCCGGCCCCTTGATTCCCCCGACGAACCGGATCCGGGGACTGGTGCGCGGGTCCTCGATGCCAAGGATCGGTCCCAGCACGCGCGCCTGAAGGATGCTCGCCTCCAGTCGAGCCGCGGCATCGCCGGTTCCCTGCGCCATGCCCGGCAGTGCGCGACGCATCCACGCGCCATTGAGAAACATGCACACCTCGCCGGGCATGTCCGCTTCAGGCGGGACCGAGGCATCGCGCGGGGGAAGGGTCGCCGCCTCCAATTCGCGCCGCAGCGCCGAGGCGTCGCGCCCGTTCAGGTCCAGCACCAGCCGATGGTAGGGGAGGATCCGCAGTTCATCGTGCGGGAACGCGACGGAAAGGAAACCTTGCGCGGCTGGCGTCCCCGGAAACTCGCGCGAAGCCCGCGTGCCGGCCGCGGCACGGTGGTGCCCGTCGCAGATGTAGAGCCTCCCGGCTCCCGCCACCGCTTCCGCGATCAAGCCGATCACCCCCCGTTCGCGCACAACCCACGCCTCGTGCAGCACGCCATCCCCCGTGTCCACGGACAACTCGGCCGGGCGCCCCGTCGCCTCCGCGAGAAGCGTCTCCAGCCCCGAACCCGACCGGAAGGCAAGGAACACCGGCCCGGTCTGCGCGCACAGCTCCACGATGTGGCGCGTGCGGTCGTCCTCCTTGTCGGGCCGGGTCAGTTCGTGGCGCGCAACCTCCCCCGCGACGTAGTCGGCGCAGGATGCCAGTCCGACCAGTCCGGTTTGCGCGTGCCCGCGCCACGTCAGACGGTAGACACCGTAGGCGGGGCCGTGCTCGCGTCGCAGCAAGCCCGCGCCGAGGACGCCATCCATCAGCTCACGCGCGCGCTCGTAGGCTGAGGGTCCGTGCGCGTCTGCATCTGCGGCCATGGTGATCTCCGGCCGCGTGACGCGCAGGAATGTCTGCGGGTGGGCCGCGAGAAGGGCCCTGGCCTCGGCATCACCGGGCACGTCGTAGGGCGGCGCGATGAAACCGCGGGCCCCCTGCGGGTCGGCGAAGAGTGCTTGAAAAGGGGCGATCATGGGCATGGACGGCCACTCCAATGGAAGCCGCAACGATGCCCCCGCCGTTCCCGGGGGCAAGCTCACTGGCCGGAGAGCGCCAATCCCGCCGTTTCCGCTTGCCGTTGTGCGGCCGTCGGAATCGGAAGGGAGCCATGAGTGACAGCCCGTCCCCCGGATTCCTCGGACTCCTTTGCAGGATGACCCTCGCCGGCGGCATCGTCTTCGCCATCGCCGCGGCGAGCTCCTACTTCGCCGTCGAGAGCCTCGTCAGAACCGAGGAGGTCGAGGCACCGGACCTGCTCACGCTTCCCCTCGAGGATGCGGTTCGGCGTTCCTCGACCATGGGATTCCCGATGCGGATTGGCTCGAACGAGCAGACGCTGATCCTCGCGCCCGGGCGCGTCATCTCGCAGCGTCCGGGACCCGGCAAGCGGATGAAGCGCGGCGGCACCATCGTCATCACGCTGTCCGAGTCCCCCGGCGGGGCGCTGGTCGCGAGCGCACCCTCGCCCGGCGGATGAGGCTCCTGGTCCAGCGCAGCGGCCCGGCCCGAGTCGAGGTCGCCGGTCGCGTCGTCGGCGCCATCGACCGCGGCCTCGTCGTCCTCCTTGGGTTTGGGCAAGGTGACACCGACCGCCCGCTTCGCCCGGCCGCGGAGAAGCTCCTGAACTTGCGCATCTTCCCGGACGAGGGCGGCAACATGAACCGCAGCCTCCTCGACGTGGGTGGGGGAGTGCTCGTTGTCTCCCAGTTCACGCTCTATGCGGATGCGCGCAAGGGCCGCCGGCCGAGCTTCACCGGCGCACTCGCGCCGGCGGGTGCGTCTGCGTTGTGCGACAGGTTCGTCGCCATCCTGCGCGAGATGCATCCCTCGGGGCACATTGCATCCGGCGAATTCGGCGCCATGATGGACGTGCACCTTGTGAACACCGGCCCGGTGACCATCTGGCTCGATTCCGCCGAGATGTCATGGGGCTGACGGCCCGGCTCTTTGACACGAACCCCGAGCCCCCCAACCCCGAAACCCGATACCCACTCAATAGGCGGTCCATTCCCCGACGCTCGAGCCGGTCGTGGTCGAAGGACGGTAGAGCCACCGCAGCGCATTGGGCGCACGGCTCCGCCAGGCGGCCTCGTTGTGCTGGTCCCCAATGCCGATCGCATGCGTGAAATGTGCCCCGAGCGCCTCGCCGACCGAGAGCCGCAGGTCCCGCAGGTTAGCGGTGTCCCAGTAGCCGTCGTTGCTCGCACCCGCGGTCCCGGAGTCGATGTAAAGCCGGCCGAACGCGGACACCGGCAACTGCGCGCGCGTGTTGTTGACCGAAAGGCTCACCCAGAAGCTGGGCGACATTGCGAGCACGCTGCCAAACGTGGACTCGAATTCGTTTGCAGCATGGAACCCAAGCAAGCCGCCGAGCGAGCTGCCCACGTGCGCCGTGTGCTGCGGGCCGGATAGCTCCCGGTAGCGCGACGCAATCTCCGGCGCCAGTTCGTCCCGGATCATCGCGAGGTACTCCCCCCCGCGCCCCGGCCCCGAGACGTTGCCGTACTCCGGCACGTACTCGACGTTCCTGTCCGTCGTGTTGTCGATTCCCACGATGATGACCTCGGGCATCTCGCCCCGCGCGGTCAGCGAGTTCGCGGCGACATTGAGGTCCCAGTAGCCGAATGGCCCCCCCGGGAAGATCAGGTTCTGCCCGTCCTCCGCGTAGAGGATCGGATATGACTTTGACGTGGCCGAGTCGTAGTTCCGTGGCAGCATGACTCGGATTGTGCGCGCCTGGAAGTTGGCGGGGTCGAAGGTGAACGTCTCGACGCGGGGCGCCGCCGGCGCCGTGGTCATCGTGTCCACGTCGTAAAGGAAAGCCTGGCCGTGGCGCCACCACACGGGCTGCAAATGGATCGCAACCGGGCCGTCCGGCGGGAGAATCGTGCCATCGGAGAGCGAGAATCGCACGAGCCGCCCGTGGTTCGCATGCGTGGCGGGAATCGCGACGGAGAGCAGCTTTCCACCGGGCACCGTCGTCACGGCCATGGCGATCGAATCCACCGTGGAGCCGTTGACGGGAGACGTAATCGTCGCCGTCCCCGACGTGACGGCGGCGCCCGCGTAGATTTGGACCGATTGCGGGGACTGCGTCGCGCTCGACGTGGTCACCGGCGCCCCGGAGCCGATCAGCGTGAAGTTCGACCCGTTCCCCATGCTCCCTGGGGCATCCGCGCGTATGTAGTAGGTCGGCGTGAAGGTCGTGTTGGGCGGCAGGTCGAACGCGATGCTCCATGTCGGATAACCCGGCGCCACGCCCGCGACGGGAGACATCCTCACCGCCCGTGTTATGTTCCCCGCCCCCATCTGGGGGAGGTCGGAGAGAACGAACACGCTCTCACCCAACGTCGTGGTCTGGTTGATCGAGAGGTTGACCACTTCGGCGGAAAGCAGCGCCGGCACGGTGAGCGCCGCGGCCGCCAGGAAGGAGTGCCGCATTGGACGGATACCCCGGAATCGGTGATGCCCAGCTTGGGCCATTGCGCCGTGCGCCCGGCGCCACCGCAACCGCCAATGCGATCCGAGCGTTCCTGCTGGACCCCCGATGTTCTCCAATCCAGCATCGCGTGCATCTCCGCCGAACCCGCCACGAGAGCCCCATGCCCCCAACGCCCGCAGCGCCCGTTCGAGTCCACCTCCTCTACGGCAACGACGAGGTGAAGCTGAACGACGCCAGGCTCGAGGTGATCGCCCGGTTCCTGCAGCCTGAGGACCGCGCCGGCAACCTCACGGAGATCCGCCCACCGGGCAACCAGCCGCTCCGCCTCGAAAAGGCCCTGCCGGAAATCACCGCGGAACTCGGCACGATCTCCCTCCTCGGGGGGATACCCCGAGTCGTGATCGTGCACAACCTTGCGGACTTCTTCGGACAGGGCGCGCGCAAAGCCTCAACGGCCGCCGCAACGAAGAAGAAGGCACCCGCCGCCGTCGACCCCGTCGAGGCCCTCACCGAGTTCATGCTCGGCCCCTTTGCGCAGGGGGAGAATGTCGCCCTCTTCATCTGCGAGGAGGACGAGGACAAGGCGAAGGCGGTGGACGAGAACTCGGCGGTCTTCAAGCTCATCGCGCGCCTCGGCGAGCGGCGCGTGTTCCGGGAGAAGCCGATCGCCCGCGACCTGGAGGAGGCGCTGTACAGCGGGGACTGGGCGGGGGCGCTCGTGGTGATGCGCCGCTGGCGCGAACGCGCGGGCTCCGACTCCGGCGCGCGGCTCAAGCTCTACCGAACCATCGCCCAGTGGATCGAGATGATCCTCCAGGCCAAGGCGCTGCAGGATGCACAGGACGCGGGCCAGCGGGCCCCGTCCGACCTGGTCCCCGCGAACGCATGGCCGTCGATCCACCGCCTGCCAGACTTCCGCAGGCGCCAGGCGGGCCAACTCGCGCGCGGCATGACGTGGACGAACCTCCGGTCCCTGGTCCAGGGCATCCACCGCGTCCAGAGGCTCATGTACCCCTCCGGCGACGAGGCGTACGTCGCCGATTGGGCGACCGCGCTGGAACACGTCCTCGTCGAGTTCGGCACCGCGGGAGGCACCCGCCCATGAAGCGTGCCATCCGTACCATGGCAGTACTCGCAGCGGGCGCCTGGGGATGCACGCTCGCCGACATGCTCTCGCGCTCCGGCGTGCGCGTGCGCCTCTGGGACCCATCGGTCGAGACCATCCTCTGGCTGCGCGAGTCCCACCGCCCGCGCCACCTTCAGGAGGTGGATCTCCACCACCGCATCACCCTCACCTGGGACCTCGCCGAGGCGCTCGACGGCGCCGATGCCGCGACCATCGCCGCACCCTCCCAGGCCGTCGACGGGCTCAGCGCCGACATCGCGCGCCTGGCCGGGAGGAGCCGCCCGCCCATCTTCGTCCTCGCCAGCAAGGGCATCGACATCCCGTCCCGACGCCTGCTAGCGGACGTCGTGCTCGCGCACCTCGACGTTTCCGTGGCGGTGCTCTCCGGCCCGTGCATCGCGCGCGAAGTTGCCCGCCGCGTGCCGACGAGCGCGGTCGTTGCCTGCCCCGACGATGCGGCCGGCGCGGCGCTCCAGACCGCCTTCAGCATGCCCTGGCTCCGAATCTACCGCCAGCCGGACATCCGCGGCGTCGAACTCGGCGGCGCGCTCAAGAACGTCATCGCCATCGGGGCAGGCGCCTCGGACGGCCTGGGCTTCGGCGACAACAGCAAATCCGCGCTCCTGTGCCGAGGGCTGGCCGAAATGACGCGCCTGTCGGTCGCCCTGGGCGCCGACGCGCGGACTCTGGCCGGCCTCGCGGGCCTCGGCGACCTCGCCGTTACCTGCTTCTCCCCCTACTCGCGCAACCGCAGGTTCGGCGAACTGCTCGCCAAGGGCCGCACCCCCGCGGCGGCAGTCGAGGAGGTCGGTCAGGTCGTCGAGGGACTCCCGACCGCAGAGGCCGCGCTCGACCTCGCCCGCGCCTCAGGAGTCGATACCCCCATCATCCGCGTCGTTCACGAGATGTGCCGCGAATCCATCACCCCGCTCGAGGCCCTCGAGACCCTTATGGCACGAGGGCTGAAGACCGAGTTCTAGGCGTGGTGCGCCCCCCGTGCCGGTTTCATGTGTTGGGGCGCATGGTTCGGAGGTTGGCACTCGACCCCTTCCGAATCCGGATCCTCAGGGAACCCGTTTTCAGTTGACGCGGGGGGGCTGCATGACGAGCCTCCCTTTCCCGCGCGATGCGCGGGTTTCGGTCGCGGGGTGGAGCAGCGGTAGCTCGTTGGGCTCATAACCCAAAGGTCGTCGGTTCGATTCCGGCCCCCGCCACCAGTCTTCCGCGAGCCCCCGCCAACCACGGGGGCTCGCGCCGTATCCGGATGCCGGGGTAGCTCAGTTGGTGAGAGCGACGGATTCATAACCCGTAGGTCGGCGGTTCGACTCCGCCCCTCGGCACCATCCA
>CAZUCD010000171.1:0-7515 GCA_964618855.1 uncultured Candidatus Sumerlaeota bacterium
CCATCTGCGCAATGCCGAAGGGGACCTTTCGGCGGGCGGCGGTGCGGACGTTCTCGAAGTTGACGAAGATGCCCTGCGCGGTCTCGGGGCGCAGGTAGACGGTCGCGGCGGCGTCCTCGACGGGGCCGCACTTGGTCTGGAGCATGAGGTTGAAGTTGCGCGGCTCGCTGAGGAGTCCGCCGTCCTCCGGGCCGAAGAAGCCGCGCCGCGTCGTGCCCTCCACCGCCTCGATCTTCACGCGCTTTCCGGCGAGGCCGAGTTCCTTCTCCCACCACGCCTGGTAGAACTCCTTCGCCTTTCCCTTGCTGGGGGCCCAAAGCTGCGTGTCGTGCGTGACGGGCGCGGCTGGATCGGTGACATCCACGACGATGTACCGGGTGCACTCGGTTTCCTCGATGTGGTCGGCGCGGTAGCGCTTGCGCGACGGGCCGTAGCTGTCCACGAGCGGATCGCTGAACCCGTCGACGTGGCCGCTGGCCTTCCAGACGCGCGCGTTCATGAGGATGGCGGCATCGAGGCCCTCGACGTCCCCCCGCTCGTAAACGTTGGCCCGCCACCAGGCCTCCTTGACGTTGCGCTTCAGCTCGATCCCGATCGGGCCGTAGTCGTACGTGCCGGCGAGGCCCTCGTAGATTTCGCTCCCCGGGAAGATGAACCCGCGGCGCTTGCAGAGCGAGACGATGGTGTCGAGCGTGACGCTGGAGCGTTCCTTCTCTTGGGACATGGAAGCCTTCGCCGCCGAGGAATGGTAGCCCGCCGCGGGCCGGCATGCCGCGGCGAAGGGGGGAGTCTCGGCACGTCCCGTGCCTGGGTCAACCGGGGTGGGCCCCGGGCCCCGTGCGGCGCGTTTTCCCCCACTTTCGGATTTGCCCGTGTGCGCAGGGGCGGGTGAGCGTTCCACAAACCCGGGCAGCCGCCCGCCAGTCTCCTCGGGTGGAAGGCTTGGCCCTCCAAGCCCAGCCGTGCCATCCCCAGCGAGTCCCACCATGCGCATTCTCCGTTCCGCCCTGACGATTCTGGCCCTCGCCATCACCGTGGGCGCGTCCGCCCAGGGGGCATTCACCCCCGTCCCCGGCACCCCGATGCTCAAGACGAACGACTACGGGGAACTCCCGAGCGAGATTGTCTGGAAGAAGGACGGCGCCGTGATGGTGCTGGTTCCCGGGGGAGAATCGAAAATGGGGCGGTCCTCCGACGGATCGTCGAACCAGAACGACTCCCCGGAGATCACCGTCACGCTTCCCTCCTTCTACATCGACAAGTTCGAGGTGTCGAACGCGCGGTACGGCGCCTATGTGCAAGGCGGCGGTGGATCGCCCAGCGCGCTCCGTGAGGGGAGCCCCTTGCTGGGCCCGCAACTCCCCGTGGTCGCGATTCCCTACTCGACCGCGGCCGACTTTGCCAGGTGGGCGAAGAAGGAACTGCCGACCGAGGCGATGTGGGAAAAGGCCGCCCGCGGTCCCGAGTCCGAGTTGTTCATCGGGGGCGATGCGCCGGACCTTTCCAAGTTCGTCCTCGGGCGCGGCGCCAACGGCCCGACCGAGCCCGTCGACAAGGACACCGGCGACGTGTCGGGATACGGCTGCTTCCACATGACGGGCAATGTGCGCGAGTGGTGCACCGACTTCTACGAGCGCAACGCCTACGCCAACGCCCAGCGGGAGAACCCCACGGGGCCGGCGGAGGGGACCTTCCGCGTGACGCGCGGCGCGGGATACTTCAGCGAGGCGGACGCGGCCAACGCGCGCCTGACACGCCGCGAGGCCGGCTCACCGAACCAATCGCGCGAGGACCTCGGCTTCCGCACCGTCTTCGTCCTGCGGCCCGCCCCCACCCCGAGCCCCACACCTGCGCCGACTCCGGTCCCGCAGGCGTTCGATCCGATGGAGGAGGTCAACGCCGCGTTCGTCCGCCTGAGCGAGGATTGGGATCGCGCAAGCTCGCGTCCGGATTGGCGAGCGCCGCGTCCGAAGGGCACCCAGTTGGTCGAGTTGGGCAACTTCACCCCGTACCGGCTCAAGCTGGCCTTCGTCACGATCTCGGGGGGCGTCTCCATCGAGACCGTCACGGCGGACCCGTGCAGCTTCCGCGAGCTGGATGTCCCCTTCTTCGACCCGCACCAGCGGACGTTCCTCGCCGTGGCGATGGTCGACGAGGCGACAGGCAAGATCGCGCGCGTCGCCAACGCCGGTGAAATCTCCGCGGCCAAGGACCTCACCGCCATCATCCCCCCGTCGCTCTTCAACGAGCTGCGGGACCTGGAGGGAAAGGTCGTCCCGGACCAGCCGCGCGAGATGCTCCAGCACTACGAGGGCAACTACAAGCCCCTGTGGGATGAGATCGAGATCATGAACAACGGGGCGATGCCGGTGGAGCTCAAGCTGACGCCCGTCTCGCGCGATTCGACCCCGACGGGGGAAACCCGGGAGTTCCAGCTCGACGCGCAGTCGCTCGCGACGGCGCGCCTCGCCGCCGGCCAGTGGCAGCTCCGCGTCAACTATGTCGGGTCCCCCGAGTCCGCCGCGCCGCCATGGACCTTCTCGATCGACGACAAGGCGGAGCACCGCATCATCCGGTACTCCCCGGACACGCTGAGGACGGAACGCATCCGCGTGTTCACGAAGAGCGTGCCCTACCTGACTGTGGACATGCTGGAAGCGCGGCCCTCCTTCAACCGCGCCAAGGCGAAGATGATGCAACGCAAGAAGTGAGTCGCCGGGGATTCATCGCGTCGGGCGTCCTGCTCGGCGACGCGATCGGCTACCCGGTCAACGGCCTGCGGGCGGGGCATGCCCGCCAACTGCTGGGAGAGATTTCCGGAATCCCGGCACGGGGCGACCTCTTCGAGGATCGCCCCGACCGCTTCAGGCAGCCCGGGCTGCACTCCGCCCTGGGACAGGCGTTCCTCGCCGCGCTCTCCGGCTTCGAGCCCGAGGAGATGGGGCGCGGGCCGGTGGCGCTCGCCGGCTCCCGCCTCATCGAGCTGGCCGGGGACGGCGCGGATTCCAGCTTCGGCGCCCTCAGGTTCCCGGGCCGGCCCCTTGCGCACGCCGTCAAGCAATGGCGCGCCGAGTATCCATGGGAGGCGTCGGACTTCACGCGCGGCAAGCGTGGGAGCAAGGGCGCATCGCCCGCGGTGATGGGGCTCGCAGTCGTCGCGGCCGGGCGACCCGCGGGCGACCCCGTCCTCCGCGACCTGGTGAGGCTCACGCATGGCAGGTTCCTCCCCATCGCGTCGGCCTACGCCGTCGCGCGCTGCGCGGAGCTCCTCCTCACATGCGCCAACCCGCGCCGGATCGATGCGCAGGAAATCCTCCACCAACTGGTCGCCGACCTGGCGGAGGAGGAATCGCGCATCATCGGGACCTTCGCGGAGGAGTGGCGGTCGCACGACTGGGGCATGCCGGAGTCGCGGCTCTCCACCGCACTGCGCCCGCTCGCTTCCCTGCTGCGCGAGGGGGACGACCGCCTCGCCGCGGCGTCCGTCATCTCCGGCATCGGTGAGTTCGGCCCCGACTGCGAGGTCACGCATCCGGCGCACGGCTTTGCACCGGTCGCGGTCGCGTGGGCGCTCTACCGCGCGCTGGGGCCGCACTCCCCCGCGCAGGCGCTCGACCTGGTGGTCAACGAGGGGGGCGAGGTCTGCACGATCGGCGCACTGGTCGGGGGCCTGCTAGCGGCAAGGCACGGCGCGGAGTACTTCCCGGAGGATTGGCTGGCGAGCCTGCGCGCGCGCACAATCGCGGCGGACGCCGCGGGACACCGGCCCGGCTGGGTTGCGCATTGGCTCGCGTGGGAGGCGGCAGCCACGGGCGCCGAGTCGCGGCGCCGCGCCGAACTCGTCAAGGCGCGCGGCATCGCCGCGTCCCCGCCGCGGCCGCAAAGCACCCGGTCCACCGAAGCCACTCCCCAGGAGCAGGCGCCCTTCGCGCCACCGCAGCCGGAGTGGCTCACCCGCATCAACCCCGAGGACCCGATCGAGAAGCGCAAGCTGAAGGAAAGCCGCGGCCGCAAGCGGATCGGCTGGAAGGAAGAGCGTCGCCGCGAGGGGCGCGACCGCGGCGGGGAGCAGGAGTCCTGATCCCCCAGCCCCGGGCTACTTGTTCCAGCCGGCTGGTTGCGGGCTCCACGCGGGGCTCGTGTTGCGCCCCGTCGTCGTGAGCGCGCGCTGGTTCGTCCCGTCGTCCAGCATGATGTAGATCTGCCACTGGCCGGAACGCTTGCTCGCGAAGGCGATGTGCCGTCCGTTCGGCGCGAAGCACGGGCTGCCGTTCTGCCCCTGCCCCTGCGTCAGGCGGCGGAATTCCGGCGGGTTGACGGACAGGTCCGCGATGAAGATGTCCGCGATGCCGCCGACGCGCGACGTGAACACGATCCTCCGGCCGTCCGGGGACCACGACGGGGCGTCGTTCCATGACCCCTTGGGCGTCACGCGCACGCGGCCGCTGCCGTCGGCGTTCATCGCGTAGATGTGCACGCCGCCACCTTCGTTGCTCACGAAGGCGATCTTGCTCCCGTCGGGGGAGTAGCACGGGCTCCCCTCGGTGGCGGCCGTCTTCGTGATGCGGGCCAGGCCCGTCCCGTCGCGCCCGGCCGTGTAGATCTCCGAGTTCCCATCCCTGCTGAGCACGAGCGCCATCCGCCTCGCACCCTGCGACCAGGAGGGGGAATGGCTCGTCCCGCCGTACGCCGCGATCGTCCACGTCTGCCCCGACGTGAGCTGCATGCCGTACACGTTCGCCCGGTTCCCCTTGTAGGAGCCGTAGTAGATCTCCGTCCCGTTCGCGCCCCACTCCGGGGAGGAGCAGATGCTCCCGTACTTCGTGAGGCGGCGCGGGTTGTAGCCGTCCCAGTCCATCAGGGCGACTTCCTTGGTCCCGGGCGTTTCCTCGTTCACGAACAGGAGGCTTGTCTGCGCGACGCCTTCGATCTGCGAGACGGCAAGCGTGGTCTCGTCGGAGATTCTGTGGGCGAGGCGGCGCTCGTTCTCCACCGAGTCGGTGAAGTAGCGCTCGAAGAGCAGGCGTCCGCTGCCGATGTCGTACAGGAGGATGCGCACGCGCAGGTTCCCCCCCTCGCGGGCGACGCGGCCCATGAGGTAGTGGTCCACGCCGAGCTTGCGCCATGCGTTGAAGTCCACGCCCCCGCCGCGGCCGTCCGTCAGGTTCTGCGCGTTTGCGAGGCGCTGGTCCGCGGGCATCTTGAAGAGGCCCGTCAACTCCAGGTCGCGCCGGATGATCCGCGGAATCGTCTCGAAGGTCGTGTCCGCGCCCTGCTCGATGTTGAAAGGCGCGACCATGATCGTGGACTGGATGTAGCTGGCGAAGGGCTTGATCTTGCCGAGGCTGGAGGCCCCGGCGTCCTGCGCGGGAATCGGGGCGGCTGCGACGAGGGCGAGCGCGGCAATCAGGGCGTGGCGGATCATCGGGAGCGGTGCTTGTGCGGGAGGTTGTTGGAGGCGCGCGCCGGGTGGCGCCGCATCCTTGGACACTCGACCCGCCCCCCGCCGAACAAGTTCAAGCAAAAACGGCCCCGCGGGCGGAATCGGCCGAGGTCCTGCGGCGACGCCGACGGGCTTTTCTCTTTCCTTCGGTGCCGAGCGCGGCATAATCATGCGGAGTGATCGGCGTGTCGCCCCTCCGGGGGGACGGGAGTGGCCACGCGCCCAATTCACGACGAAAGACCCCACGACCATGTCCCAACAAGCGGCCGGAGCACTCGGCCCGTACACCCTGACCCAGCAGCTCGGAACGAACGGCACCCTCGTTTCGTGGCAGGGCTTCGACGCGAACCAGACCCCGGCCTGGGTCGTCGGCGTCCCCGTCAGCCAGATGCCCAACCGCGCGGCCTGGGACCACTTCGTCGCCGAGGCGCAGATCCTCCGCAACCAGCCCGCCTCCCGGGTCGCCGCCCTCCATTCCTGGGGCGAGGATGGCGGCTACTACTGGGCAGCCTACGAATGGATGGCGGGATCGCACCTTGGCAAGCGCGCCCAGGATCAGGGCCTGCCCATCGCGCCGACAGCCATGGAGTGGATTGCGCAGGCCGTCGAGGCGCTCGCAACCCTCGGCGACCTCGGGCTCACGCACCGTTTCATTTCCCCGGCATCTGTTTTCGTGAACGACTTCGAGCAGGTGAAGCTCCTGCACGCAGGCTGGGGCGGGATGCTCCTGCACGTGAACGGGGGCGTCGCGAACCCCTCGTTCATGTCGGTTCTCCCGTTCATTGCCCCGGAGGTGATCGCGGGTGAGCGCTGCGACGGGGCATCCGACATCTACGGCCTGGGCGCGACCCTCTACTACATGGTCTGCGGCATGCCCCCGTACTGGGCGGACGAACCGCTGTCGCTCTGCGACGCGATCCAGACGCAGGCGGTCGACTTCAAGCCACCCGCCGACTACGTCCCCGCCGACGTGGTGGAGCTGCTCAAGGAACTGCTCTCGCGCGACCCCGACGACCGGCCGGCGAACCTACCCGCGCTTGCGGAGCGCATCCGCGCCCTTGCGGCCGCCGCATTCGGCACCTCCGGCGCGGAGACCGCGACCGACACCCCGCTCTCCGCCGACAACCAGAACTACGCCGCACGCGGCTCCGCCTACGAGGCCAGCTCCCCGCAGTTCCCGCCGCCCCAGACGGCCTCCACCCAGGCCATGACGCCCGCGCCGATGCCACCGGGCCCCCCTCCTGATTCCGGGGACGCAGGCCACGACGGCGGGAGCCGCCAGGGCGTGCGCCGCAGCGCCGCCGTCGTCCCACCGCCGATGGCCACGCGCGCGAGCTCCTCCGGAGTCTTGGACCCCCTCGCGGACGAGGGCGTCTCCGCGGAGGACAAGCGCCGCTACGCCATCATGGCCGTCGCGGGCATCGTCCTCGTCGGAGCCATAGGCTTCGGCATCGTCAGCTTTGCCGTCTCCCTCAAGAAGACGAAGCAGAAGGAGACGATCGGCCTCCTTGACCTCCAGGGTGAAATCGACCGCCAGGCAGGCATCATGGAGGACTACTTCAAGACGCGCTCGAAGCTGCAAAAGGTCGCGAGCTACAACGTGCGCTACCACAACGAGTACGGCACGTGGGCCAAGGGTCCCGCCGAACTCGCCACGGTCGGCGCCCTCACCGTCGAACTCCTCGATGCGTGGTCCAACACCATCGACGTGCGCGGCGAGTACGTCGTTTCCGCCGGCGCCGACAAGGCCTGGGACACGGAGGACGACACTTACATCGACTCGTCGAGCGGCAAGGTCGGAGGCTACGAGCCCGCCATCCGCCTGGAGGGATCGAACCCCCTCTTTGGCGAGCAGTTCAAGGCGCTCGCCGAGATGCGCACCGCGCAGCTCTACGCAAAGTACGAGTTCGCCGAGGGCGTCGCCGGCATGTACGGCGAGTACGAGCAGATGGAGCAGCTCAACTCGGCCAGCGGGGTCGAGGAGCGCCCCTCCAGCGGCTACTCGGGATACACCGATGGCCAGACGCGCGACTCCCTCTACGGCGGCAAGGAAAGCGAGGAAGGGAGTCCGT
>CAZUCD010000172.1:0-7375 GCA_964618855.1 uncultured Candidatus Sumerlaeota bacterium
CAGCTTGGCGATCATCGAGTCGTAGAATGGCGGGATGCGGTAGCCCTGGTAGCAGTGCGAGTCCACCCGGACACCGGGGCCGCCGGGTGGCAGGTAGTCCGAGAGCGTGCCCGGGCACGGCATGAAGTTCTTCGCCGGGTCCTCCGCGTTGACGCGGCACTCGATGGCGTGGCCGCGCAGGGAGATGTCCTCCTGGCGGACGGGGAGCTTCTCCCCCGCCGAGTCGAGGATCTGCTGCCGGACACGGTCGATGCCGGTCACGAGTTCCGTGACGGGATGCTCGACCTGGATGCGGGTGTTCATCTCCATGAAGTAGAACTCGCCGCTCTTGAGGTCGAAGAGGAACTCGATGGTGCCTGCGCCGACGTAGTCGACGGCGCGGGCGGCGCGGACTGCGGCCTCGCCCATGCGGCGGCGGATCTCGGGCGTCAGGACGCTCGAGGGCGCCTCCTCGACGAGTTTTTGGTGGCGGCGCTGAACGGAGCACTCGCGCTCGCCCAGGTAGATGATGCTTCCGTGCGTGTCGCCGAGGACCTGCACTTCGATGTGCTTTGGCGAGACGATTGCCTTTTCGACGTAGACGTCCGGGCAGCCGAAGGCGGCGCCGGCCTCCGTCTGCGCGGTCTCCAGGTTGTTCATGAACTGCTTTTCGGAGTGGGTGAGGCGCATGCCCCTGCCGCCGCCCCCTGCGGTTGCCTTGATCATGACCGGGAAGCCGATCTTCTTCGCGAAGGCGAGGGCTTCCTTGGGGTCCTTCACGACGCCGTCGGTGCCTGGGACGATGGGGCAACCCGCCTCGATGGCGGTCCGGCGGGCCTCGGCCTTGTCACCCATGCGCCGGATCGCCATCGGCGACGGGCCGATGAAGGCGATGTTGCAGTCGGCGCAAATCTGGGCGAACTGTTCCTTCTCGGAGAGAAAGCCGTAGCCCGGGTGGATGGCGTCGGCGCCGGTGACCTCGGCGGCGCTGATGATGCGCGCGGCGTTGAGGTAGCTCTGCACGCTCGGCGCGGGGCCGATGCACAAGGCCTCGTCGGCGGCGTGCACGTGCAGCGAGTCGGCGTCCGCCTGCGAATAGACCGCGACCGTCTTGATGCCCAGCTCGCGGCATGCGCGGATGACGCGGAGGGCGATCTCCCCCCGGTTGGCGATCAGGACTTTTTTGAACATGGTCGGGAGCGCGCTCAGCCGGGCTCGACGAGGAAGAGCACCTGCCCGTACTCGACGGGCTGGGCGTTTTCGACGCAGACCTTCCGGATGGTCCCGGAGACCTCCGCCTTGATCTCATTCATGAGCTTCATCGCCTCGATGATGCACACGACCGTGTCCGGGGAGACCCTGTCGCCGACCTGGGCGTAGGAGGGGGCACCCGGGGATGGGGCCCGGTAGAACGTTCCCACCATGGGCGACTTGATCTCGTGAAGGCCGGCCGTGGACGCCGGGGCGGCAGCCGGTGCGGGCGTGGGGGCTGGATCGGCAGCCGGAGCGGCGGGCATGGGCGACTGCATTTGAGGCATGCCCATCCCGGCGGGCATCATCGGCATCGCCATTTGAGGCGGCGCGTAGGTTATCACGGGCGATGGGGTCGCCCGGTGGGAGACGATGCGGAGCCGCAGGGGACCCTGCTCCAGCTCGAACTCGTCGAAGCCCTTGGAGTGGACCTGATCGATCAGCTTGCTGATTTCGGACAGGGTGAAGCCTCCCGCAGGTGCGGGGGTGTCGTGTCCGTTTGTCGCCTTGGGCGAGGGTTTCTTGATGGGCATGGGGGGAGGGGTGCTTGGACGGCCAGCCAGCGCCGTCGTGGTCGCTCTCGGTGGTCTCGCGCGATCAGGGGGGCATTGGCCCCCGCCATAAGGTAAGGGTCAAGCGCCGGATGAGTTTGCGCGAAGCCTAACGATCCCGAAAGGGTCGCTCCCGTCCCAGCATGCGAACGCAGAAGGCTGACATTGATCATTTTAGGCGCGCTGACAGAATCAATTCGGCTATCGTCAGGGCCGCGCCGAGACATTCGGGGGACCACGTCGGACCGGTTGGGGATTCCCTCGTTTCTTCGGGGGGGGCATCCCGTTCTTGACGGGGAGCGGGGATTCGCGCTTTCTTTCGACTTCGAGAATCCCCAACGGAGCGACTTCATGAAGCTGCACCATTTGATGTTCCGGACCTCGCTGGCGGCAGTGCTTGCCGGGGCCCTTTACTCCCCCATCGCTGCCGCGGAAGTGACCATCCAGAATGACGCCTACGGTGCCCCGGATGCTGGGACCATCGTCGGGAACTTCGCCGTTTCGGAACAGGCTGCCGTGTGGCTGACGTCGTCCTGCGACGGCAAGATCGTCGCGGTTCAGGTCGCGTGGGTCAGTTCGACGGGGACTTCCCCGAATTCGATCGAACAGGCAGTTCGCATCCATGCCCCTGGTTCCTTCCCGACGCCAGGGACCGTGCGGGCGGAGGTGCTGGGGCCGCTGCTCGACGATCCGTTCATCAACGAGTTCCGCTACCTGGACGAGAACAACCTGTTTCCGATCAGCGTCCCAGTCCTTCAGGGCGAGCAGTTCGTCGTGGCCTTCGAGTTTGCGAACCCGACGAACATCGCAGGGGGCACGGCGAGCGTAATCCGCGACGCGGCGGCGACGCCGAATCGCAACGCAATCCGGGCAAACTTCCCGCCGCTCACGTGGGTGAGCGCGCCCCTCCTCGGCGTGAACGGCGACTTCGTCATCCGCGCCGTCGTGGACTGCGTTCCGCCCGATCCGCCCTCGGGACCGATCCCGGCGAACCTCGCAACGGGGGTATCGACGGGCACGACGCTCGACTGGTCGGATACGGGTGTCGCGCGCACGTACAGCGTGAAGCTGTGGAAGTCTGTGGATGCGGAGCCGGGGACGCCCACGGCCTCCGGGCTGGCGGTGAGTTCCTATACGCCGGGTGCCGCGCTCGACGCCGGAACCGCGTATAGTTGGCGCGTCAGCGTCACGAACAACAACGGCACGACGAACGGGCCTGTCTGGACGTTCACAACCGCGCCGGGCGCGTCCGTCGCGGACTGGACGGCGTACTAGGCGGTTTCTGGGTCCTGGGGTTCGGGAATCGGGGTTCAGCGTCCATGTTGCGGTAACCTGAAACCTGATCCCCGGACCCAGGACCTGCTCTTCACGATTCCCGATACTACGCCCTGCCCTTGAGCATCCCGTGCCAGTAGAGCGCGGGGAGGACGTGGCGCTTGAGCTGGTACATGCTCCAGCGCTCCTTGCCCTGATCGAACGGGAACGTCTCGTGGGGCAGCAGGTCGTAGCCGAACTCGGCGAGGATGAGGCTGCCGTAGCCGGTGACGAGGGGGCATGACGTGTAGCCGTCGTACTTTGCGGCGGGGTCCTTCCCGCCCGTTGCGGCGAGGAGGTTGGACACGAGGATGGGCGCCTGTCCGCGGATGGCGGCGCCGGTCTTGCTCGTGGGGAGGCTCGAGCAATCCCCGAGCGCGAACACGTTCGGGAACTTGCTGTGGCGCAGGGTTTCCTTGTCCACGTCCACCCAACCCGCGGCGTTTGCGAGTGCGCTCGACTTGATCACGTCCGGGGGGCCCTGCGGGGGCGTGACGTGGATCATGTCGTAGTGTTGCACGACCTCCTTGTTGGCCTCGAGGTCCTGGAAGACGGCCTCGCGGGACTCGGCGCGCAGCTCGGTGAGGCTGTGGCGGAAGTGCGGCTTCCCGATGCCCTTGCGCTCGATGACGGCATTGAGGGCCTTTGCGTACTTCTCGACCTTGAAGATCGTGGGTTCGCCGATGAAGAAGTGGATCCTGGACTTGTCGCGCACGCCCTGGCGGCGGAATGCGTCCTCGGCGAGGTACATGATCTTCTGTGGCGCGCCGCCGCACTTGATCGGCGTCGCGGGGTGCGTGAACACGGCGTCGCCGCCGGGGAACGAGCGGATCAGCTCCCACGTGTAGTTGACGGAGTCGTAGGAGTAGTTGGAGCAGACGCCGCCCTTTCCGAGGGCGTCGCGCAGTCCCTTCACGGCGCCCCAATTGACCTGTATGCCCAGGGCGACCACGAGGAAGTCGTAGGAGAGCGCCCCTCCGCCGCGTAGTCGGACCGTGTTGTGCTCCGGGTCGAACTCGGAGACGGCGTCGCGGATCCATTGCGCGCCTGCGGGGATGAGGGAGGACTCGTCACGCTGTGTCTCCTCGCGCGTGGCGGCACCGGCGCCCACCAGCGTCCACAGTGGCTGGTAGTAGTGCTTCTCCGATGGATCGACTATGGCGACGGCCCCCTCGTGGCCGGCACGGCAGAGGCGAGCGGCCACCGTAATGCCCGCGCAGCCCCCGCCGAGGATCAGAAACTTGTGATGGTTCGACACGGCATGGCTCCTCAGGCACGCGGGCGCGGACGGCTGCGCCCGACGGCGGATCGAATCGCGGATTCCTCCAGTTTCATCTGCCTTACTACTCCGTCGCACAGGAGCGTGCATACGGAAAAAACGGTCTCGTCGGCGATGGCGCAGATGGTCTGGTTGGCCTCGCGGCGCATCTCCACCAGGCCGCAGCGCCGGAGCGTCGCCAGGTGGCGCGAGACGGAGGGTTGAGACACGCCGGCCACGGCAACGAGGGCCCCCACCGGCGATGGCCCCTGCCGGCGCAGGTGGTTCAGGATGCGCAGCCGCACGGGATCCGCGAGCGCGCCCAGGCGCTCGACCACGCGGGCCAGCATGTCCTCGTTCTCGAAGGGCGAAGGGTGCGCCATGGGTTCGGTGCCCCCTATCGCGCGCACGTCGCGGGCACCGCGCGGTTCCAGGGCATGAGCCCCAGAAGCGAGGCCAGCCCGCACGTCCCGGTCGCCCCGGCAAAGATCAGGCCCGCCCCGAAGAACGCGGGGACTGCGAGGATGTACGGGTGCACGAAGTAGCCCGCGGCGGTGCCCGCGAGGACGCCCGCGCCGATGACGAGCTGCACCTGGCGCATGACGCTGATGGTGCGGCGGCCCTCCGCACCGGTCACCGGAAGCCCGGCGGCGCGCCATGCCTCGATGCCTCCCGCGAGGCTCAGGATCTCGAACCCCTCGCCAACGAGGCCCGACGCCATGCGTGCCGCATCCGCGGAACGCCGCCCCGACTTGCAGTGGAGGATGATCGACTTGGAGCCGAGAGAGCGCAGGCTCGCGGGGTCGAATCGCGACAGGGGGAGCAGCATGGCCCCGGCTATGCGCTGGGCGGCGTGCTCGTCCGGCTCACGGACGTCCACGAGGACGGATGCGCCGGAGGCGAGGCGCTCATCAGCGGCTCGCGGATCGATGGTTGCCGGGGCTGTGGCTGTGGTGGTGGTGCTCATGGACGGGCCTCCTTTGCAGACCCTGACAAGCGGAGAAAGTGCGGCGCTTCCCGGATGACGATCGAGAACGCGACGAGGACGAGAATGACGGAGAATGCGCGCCGGACCATGTTGCGGTCGAGTTTCGTGCCGATGTGCGACCCGAGCCAGCTCCCCGCGATTCCGGTCGCCGTGAAGATCGCGATCACCCGCCAGTCCGGGGAGACCGCCCCGGCGAGGAGGTGCTTGCCGAGCCCCGCGCCCGAGTTCAGCGCGATGACGCCCAGGGAGGTCCCGACGGCGAGCGGCATCTCGAGCCCGCGCAGCAGGATCAGCGAGGGCACGATCAGGAACCCACCCCCCACGCCGAGCAGGCCCGTCAGCACGCCGATCCCGAACCCCTGGGCGATGGTTGCCCCGCGACTGGTGCCCCAGCGCAGGCGGAACTCCCCCGAATCCGCGCGTGCCATCAGCACGGCCACGCCGAGCATGAGGCCCGCGAGCATCATCAACTGCACGGTCCCGGGCACCAGGCGGGAGGCCCAGGCCCCGGCCGCGCTGCCGATCATCCCCGGGATGGTGTAGAGTGCGACGACGGCGTGGTCGAACTCCCGCCGGATGATGGCCCGCACGGCCCCCCCGGCGGCTATGCCACCGACGATTGCCATGCTCTCCACGATCGCCTGCTTCTCCCCATGCCCGAGCAGATACACGAGGATCGGCACCGTGAGGATGGCACCGCCCGCGCCAAGCAGGCCCATCGTCAGGCCGACGAGGAGCGCGCCAACGAGGGCGAGCGTCATTGCTTTAGCGGACCCCCGCCGCGGGGTGCGCCTTCTCCCACGCAAGGAATCCGCCCGCGAGATTCGCGACCTCGTGCCCGTGCTTCTGGAGGAGGGCGCAGGCCCGTGCGCTGCGCGCCCCGGACCGGCAGTTCACGAGGATGGGCCGGCCCCGCGGCACCTCATCGAGGCGCCCGTCGAGCCGCGTGTGCGCGATGTTGAGCGCACCCTCGATGTGCCCCTCGGCGAATTCGGTGGCGCGGCGGACGTCGAGCAGGGCGACCTCCCCACGTGCGATCATCGCCCCGCCCTCGGCGACGGAGACCTCGCGCGTGCCCTCGATGCGCGCCCCGACACCGGCCAACTCACCGAACCGGGAGGCATCGAACCAGCCAACGATCCGGTCCAGCCCGACGCGAACGAGGTCGCGGATCGCCTCGTCGAGGCGGGCGGGCTCGATCACGAGGTGGATGTCCTCGGTCTCCCGCACCATGGAGCCAACGTCCGTGGGAAAGGACTTGCCGTGTGGATGCGACAGAGACCCGGCGAGGTGCCCCGCGCGGAACTCGTCCCAGCCGCGCGTGTCGATGATCGCGCAGCGCCTGCCATCAAGGGCGGCCACTTCGGCCGCGGACATGGCGCGCGGCCTTGGCAGCCCGCCCAGCACGGGGGGGCCCAGCTTGTTGTCGCGCTTCATGCGCGCGAAGTACATTGGGGGCTCGGGCTGACCCTCCAGGATGAAGCGGACGAAGTTCTCCTCGGAGGCGGCGGCGAGGATCGCGGCGTTGAAGCGCTTCTCGTAGCCGAGCGTGCTCTGGGGAACGGCGCCGAGCGCCTTGCCGCAGGCCGAGCCCGCGCCGTGGGCCGGCCACACCTGGAGGAAGTCGGGCAGGTCGCGCAGGCGCTGGACGGTCGAGTAGAGGCGGCGGGCGGAGGGTTCGCTCGCACCGGCCTTGCCAGCGGCGGTCTCCAGGAGGTCGGGCCGGCCGAGGTCGCCCACGAAGACGAAGTCCCCCGTCAGGACCCCCATGGGCTCCGTCGCGCCGGATCCGCGGTCCGTCACGACGAAGGCGATATGCTCCGGCGTGTGGCCGGGGGTGTGGAGCACACGGAACTCGATGTTGCCGACCTTGAACGTGTCGCCGTCGTGCAGCAGCCTGTGCGGGTAGGCGCCGCCGCCGGACTTCGAGCCGAGGTACTGGTACTTCCAGTCGGCGTCCCCCTCGTCGGACAGGTAGAGGAAGGCGCCATGGGTTTCGGCGAGCTCGCGCGCGCCGGAGAGGAAGTCGGCGTG
>CAZUCD010000173.1:0-7314 GCA_964618855.1 uncultured Candidatus Sumerlaeota bacterium
TTGTCTCTAGTACGAGAGGACCGAGACGAACGAACCTCTGGTGTTCCAGTTGTCCTGCCAAGGGCATCGCTGGGTAGCTATGTTCGGATCGAATAACCGCTGAAAGCATCTAAGCGGGAAGTCGACCTCAAGATAAGGCATCCCTGACGCAAGTCCTAAAGCCGCCAGGAAGACGACCTGGTTGATAGGCGGAAGGTGGAAGCGCAGCAATGCGTGAAGCTGATCCGTACTAATTCGGCGTGAGGCTTAATGGGTATCAACTTCAACTAATCAGCCGTCCAAGCGCGCTCCCGCAATCGGGAGCGTCGAAAGACTGTGAACACTTCTGTGGGTGCCGTCGAGCACCTCTTCGCATGGATGCGGGGCCTCCGGCTCCTCCCCTCCCTCCCCCGGGGGTTTCGCGTCCACTGCGAACAAGTTTCTGGCGACCATGGCGCGGAGGAAACACCCGTTCCCTTTCCGAACACGGCAGTTAAGCTCCGCTGCGCCGATGATACTGCACTCAATGGGTGTGGGAAAGTAGGTTATCGCCAGGATCCGAGCCCCCTGTGACCGAAAGGTCGCAGGGGGCTCTCTCTTTTTCTGCCCCTCCATCCACCCCTCTTCAACACCAACCTCCCTGATTCGGTCACGCCCTCGGCGAGATCACCCGCGCCCCTGGGCGCCCTCGAGCTTCGTGGCCCTGGGCAGCGATCGACCGATCCAACGGATCTGCGTGTGATTCCGGCAGGCGATGATGACTTCCCCCCCGGATGCGACCCGCTCACTCAACCTGGAGAAGTGGATCTTGGCAGCGTGAAGGTTTATCTGGCCCATGACTTCGCCCAGGAGTGGACCAAGCCCGGTCTAGTCCGGTCAACCGATCGGACAAGTCACTTACTTTGCGCCGTGCGCCGCTTCCTGGCGTAGCGCCTCACCAGCACCATCCGCGGGTTGGTGACGAGTTCCTTCATGTTCGAGCCGATCTCGAACAGGGTGAACGCGATTCCGCGGCCGCGGATGTCCGGGACGCGCGCGAGCGCCACCAGCGCCGAAAGCCGGAGCACGCCGCTGATGACGAACATCACGTGGAAGTTGCCAAACGTCCGCCCGGAGAACTCGATGTGGATGGGCTCGAGGGCGCTCGCGATGACGCCCCCGAGCACCGCCGATGCCCCGAGGACCGTGCCCGCGATGGCATTCATCGCGGCCAGATGGAAGTCGCGCCTCTCCTCCGGCAACACCTGGAACGGCAGGTTGAAGATCGCCGCGTTGAACCCGCTCCAGCAAATCCCCGTCAGAACTGCGTCCACCCAGTAGCACGTCAGGTCCTCCGGCGTCGCGACCAGGTACAGGAAGGGCATCAGGCCGATGACGAAGCCATTGATCATGATGACGGGCACGGTGCCCGCCCTGTCGATCACCGGCCCCCAAAGCAGCGCCCCGAGGACGACCGTCAGCCCCTGCACGATCAGGTTGTAGATGGCTATGGTCGTGAAGGGCAGCTCCAGGTTCTTCATCATGAATGGCGTCCAGAACGCGACGGCGACACCGACCGCCACATTCCAGCAGACCCTCGCCGTGATCAGCTTGCGAGCGCCGGGGTGCGCGAAGGCCTCGGCAAAGATCTCGCGAAGTGGCGGGGGGGCGTGGCGCCGCATGGGGGGCTCCCACTGGCGCCGGAAGAGTTGCGCCGTGACGAGCCCCGCCGCGGCAGCCGTGGCGAAGCACACGGCAAGGTACGTGGCCCGACCATCCAAGCCCAATGTTTCGCGCAGTTTGGAAATCCCGAAGTCCGCGAAGATGGCGATGCCAAGCATAAGGGCATTGCGCAAGCCCATCACCTTGCCGCGCACGGCGTCAGGGACCAAGTCCGCCGTCCAGCTCATCCAGATGTTCGCAATGATCGCATCGGCGACCATGCTCACGAAGTACACGCAGAGGAAGATCGCAACCTTCGTGGATTGCGGCAGGTCCAGGAAGAGCAGGGGCAGGACGAGCCACCACGCCTGACGGCAGACCAGGCACGCCGGGACGATCACCTTCTTTCGGGAACCGGCGGCGTTGGAGAGGTACGCCCCCGCAAGTTGCAGCGTCGAAGTGAAGGGCTGGATCGAGGAGCCCACGCCGAGCACCGCCGGCGTTGCGCCGAAGTGCAGGAGCAGGTCCGTCAGGAACTTGCCGCTCGTCAGGGTGATGAAAATCTGCGCCCACGAACCCTCAAGGAAGGAAACCTTGATACCAGATCGCCGCTTGCGGGTCTGGGGCGCGTCGGGATGCGGAAGGCGTGGGACGATCAACTCGGCGATCAAGCCGAGCTTCGAGGTTTCCTCAGGTGCGGGTCCTTGTTTGGGCAATCTTGGGTCGGACGAGGTCCGGTCAGGGGAGTCCCGCCGGCTCCCGGCTGCCGACGACGCCGAGGGCGCGTTCCAGCGCGAGTCCGGCCCGCAGGAGTTTCTTCTCCTGGAAGGCGCCGCCGAAAAGTTGCAGCCCGATCGGGAGACCGGCCCCGTCGAAACCGCACGGCATCGCAAGCCCGCAGTACCCGGCGAGGTTCAACGAGATGGTGAAGATGTCGCACAGGTACATTTGCAGGGGATCCGCCGTCTTGTCGCCGGCAGCGAAGGCCGTGGTCGGCGCGGTCGGGCCGATGATCAGGTCCGCCTTCGCGAGCGCCTCGTCGTAGTCGCGCTTGATGAGCGTCCGCACCTTGAGCGCCTTCAGGTAGTAGGCGTCGAAGTACCCGGCGGAGAGCGCATGCGTGCCGATCATGATGCGCCGCTTGACCTCGTTGCCAAAGCCCTGGGAGCGCGACCGGCTGAACATGTCGATCACGTTCTGCGCACCGGGGACGCGGAAACCATACTGAGCCCCGTCATAGCGGGCCAGGTTGCTCGATGCCTCCGCGGTCGCGACCAGGTAGTACGTCGCGATGGCGTATGCGCTGTGCGGCATCGTGACGTCGATGATCTCGGCGCCGAGTTCCCGCGCCTTCTCGACAGCCGCGTTCACCGAGGCGGAAACCTCGGCGGAGACCCCCGATTCCGGGAAGAACTCGCGGGGGCGCGCGATGCGGAGCCCCTTGAGCGAAGCGCCTTCCAGGGCCGCGTGGAATCCCTCGGGGGGATGCGAGGCACTTGTCGAGTCGAGGGGATCGTGCCCCGCGATCGCGTCCAACAGCAGCGCGCAATCCTCGACGTCGAGCGCCATCGGCCCGATCTGGTCGAGCGACGACGCGAACGCCACCAGGCCGTACCGCGAGACGAGGCCATACGTCGGCTTCAACCCGGTGATCCCGCACAGGCCAGCCGGCTGGCGGATCGAGCCACCCGTGTCGGAGCCGAGCGCCCACGGGGCCTCCCCGCCCGCCACCGCGGAGGCGGAACCGCCGGAGGAGCCGCCGGGCACGCGGGTCGGATCCCAGGGATTGGCGCTGCGGCCGAAGGCGGAATGCTCCGTCGAACTGCCCATCGCAAACTCGTCGAGGTTCGTCTTCCCGAGGGTCACGAGCCCTTTGGCGCGCAGCCGTTCGACCACCGTGGCGCTGTACGGGGGGACAAAGCTCTCGAGCATCCTGCTGGCGCAGGTTGTCCGGACGCCCCGAGTGCAGATGTTGTCCTTGATCGCGATGGGAACACCATCCAGCCGGGAAAGCGTCGCGCCAGTCTTGCGGCGTTCGTCGGAGGCGTGCGCCTCCGCAAGCGCGGCCTCGGCCGTCACCGTGATGAACGAGTGCAGCACCGGCTCGCGCCGCCGCATCGCGTCGAGGTACTGCTCGGTCAGCGCTCGCGAAGTGGTTTCGCCTCGCTCCAGCGAGGCTGCGATTTCATGGGCGGTCCGCATCGGGGTCACGTGTCTCGGGGATGATGAATCGGGGGTCGAGAATCGGGGGTCCGGGTTCGGGAAACATCGGAAACGGTCTCCGCCCCTGATCCCCGCCCTCTAGATGATCTGCGGCACTTTGAAGCAGTTGGCGTGCTGTTCCGGCGCATTGGCTAGCGCCTCCTCGGGGGGGAGCCCCGGGCGCGCCTTATCCGCGCGCAGGACGTTCTCCATTGGGATGGGCCGGCTCGTGGGCTGGACGCCTTCTGTGTCCAGCTTCGCGAGTTGCTCGATGTACCCGAAAATGTTGGAGAGCTCGCCGGCATAGCGGGCGACCTCCTCGTCGGAGACCTCAAGGCGCGACAGCACGGCCACGTGGCGCACGTCGTCGTGGCTGATCATGGTTCAGGTTCCCTGGGTGATGGGGTTTGGGCTCGTGGCCGCTCCGTTCACATGCGGCTCTGGGCGCTCAGCACTTCCCTCACGCCTCGGGCGCAGGGGCGGGGGCTTCCTCGACGACGTCGCGGACAAGCTTGGCGTACTTCAGCGCGAGCTTCTTCTCGCCCTCTTCCTGGAAGCGCACGAACGCCTTGCTGTTCTCGTCCTCGCCGATGCGGAGCATCACCTTGCCGAGGCCGAATTTGGGGTGCCGAACCTGGACGTTGGTCTGGATCTCCGGGAATGCGATCTTCTTTTCCTTGATAGCCGACATGCTGCTGCCTTTCAGGGTCCAGCCGCCGCGGGCTGGAATCGACGTTGGATTTCCGCGATCAGGCTGCTGGTCGAGTACCCCGGTAGCAAGGGGAGCGATAGCACCCGCCCCCCCCGGGACTGCACAAACTCGTGCCCCACGATCTCGTGGACCTGATAGTGCCCCCCCTTGACGAGGACATCCGGGGCGACGGCCTCGATCACGGCGGCGGGGGTGTCCTCATCGAAGGCCGTGACGGCCCAGACCTCCGGAAGGGCGGCGATCAGTCGCATGCGCTGCCCGAGGGGCAGGATCGGACGGCCGGGGCCCTTCAGCCGGTGCACACTCTCGTCCGTGTTGAGCGCGACCACCAGAGAGTCCCCTTCCGCCCGGGCCCGCCGGATCGAGTCGAGGTGCCCCGGGTGCATCAGGTCAAACACGCCGTTGGTGAAGACGATGCTGCGCCCCGCGGCGCGCTCGGCTTCGCACCGGGAGGCGAGGAGGGTCCAGTCGCGGATGATCTTGTGCAGGGTCATGTGCGGGAGAAGGAGGGACGAGGCGTGAGGAGAAATCTAAACGCAAAGGACGCGAAGAAGGCACCAAAGTTGACCGCAGGGAGCACAGAAGACACAGAGGATGGGCAGAAGGGAGGCGCTGCGTTGCGACCTGCCAGGGACCAATCGGTGGGCTGCGTCACCAGGATGCAACTCTCCTGCGGGGAGTGCATCAAACGATGGCAGGAACGCCTGATGGCGCGGGCATCCCTTCGACCAGACCTGAAATCCTCGTCACCGAACTCACTTGGTTTTTCTCCGTGTCCTCTGCGTCCCCTGCGGTGGAAAGCCTCTAGCTCTTCGCGGCGAGGGCCTTGCGCTTGGGCCGGTCGCCCTTCGGGGCGGGGCCCTTTCCGGAGCGCGCGCCGGGCTTCACGTCGCGGACGACGACCTTGATGTCGCGCGCCTCGGCACCGCCCGTGACGCGCCGCAGCGTCCGCTCCGCCGTCTCGCGCACGCGCAACTGCGTCTCGTCCACGTCCGCGCGGTCGCTGATGGTCAGCATCAGCTTCACCCCGGCGCCGGAACCCGACTGGAAGGCCTCGCTCTCGACCTTGAGCACGGTGTCCACCTCGGCGAAGACGTCGCGGTTCACGGGGCGTTCGATTGCCTCGGGGCGGAGCACCACCTCGGCGCCGCCCTTGGACGTGACGCGGATGCCCTTGGCGAGCGCGGACTCCGCCAGCGAGAGCGAGAGCACCGCCATCGGCAGAAGCAGCCCCGCCGACGCGAACACAAGGCGCCCCTCCAACGGCAGAGTCTTCAGCCCGGGCCAGCGGTCCAGGTGCGGCAACACGCCCTGCGCCACCGTCGTCTCGAGGAGCCAGTCCATCCCGAAGACGAACAGCATCACGAAGGCGAGGGTTCCAAGGATCAGGCGGACGGTGCGGATCAATTCAGTGTCCCGGCTTCGGATTGCGGGAAAACCTGCCCGTGACGTTGACCTCTACGTTTGCGGGCCGCCCCTTGCAAATGACGCTCAGCAGGCGCCCGAGGCGCGCGGCGAGGAGCGAGCAGTGCTTCTCGCACTCGCAGTCCTGCGCGACCTTGACGTGGCAGCGCACGACGGGCTCCCCGCGCGACCCGCGGAGGAGTTCAAAGGCGTTGCGCCTCTCGACGGCCACGTTGGGGACCTCCGCTGCGGCGCACCGCAGGATGCGCGGCACCTCGCCACTGTCCCAGTCGCGTTCCAGGTCGAGCACCGGTGCGGTGCCGCGTCCGCTCATCGATCGTCGTCTTCCGTCTTTCTCTCGAACAGGCCCACGATCGTCACGTTGACGGAATCGACCGGCCGCCCCGTCATCCGCTCGACCACTTCCTTGACGTGCCGCTGGAGCTTGAAGGCGAGCTCGCTCATGGAGGTCTTGTAGGCCATGCGCACCTCGAGCGTGATCGCGCAGCGGTCGCTCTCGACGTGGTCCACGCGGACGCCCTTCACCTCTTCCCCGCGCCCGAGCAGGTCCGAAAGGGCGAACTTCCCGGCGAGGGATATCCCGTCGAGTTCGTTGGCCGCCATCGCCGCGATGCGCGCGATGACCCCGTTGGCGATCTGGATGACGCCGAGCTGGCCGTCACCGCGGAACTGCAGCTCGTAGTCGGAGTCCTCCCCGACTGCCACCATTGCCTGCATGTTGCCCTGGTCCATGATTGCCTTCCCCGTTTCGAATGCGACACCAGCCTAGTATCCCGCCGCTCCACGCGCCAACCAATTATTCGCGGCCGGCGCGCCGCCGTCACTTCACCAGGTTCTTCTCCAGGATTCGGCGGAGCTGGACGCACATCTGCGCGAACGGCTTGGCGCGCAGCCGGTCCAGCGGGATGTACGGGCAGGTCTCGCAAAGGCCCTGCGGCTCGATGGCGCAGGCTTCGCACAGGCCGAATCGGCCCGAGTCCATCGTCCGCAGCGCCTCGGACACCTCGGAAAGGCGCCGCTCGGCGACCCGCCGCTGCAGGAAGGACGTCTCCAGCGAGGAGGAGTCCGTCGCGACGTCCGCCTGGTGGCTGGAGAACGTCGGGTTGACGGTTTCCTTGTTGGAGGTCGCCAGCTCGTCGATGACGCGAAGGTCCTCGATCAGGCGTTCGCGTTCGGAGTTTAGGGCCTCGCGCAGGTCCTTCAGCTCCGCCGCCTTGTAGGGTGCCTTGCGCTTGGCCAGCCTTGCCCGTGCGGCGATGACGGCCGGGCTGGCGGGGGGCGGTTCGGGGGGGGGAGGGGGAGGGGCGGGCGGCGCCGCGACCTTTGCAGGTCCCTTCGCCTCCGGCGCCTTCCCG
>CAZUCD010000174.1:0-7266 GCA_964618855.1 uncultured Candidatus Sumerlaeota bacterium
CAGGTCCGCTCGAAGGTCGCCCGCGTCAAGAACGACCTCCGCACGCAGGCCACCGCCCTCGAGGCGTACTACGTCGACAACAACAGCTACACGCGCGACAGCGACTCGGACCTGGACCGCGAGTCCGCATGGTCCGCGGTTCCCTTCGGCCGGAAAGCCAACGGCGTGACGCAGCTCACCACGCCGATCGCGTACGTCACGTCCATCTACCCAGACCCGTTCTCCGCCGGGCAGTTCCAGACGGCCACCGGCGGCATCGCCTTCGGCTACCGCATCGGCTCCGGCTCATGGTCCTACGCTCCGACGGAGGCCGCCCTCCCCGACGAGCAGAACGCATCGCAGACGTACGAGGCGCGCGGTCGCGCGGCGGCATACGTCACGCTCAGCCCGGGACCGGACAAGGTCCGCGCCCGCATGTCCTACAAGTGCTTCCCCTTCCGTCCCGTCACGAACGAGGACGGCACCAGCGGACCGAACTTCTACATGGACTACGACCCGACCAACGGCACCGTCAGTGCGGGCGACATCTACCGCTTTGGCGGCAACTTCCTGAGCGGTGACTGGGACCGCAACGCGCTCGGCAACGGCCCCCGCGGCCCCGAGGCCAACTAGGCAGCACGACCGGCGCAGGACGGGCACTGGGCCGTGGTTTTCTGCGGCCCCGGACCCACAACGATCATCCATCCGCAGGCCATCGCGGGGCCGTCCAACGGGCGGCCCCGCCTACTTTTGCGCCACCGGCCCGGGAGGGAGCTTCAGCGACGCCCCCGCGGCCAGCCCGAGCTGAAGCAGCACATACGCGTGCACCGCGAGTTCGATCCAGGCACCGGCCATCAGGCACAGCACGGCGTCCACGGCGTACAGCACCAGCCCAACCCAAAGCGCCCACCGCCACCCAAGGTGGATCGTCGCGAAGCCGAATGCCGCGAACACGGCCGCGATCACCGCGTCGAGGCCCAGCCCGATCATCCGCGTCCCCGCGCTCGGGGCGCCGTCGCCGAGGACAACGGCATCCACCACGCTCGTCAGCCCGAGGCCGAAGATGAACTGAATCCCCATGCCCGTGTGCAGCAGGATCGAGTTCACCAAGGAGAGCCCCGCCAGCCAATAGAACCATCCCGCGCGGCTTCGGAAGAGGGCCACGGCGGGGTCCTGCCCCATGGGGGGCGCGGCCTGGGGCCCGGGAGGCGGCGGCACGGGCGGGGGTGGAACACCGGCTGCGTGGTCGGACATGGAACTTCCCCCCAAAAAGATTCGAGAGGTCCATTGCTCGCAGACACGACTCGGGGTGTCCAGCCCGCAAAGTCGCCGTGCGGCACCGGCGCGGGTGAATTGCGCTCGCATCCGCGCCTCAGGGCGGGTAACACCCTTCCGCCAACCACTCATGTCATCCACTCCGCCTCCCCTCCCGCCTCCCTCGGATCCGCAGGGACAGCCCCAGGGCGCGACGCCGCCGTCCCAGTACGGCGTCCCGCAGGGACAATGGTCCCAGTACCCCCAGCAGGGCGCCTACCCGCCCCAGCAACAGGGCCATCCGCAGTATCCGGGCTATCCCGCACAGGGGCAGTACCCGCAGCAGCAGGGATACGCCCACCCGGGCTACTATGCCGCCGCCGCCGTGCCGGAAACGCACAGCACCCCGGGCAAGATATCCGTCGCCATCGCCGTCGTCGGATGGGTGGTCTTCGGCGTCGCGATGGTCGTGGCGACGGTGGCGGGGCCGAACATGGACGAAAACTCGCCGCAGGCCCAGCTCCTCGGCCTCGCGATCATGGGGGCGATGGGGCTCAATGTCGTGGGGCTCTTCCTCGCGATTGGCGCGTTCTTCGAGAAGAACAAGAAGCGGCTGTTCGCCTGGCTGGGACTCGTGTTCAACGCGCTGCCCTGCGTGTGCGGCCTCGGCGTGATGGCCCTCGGTTTCGCGGCGCTGGCGGCTGGAATCGCACCATAGCATCCGTCGTTTCGACCACCCGCCCGACCGAAGCCATCCACGATGAAGAGCCGGCCCCGCGGTGCATCGGGTGAAGCGGGACTCCGATTTGCCTCGCGCGGGCGCGTCGCCCTGGCGGCTGCGTACACCTTCGCGGTGCTCTTCGTCGGCCAGCGCCCCGCCAGCGAAATCCCGAAGCTCGGCTTCGGCTTTGGATTCATCCCGACCGACAAGGCCGCGCACTTCTGCATGTATGGGCTCCTGGCTTGGCTGGTGCTCCGCGCGGCAGGGAACCGCCGGGTCTCCGCCAGCCTGGCGCTCGCCGCGGTGGGCTGGGTGATGCTCGTGGGCGCGACGGACGAACTCTGGCAGTCGATCGCGAACCGGGGCCGGACGGGGGATCCGATGGACTGGATCGCGGACGTGTGCGGTGCGCTGGGTGCGGTGATCGCGTGGCACTTGTTCGCGTCGCGAAGGCGCTCCCAAGCGCAAGTCGAGTCGTTCTAGGGGTCCGATTCGCAAAAGTCAGATTTTTAAGTGTTTTTTGGCCCTCCTGAACTTCGAGTCCGGGAAACCCTGAGGGGCTGGGGAGTCTCCCTCCACAACAACAGCAAAATCAGGCGTCCCTGCCCGTCGCAGCCCCGGCCATTTTTGCCCTGATTTTTTTTCTTAATCTGAGGGCTTGACATGGAGCATCGTCTGTGGCTTCCTGAAACGTTCTACTGGAAAAGCAGGGCGAAAATCGCCCGCCCCCCCAATCGCCAGGAGTCACCGCCATGTTGCAGACCCTCCGCGCACTACCGAAACTAATTGCTTCGGCGGGCGCGACACGACGCTCTGCCGCGGCGCTCCTCCTCGCCGCAGGACTCTTCGCCGCGACCGCCGCACCAGCCGAAGCCCAGACCCGCATCCGCCTGTGCGCCGCGAACATCACCAGCGGTTCCGCGCAGTCCTACGACCCGGGCCACGGCATCCGCATCTTCCAGGGCTTGGACCCCGACATCGTGATGATCCAGGAGTTCAACTACGGCGCGAACAACGCGACCGCGTGGCGCTCCTTCGTCGACACGGCCTTCGGCACCAGCTTCCAGTACTACCGCGAGCCCGCGACCTCCGGCATCCCGAACGGCATCATCAGCCGCTACCCGATCGTCGCTTCGGGCGAGATCGACGACACCTATGTCGGCGACCGCGACCATGCCTGGGCGCGCATCGACATCCCCGGGTCGAAGGACCTCTGGGTCATCAGCGTCCACCTCAAGGCATCCAGCGGCAGCACGAACTCGACGACGCGCAACAACCAGGCGACCGTGGTCCGCAACTGGGTGAACGCAAACGTCCCCGCGGCCGACTATCTTGTCATCGGCGGCGACTTCAACACGTACAGCAACTCGGAGGCGTGCCTCACGACCCTTTCCTCCGTCGTGAACACCGGTTCGCCCCATCCCGCCGACCAGTCCGGCAACTCCAACACGAACGCGGGCCGCTCCTCCCCGTATGACCGCGTCCTCGTGGACAGCGACCTGAACGCGATCAAGACAGCGGTCGTGATCGGCTCGAACTCGCACACCAACGGCCTCGTCTTCGACAGCCGCGTGTACACGCCGCTCTCGGCGGTCTCGCCGGTTCAATCCGGGGACAGCGGCGCCTCCGGCATGCAGCACATGGCGATCCTGAAGGACTTCCTGATCCCCTCCGGCACGCCGACGCCGACCCCCACGCCCACGCCTACGGCGACGGCGACGGCGACCCCGACCCCCACGCCGACGGCCACCGCCACGCCGACCCCGACCCCCACGCCGGGCACGACGGTCCTGACCAGCGGCGTTCCGGTCAGCTCCTCCGTGACGGCCGGCTCGTGGAAGAACTACACGATCTCGGTCCCCACCGGCGCGACGCAGCTCGCCGTCAACATGACGGGCAGCCCCACCGACGCCGACCTCTACGTCCGCCAGGGCGCCCAGCCGACCACCACGACCTACACCGCGAAGTCTGACAGCGGCACCTCGAACGAGAGCCTCTCCGTCACGAACCCCGGTGCCGGGACGTGGTACGTCAGCGCCTACGGCTACAGCGGCGGCCCGATCAATTTCACCCTGACCGCGACCGTGACGACCGGAGCCACTCCGACACCGACGCCCACCCCCACCCCGACGCCGACCCCCACGCCGACCTCCACCCCGACCGGCAACGATGCCTACGAGGCCGATGACACCGCTGCCACTGCGAAGGCCATCACCGTCAACGGCGCCACCCAGACCCACAACATCAGCCCCAACACGGACACCGACTGGGTGACGTTCACGACGTCGGCCACGTCCAACATCCGCATCGAGACCGACGGCCCCGCCAACGGCGACACGTACCTCTCGCTCTACAACAGCACCGGCAGCTCGCTGATCGTCTCCGACGACGATGGCGGCAACGGGTACTACTCGTTGATCTCGAGAGCCAGCCTAGCAGCCGGCACATACAAGGTCCGCGTGCAGTCCTACAACCAGGCGTCCTCGATCACGGGCTACACGATCCGCGTGTACACTTACTGATCCGGCCTGCAACCGGGCGATTCCATCGGGGCCGGGGCGCATGTCCCGGCCCCGGTTTCGTTCAGGAGCCCTGGAATGCCCCCGACCATCGAACGCGCGACCCCGGCCCGGATCGCAGCCTCCCGCGCGGAGTTCCTCGCGGGCCTCGGCGCCCAGTTCGTCAACCATTCGTGGTTGGCGCGCGGGTTCTCGGATGCCTATGCGTTCCTGTTCGAGGGCGCGCCGGTGGGACACGCGCTCGTCGGTGGCGTGGGCGACGAACCCCGCACGACCGTGACCGAACTCCATCTCGCCCCCTCGCACGCGGGACGCGCGGGGGACTGCCTGCGCCTGCTCGTGGCGGCGTCCGGCGCCGATCGCATCCGCGCCCAGTCCAACGACCTCCTGCTCCATCGCCTCCTCCTGGAGTTCACCGACCACCCGATGGCACAGGCGATTCTGTTCGGCGACACGGAGGCGCCGCCCCCGCCCGCCCCCGATTCCGCGCTTCTGTTCCGGCGGATCGATTCCGCCGAGCTTCCAAAGATCTTCCCGCACCACGTCGAGCCGGTCGGTGACTGGGGCTTGGAGTTGGCCGGGCGGGTTGTCGCAACCGGCGGCATCCTGACGCACTACAATGCGCCCTTCGCGGACCTGTTCATGGAGGTCCATCCGGACCATTGGAGGAGGGGAATCGGGAGTTTCCTGGTGGGGCGGCTGCGCGCGGAATGCCATGCGCGCGGGCTCGTCCCGGCGGCGCGCTGCAACCCGGGGAACCACGCCTCGCGCGCGTGCCTGTCCCGCGCCGGCCTCCGCCCCTGCGCGGAACTGCTCGAGGGCCGCCTTCGCGCGGGCGCGCCTTCGGGGCAGGCGTCGGGCGGGTTGCGCGGTCCATCCACCCCCATTGACAGCGTTCGGCGTCCGGGCGATTCTTGAAGGGACGGGCAGGTCGGCTCGTATCTTGCCTCGACCATCCCCGCGGGTGTGCATGGCTTGCGCCCGCGAATCGATCAACCGGCGGCTTCCAACATGGGTTTCTGGCGCAATGCCCCCCCCTCCGACAGGCGACTCTTCTTCGCGTCCGTGTTTTGCCTCGCGGGTTCCGTGACGGCCCTCGGCCTGCGCGAGCAAACCGTCCGCGCCGCATCCGGCGACGAGCAATTCTACCGCTTCACGGACGTCGCCGCGCAGGTCTACGCACAGATCCGCGCCAAGTATGTCGAGGAGGTGGACGACCGCGAGATCCTGGAGGCCGCGCTCCGCGGCATGACGGGCATCCTCGACGAGCACAGCCAGTACATGCCCCCCACCGTGCTCGAGGACCTCGAGAAGGAAACCGGCAAGGAGTACGGCGGCCTCGGCATCCACATCGCCCTGCGCCAGGGCATCCTGACCGTCATCGCGCCCATGCCCGGCAGCCCCGCCGCCAAGTCCGGCATCCAGCCCTGGGATCGCATCATCGAGATCGACGGCAAGACCACGGAAAACATGAGCACGCGCGACGCCGTGGACATGCTCATGGGGCCGCCGAACACCTCCGTGAAGATCAAGGTCTGGCGCGAGGGCCTCACCGAGGCGGAGGAGCACACCCTCACCCGCCAGACGATCCGCATCGAATCCGTCAGCCACAAGATGTACCCGGGCGGGATCGGCTACATCCACCTTTCGCGGTTCGCGGAGAACTCGACCGCGGACATGCGCAAGGCGATCCTCGACCTGAAGGCCCAGGGGATGAAGTCCCTCGTCCTCGACCTTCGGTTCAACACGGGCGGCTTGCTGCGCGAGGCCATCGACATCAGCGACCTCTTCCTGCCCAAGGGCGCACCCATCGTCTCCACCCGCGGACGCGTCCGCAGGCAGGACCGCGAGGAACGCGCGCAGAGCGACGCACTCGTCAAGGTGCCGATGATGGTCCTCGTCAACGGCGGCAGCGCATCCGCGTCCGAGATCGTCGCCGGGGCGCTCCAGGACAACCACGTCGCCCTCGTCGTCGGTCCCGCGGGCCAGAACACCTACGGCAAGGGCTCCGTCCAGACCATCGAGAACCTCTCCAGCTCGCTCGTGGACGACAAGAACGGCAACCCGCGCACGAGCGCACTGCGCCTGACGACAGCGCGGTACTACACGCCCTCCGGCCGCACCATCCACCAGCTCGGCATCTCCCCCGACATCGGCATCCCGATCCCCAAGGCGCACGAGGTCGAGGTGCTTGAGCGCGGGCTGCTCGGCGATCCGCCGAACCCCCGCGCCTTCGAGGACGAAGCCCCGCAGGTCGCCCCCGAGGAGAACGAGAACGCGCCCTTCTACCTCAAGGCGAAGACGCCGCGCTTCAAGAACAACGACTACCGCGACATCATCCTTGAGGAGGCACTCCAGCAGATGCGCATGTACATGGAGGTCGCCCCGAACGGAAGCGACAAGGCGACGGACGTGGCGAAGAACTGACAGGCGAAAAACAGGGACAGGAACCATTTTTTGGCATGCCCAAAACGGTTCCAGTCCCTGCCTTTCCCAACCTCCCCCTGCATCGGCAGGTCTTCTTCATGAGGGGGGACTGACTCCATGAAACTCTCTACGAAGGTGCCGGTCGTACTCGCCGTCATGGGCGCGATCCTGCTCGCCACGCTGCTGGCGCAGGCCGGGCCCACGCCCATACCACGGCCATCGCCTCCACCCACGCCGGTGACGACGCCGACGCCGAACCCGACGCCCACCCCCATCCCGACGCCAACCCCCGTCCCGACACCCACGATGGTTCCGACGCCGACGCCGATTCCCTTCCCGACACAACGCCCCACGCCAACCGTCGCC
>CAZUCD010000175.1:0-7209 GCA_964618855.1 uncultured Candidatus Sumerlaeota bacterium
CCGTAACCCCCCTCACCCCGCATCGCCTTCGCCCTCATCCGCGGGGGCCAGCTTGACCGCCGTTCCGTAGACGAGCAGTTCGGCGCCGTTGCCGACCACGTCCGCGGTGGCGAACCGCAGGCCGATGACAGCGTCGGCACCGAGCCGCAGCGCATCCTCGATGAGGCGGTCGAGCGCCTGCTCGCGCGTTTGGGCGAGCACGGCCGTGTACTCGTGGATCTCGCCGCCCACAAGGTTCTTGAGCGCGGCGATCACGTCCGCGCCCCCGGGGAGCGCCCTCACGGAACAGCCCTTCGCAAGCCCGCAGACGCGCGCAATGCGCCTGCCCGGCACCGCGTCGATCGTCAGCAGCATCATCGGCGGATCCTTTGGTAGCGGTCCCGTCGCGCTTCCTTCATGCGACCGCGCAGGACTTTGAGGAACAGCAGCGCGATGCCAAGGAAGAACAGGATTTCACCCGCGCGGATGACGACGTTGTTGGTCGCTAGGATCAGCGTCAGCGCCGCGCCCCCGGCAACGAGCAGCGCCCCCGCATACAGCAGCGCCTGGCCCGTCCCGCGCTCGAGTTGGGAGTCGATCTCCTCCCAGTAGTGGTCCCAGACCTTCGCCTTCGGGGCGCGCACCTTGAGCGGCTTCAGGGCGGAGATCACCTCGGCCTGCTCGGCGACGATGGCGCGCCATTCCGGGTGGGCCGCGAGGAGCTTCTCGAACTCGGCGCGCTGCTCCCTGCTCAGCTCCCCGTCAAGGTAGGCGGCGATCGTTTCCTCGGTCAGCGGCAGTGGCGCGTTGGCTGGCATGGCGTCCCCTTGTCCTATCGATCCCTGTGGGGTTCCATGAGTTTGGCAAGGTTCCGCCGCGCGTGGAAGAGGCGGCTCATCACCGTCCCGATGGGGATCTCGAGTGCCTGCGCGATCTGCTCGTAGCTCATCTCCTGGAAGTGCTTCATCATGATGATCTCCCGGAACTCGGGCTTGAGGCGGGCGATGGCGGCGTGAAGGTGCCGGGCCATCTGCTCGGCGTGGATCGCCTCCACGGGGTCGGCCGTGTCGGCCTCGAATTGGATGTGGTCGTCCTCGGCGAGGGCATCCAGGGACACCTTGCGGTGGGCGCCATGCCGCTTGAGGTGGTTCAGGCAGGCATTGCGCAGGATTCGGTGGAGCCAGGGGTAGAAGGGCCGCTTGAGGTCGAACCGGTCGAGCGCGTGGAAGGCCTTGATGAAGGCCTCCTGCGAGAGGTCGCGCGCATCCTCCTCGTTGTTGACGAGGGCGTAGGCTGCCGCGAACGCCCGCTCGCGGAACGCCTCCACGAGACGACCGTAAGCCGGACGGTCGCCACGCCGGGCCGCCTCAAGCAGCCGGCGCTCCTCAGCCGATTCGAGTCCTTCCGCAAACTCCCTGGGCATCTTCCGCCGGCCGGGTCGCCCCGCCGGTCTTGGGGTACTCTACCGGGAGGGTCGGGGGATATTCAATCGCCTGCTGCGAACTGAATAAGTGTTTCTTCCGCCCCCTTGGTTGGAAGGGAAAGGGTGAAAAGGCGGGTTTCGGCGTTCGTGGCCAAAGTCCCATGCGCCCGAGTCCATCCCCTTGCCACAGCGGAGGCAGGACGCCGCCCCCACCGGGGATCAGAACCCGAATCCCGACACCTGAATCCGACACCCGAAACCCTTCACAACCCCCAGGATCCTCTCCTACCGCCGCTGTGGTGCCACGAGGCTCATCAGCTCCTGCCGGGTCTGCGGATTGTTCAGGAACTCGCCCCTCATGGCGGACGTCATCGTCGAGCTGTTCTGCTTCTCGACGCCCCGCATCATCATGCACAGGTGGCGCGCCTCCGTGATGACGGCCACGCCGAGTGGCTGGAGGAGGGACACGAGGCAGTCAGCCACCTGCGCCGTCATGCGTTCCTGCAACTGGAGCCGGCGCGAGAAGACCTCCACGATGCGCGGGATCTTGGACAGCCCGATCACCTTGCCATTCGGGATGTAGGCCACGTGCGCCACGCCGAAGAAGGGGAGCATGTGGTGCTCGCACATCGAGTAGAACTCGATGTCCTTCACGAGGACAACGCCGCGGTAGTCCTCCGTGAAGAGCGCGTCGTTGACGATGGCGTTGACGTCCATCGTGTAGCCCGCGGTCAGGAAGGCCATCGACTTGTCCACGCGCCCGGGCGTGCGCAGGAGTCCCTCGCGGTCGGGGTCCTCGCCCACGCGAAGCAGCAGGTCGCGCACGAGCGGCTCGATGCCGAGCGTGCGGAGCCCCACGGGGGCCTCGTCGAGGTGGGTGTGCTCTTCCATGGAGTCGGGTGCCATCGCGCGCGCCTCGTGGTGTGCTGGGTTCCCGGTCGCCGCCCCGTTGTCTGACACGGCGGCTTTCCTCCCGTGGGAACCGTTCCATAGTCTCCCGTTCGGCTGTGTGGCCAAGCTATTCCGGCCCATCGATTGGCTCCCGCGTGGACTGCCCCTTTCGGGGCGCGAATCCCCGGGGGACCAGAACCGTGCCATCGTCGGGATCGACGGGCCGGAATATTGCTCTTTCGTGGGAATCCCCCGCCGAGGTACCCTCGCGCATGGACTTACGCCCGACATTGCGCAGTTTCCTTCACGGTGCATGTGGCATCGCCGCAACGCTCGCCGCGGTTCCGGCCCTCGCGGAGGGCGACGCCCCGCAAGACATCGCGCGCGACCGTGCGCAGTGGATCGCCGGGGTCGCGGCTGCGGAGGCGCTCGGCCCCGGGGCCGAGGCCGAGTCCGCGCGCCTCGCAAAGCTCTCCGGCCCCGAGTTGGCCGACGCCCTGCGCGCGCTGGGCGCCCGTGCGGACCTCCCGACCCACACGCGCGAGCGCCTCCTCCACGAGTCCCTTCTCCGCATTGGGCAGGGTCCGCTTCAGGACGCGGCGGAACTCGACCTGCTGCGCGCCTTCCTGGAGTACAAGTCGGAGGTGACCTACCTGGAGCCGGCCTGCCGGACTCACGTGGAACAGCCCGTGTTCCCCATCGCGGAGGCGGCGCGGCAGGCGCTTGACCGCCGCGTCCAGCTCGACGGCCGCCTCGAGGGTGAGCGCCTCTTCGCCGCGGGGGACCTGCGTGCCCTCATCGGCCAGCTTTCGGAGGAGCGTGGGCCCTTCGCCCAGGGCATGATCGACGCCGTGTACACGGGGGAGCGCATCCCCGCCATCGAGGCGGCGATCCTGGCGATGAACCCGGTCCTCGTCTCGCACGAGCCTGTTGCGGCGCTGCTGGAGGGTTGCTGCGCGGTGTCGCGCGACCCGCGGACGGAGGAGCGCATCATCCGCCACGCACCGGAGAGGTACGCCTTGCGCGTGCTCGGCTGGGTGCACACCCACGGCGAGGAGGCTGCGATGCCGCTCTTCGAGGCCGGCGTCGCGCGTGCCGAGACGGCCTCCGCCGCGGTTCTCGCGATGGGACACTTTGCGGCCCGTGAGGGCCCGGCGCGCGAGCGACTGGTCGGACTCCTCCCGGACCCGGAGCTGGGCGGCTCGGCGGCGCTGGCGCTCTCCCGCGCCCACGACCCGGAACTCATCGAGCGACTCGGCTCAATGCTGATGGCGGAGACCTCGCGCGCCGCGCAGGCGCGTCTGGTCCTTGCGCTCAGGCTCGCGCGCACCCCGCGCGGCGCGGACTTCCTCGCGCGCTTCGCCGCCCGGCCGGACGTGGACGCGCAGCTCCGCGCGGAGGTGGCCGGACGATGATCCGCAATGCAGCCGTCCTCGCCACCGCCCTGCTCGCCGCATCGACGGCGCGGGCGCAGTCCGTGTACACCTACACGCAGTCCAGCAACACCGGCAGCAACCTCGCCATCGGCATCCCGCCCCCGATGCCCGTCGCGAGCCAGACCCCGCTCGCCGGGTTCCGCGACCATGCCAGCCTCTTCGCCCGCCACCAGGACCTGATGCTGCTGCACGACGAGGTGACAGGGCAGCAGGTCGGGACCACGACCGCGGGGCGCGCGGTCTGGGCGTACGTCCTGACGGGGACGAACGCGCTTCCCGGCGGGGGACCCAAGCCGGGTGTCCTGATGGTGAGCGGAGTCCACGCGCGCGAGTGGGGCCCGCCGGAGGTCACCACCGGCATCATGGAGCGCCTCGTCGCCAACAAGGCCGACGCGTCCTTCCACCAGTACCTGCTGGAGAACCTGCGCATCGTGATCGTCCCGGTCCTCAACGTGGACGGCTTCATGCAGTCGCAGCGCTTTCCGGCCCAGTTCACGTCCACGTCCAAGTCGGGCGCGGCCGACGATGGGCGACAGCGCCGCAAGAACATGCGCGGCGTCGACGAGGTCATCACCACGATGCCCGACCGTCAGCTCGGCGTGGACGTCAACCGCAACCACCAGTCCGGCTATGGCGGGGGATCCTCCGATCCGACCTCGCAAACCTACTACGGCACGGGGGTTTCCTCGGAACCGGAAAGCAGCGCACTCTACGGCGCGGAGGCGATCGTCCCCGGCAACCGCCTGCGACTCTACACGGACAACCACTCCTACACGAAGGTCTTCATCACCCCGCAGACATCCAACACGCGCACGAACACCCTGCGCGGCCAGATCGTCCCCCGCATCATCGCGGCCGTGGGGACCGTGAACGGCTCGAACTACTCGTACTCGCCTTCATCCGCCCCGGTCGGTGCGACGGACGAGTACTTCGCCTACAAGTACGATGCGATTTCCTACACGCTGGAGATCGAGCCCGCCTCGGGCCTGACCGAGTACGGGGGCAACTCGGTGTGGGGGGGCGGGTTCATTCTCCCCGAGTCGCAGGTTGCGCGCGTGCGCGACGACATCGCGCGCGGGCAGCTCTTCGCGTGGTACCTCATCTCCGGCCCACCGAGCGTGCGTGCATTCCGCGTCACCCATGTCGGCTCCGGCACGGTCGTCCAGGAGGGCTCCTGGGACGCGGCGTCCCCGACCACGCGCACGCTCAACCGCACGGCGAACCTCCCCCTCGTGAAGGGCGAGACGTACAGCCTCTGGCTCTCCTTCACGAAGCCGATGAGGTGGCGCGACACCGGCGGATCGATCGCAAACCACACGGGACAGTCCGTCGCGCTCTCACCGACGATCACACTCACCGGCACCGGCGATGGAGGGTCGCCGATCAACATCAGCGTCCCGCTCACGACGGCCGCCTGGCGCAACACGCCCGGCGGCGCAGGGACCGGCTACCTCCAGTACAAGGACGACGCCCTCCTCGCGAGCTTCACCGTGCCGGGCTCGATACCCGTCGCCGCGAGCGCAACGGTGACACTCAACATCACCGCGCAGGACATGTCGGGGCTCGCCCTCGACGCCCGTCCGGAAACGATCGTCGACTGGGCATCCGGCGGCTGGTCGAACTACGAAAACGCGGCGGGAACGGCCGGTGACGTCGGCGGCACCGACTCGCGCATCACGTTCGGAGTCCAAGCCCCCGCCGCCGGCATGGGCGCCTGGCAGGACTACTAGGGGCCGGACCCCCGAGTCCGGGGGAAAGAAGAGGCGGCGCGAGGGGCCAGGGACGCCGCGTCAGCGGATTCCGGCCCCTGTTTCTCAATCTCCGATGGCGAGTTCGAGCTGGTTGCGGGCGTCCACTTCGGATTCGTGGATCTTGAAGACGCGGTCCATGCGCAGGTAGTCCATCGTGAGGCGGACCTCGGGCTGGAAGGCGCACAGGCGCATGTCGCCCCCGCGTTCGCGGCAGGTGCGCAGCGCGGTGATGAGGAGCGAGAGCATCGAACTGTCCATGGCGGCGACTTCGCTCATGTCGACGACGATGCGTGGGGGCGTGGTCTCGAGCGCGGCGGCGAGGTGGCGGTGGAACTCGCGAAGTCCCCCGGTGGAGGCGGCGCCGAGCGCGCGCAGGGTCGTGACGCGCATGGGCACCGGGGCCGGGGGACCGAACTTGGGCAGCGCGATCTCCAGCCGGGTCGGCCGGTCGTGGCTGTCCTCAACCTCGAAGTCGTACGAGCTGTTGCTCATGGCTGGGTCCCTGCCGCCGCGGCCGGTGTCGGGGGGCCGAGCAGCTCCTTCGCCTGCCGGTAGTACTGGTTCGTGGAAAAGAACTCGCCGGACCGCTTGTTCGGCACGGCGTCCACCATCTCGATCAACTTGCGCGCCCGGTCCACGTTGCCGGACTTCGCAGAGTACAGCGCCAGCTTCACGCAGGGCATCGTGTATCCCGTCGAGCGGCGCTGCGACTCGCGGTAGCGTTCGGGATACTCCGTGCTGATCAGCTTGTCGATCCCCGCGACGACGCGTTCCTGAAGCGCTGCGGCCTCCGCGTGTCTCCCCGCCCGGAAGAGCACCAGCGCCCGCAGGTCCGCAAAGCTCAGGTCGTCCGCACCCAAGTCGCCGTCATCCGGCGGCAGCAGCCCCAGCAGGTACTCCGCCCTCGCGGGCAGGACCCCCTCCCCATCCATCGCGCGGGTGACCGCGATGCCCACCTCCTCGGGCGAGGCGGCCTTGCGGGCCGCTTCGATCCGGGGGAGGAACGAGGCCGCCGCCGCGTCGTCCGCCTTCACGAAGTCGGGGAGCAGGTCCTCTAGCGGCGGCGGGGCGTTCGGGTCGAGGAGCCGCGCCACGCGCGATCCGAGCTGCGTGCCGCGCAGGCCCTTCGCCACGAGCTTGCCGTTGCGGTCGAGCAGGTACGTCGCGGGGATCGACTGGATGCCGAAGCGCTGCGCCAACTCGGCCCCCCAGCCCCCGCCGTCGTAGATCGTCTTCCACGGAAGCGCCGTCTTCGGGTCCTTCAGGAAGTGGTCGAGCGCACGCGCGTCCTGGTCGAGGCTGATGCCGATGACGTCGAACCCCGCCGCGTGGTGCGTGTTGTATGTCGAGATGACATTCGGCAGTTCACGCAGGCACGGGCCGCACCACGTCGCCCAGAAGTCGATCAGGACGACCTTCCCCTTGTAGTCCGACAGCCGCACGGGGTTGCCGGCCGGGTCCTTGCCCTCGAAGTCCGGGAAGGCCTCGCCAATCTTGGGATCGACCGGAACAATGGGCTTGGCATCCTGGGCGCGGAGGATGGCGCCGGGAAAGGCCAGCAGGACCACAAGCAGCAGCAGAAGGCGAGGCACGGGGTTCCTCGGGGATGAAGCGGGCAATCACCTGCCCATTAGGTAGCGCCGCGGACCGCCGACTTGTCAACCCGGGGTTCCGGTGGACCTCCCCCAGTTTTCCCGGCGAGTTTCCGCTACGGTTCTGACGGGCGTGG
>CAZUCD010000176.1:0-2343 GCA_964618855.1 uncultured Candidatus Sumerlaeota bacterium
CGACGGCACGGCATCGACTCGAGGCAGGCGATCGATGCGCTGGATCCGCACTCCGACGCCCTGAGATCCGTTGGACGGATCAGGGAGGCCCATGCCGTGCGCGCCGCGCTCCTGGATTCCCAGGTCCGCGCGCATCCCACGAACATGGCCATGCGCGCCGCGCTCCTTTCACAGCTCGCGGAGTCCGAACGCGACCTCGGCAACTACGCAACCGCCCGACAGCAGGTCGACGAGTGCATCGTCCTCCTGCGCGAACAGTTGGCAACGCCCGAGGACATCCTGATGGGGATGGAAGTCCAGCGCCTCAACCTGATCGTGGACACGGGGAACCTCAAGGAGGCCGAGGGCGAGGCCCGTGCCCTGATTCCCCGTCTCAGGCGCACATTCGGGGAGTCCCATCCCGCGAGCACCCGATCCACCATGACCCTGTGCGAGATACTCCTCCAGACCGGCCGCCCCCAGGAGGCCGAGGGGATGCTCCGCCGGATCATCGACATTCGCGCGCAGGACGGCCAGTACTCCGACGTCGGCATCCTCGAGCCGCTCATCTTCCTCTCAAGCGCGCTCTCCTACCAGAACAAGGACGAGGAGGCCGTCCAGCGATACCGGCAGGCCATCGAGGTTTCCCGCCGACTGCGCGGACCAAACCACCCGAACACCCACGCCATCATGAACAACCTGGCCGCGCACCTTGGGTCCCGCGAAAAGTGGCGCGAGTCCCTCGAGTTGCTGGCCGAGGTCGTCCCCGCCATCCAGCGCACCTACGGGGAAAACCACCCCAACATGGCGATCCTCTACATGAACCTGATGCCGTGCCTCGTGGACATCGGCGACTTCGAGCACGCCGAGTTGGCGGGCCGCATGAGCCTGTCGATCATCCGCAGTCGCCTTGGGGAGCGGCACCAGTTCTTCGACCGAGCCATGAGCCGCCTTGCGCAGAACCACGGGCGGATGCTGCTCGACGGCGGGCACCCCCCGCTCGACTCGCAGGTCCCCGTGGCGCTCTACGCGATGCGCGCCACGCGCTGGCGCGAGACGGTCAGCCGGACCAACGCAAGGGAGGACATCCTATGGCCCACGCTCTCCGCAGCCGACGCGGCGCTCAGGCTCGACCCGCCGCGCGAGGACCTCGCCGGGCTCTTCGTCCGAAGGGCCTGCGCCATTACGCGGGCGGCCGAGTTCCCGGGCGAATCCCCGACGTCCCTGTACCTGCTGGCACCCCTTGCCCAGCGTGTCGGTGTGGACCCGCTCGCGGCGGAGTTCTCGCCCCCCGATGGCATCCTTGCCCCGACCGGGGGACTCGCAGCCGACGTGCTGTTCCCCTGGCTGGACACCTTCGGCATGGTTCCGGACGACTCGGAGTTGGAGGGCCTCCCCACCCGCTTGGACGCCATCAACACCGACGTTCATGAGGCTTGGGGAAAACTCGACGCGAGACTGGCAGAGTTGCGGCGCAGCATGCCGACGTCCCTTCCCCCCGGGGGACCGGCATCATACGTTCGCAAACCCTAGCCAGCCGGTGCGCAAAACTGCTTGAACCCGCCGGGGGGACCGGGGATTCTTCCCGCGATCATAGGGGGAAGCCATGCGCCAACGACTGATTCTCGCGGCTTTGATTGCCTCCCTCGGCGCCATCGCCGGGGCGGAAAGAAGCTACTCGTTTCACCTGTTGAAGCCGGAGAGCGAGAAACTTCTCAACGAGAAGGCCGCCATCGCGTATGGAGCGGCACTCGAGTCGTACGACCGGGTCTCCCCGGACGACGTGGCGCGCAACCTTGCCAACGCCGCCGCGATGCAGCCCGAGTTTGTCGAGCTCCAGTTCAAGGCGCTCGACCACTGCATCGACCGTGCAGAGATCAACTACGGCCCGCTCTCGACTGAGTTCTACGACCTCTCCGATACCATCGTGAAGCGGGTCCTCGTGAATCCGCTCCTCCGTCAGGAGGAGCGCGAGCGCGCCCAGCGCATCGACAGCCAGATCAATGGCCGCCCCGCGTCACCCGACCGCTCGGGCACGGCGGCTGCCCGGGACGGCGTCCTTGAACGCGACGAGGCGCGCCTGAAGACCGGACTCGAGTTGATGCTCCTGATCCAGACCAACCGGCTCAGCGCCCGCGGCATGCGCCGCATCCAGATCCAGGGCCCGGGATCCCTCCCGACCGGAGCCGAGGGACAGAAGGAGACCGAAAAGGTCCTGATTGATCCCTACGCACTCCTTCCGGGTGAGCTTGCGCCGGGGCTTCCCGGCGTCGTCCAGGCGGCCGCCGCAGGCGGCGGTGGCCGTGGGGGGCCGCCTCCTGGTGGTGGCCTCAACCCGCTTGCGGGTGGCGCCGGCGCGAATCC